>DASSCX010000170.1:0-8431 GCA_035697425.1 Pyrinomonadaceae bacterium | reverse complement strand
AGTTGGCGATTCTAATGCCATCCCTCATTGAAGTTGAATACTAGAAGTCCTCGATCGCGGTAGGTGATTGAAGTATTGGCGTCCCGTACGGGAGTCGAACCCGTGTCGCCGCCGTGAAAGGGCGGTGTCCTAGGCCACTAGACGAACGGGACGCACGATGAAAGCGAGACTTTCCAGCGGTGAGTTAAGTTAACGTAGGGTTTGCAGAGTGTCAAACGAACATAAAAACGATCTTTGATCTTAGGACTTTGGTCTTTGATGCGTTTCGTGAAGGTTCGCATTAAATTTGTGGATCGCTTTCGCAGGACGGAGAGCTCTACACTAAGACACAGACGGACTGAACAAAGACCCTGCCCAAAGACCGTCTAAAGACCCAAGTCCAAAGGTCAAAGACCAAAGCCCAAAAACCAAAACCCTACTTTGGCTCCAGAACCAGTGTCGTCTTTGTTGCTGCTGCGACAGCCGCTTCAGTGAAAGGAAACTCACGCGGCGTGACGGCGCGCCAGTCAGGAAGTTGATCGTTCCAATGTTTGCTTGCGGGAATTCCGGATTCGCCAAGTGCGATCCCGTGTTGCGTCTTATCCCAAGCCGCAGGATCCGCAATCAGTCTCATCGAAACTGAGTTTCCGACGTTCACCGTTGAGCCCAGGAGTCCACCAGTTCCGTTCTGCGGCACTGGCGGAATGCTGAACTGCAAACCTACAAGCGGTGCGATGGCGAGTGGGTGAGGGAAGCGCGCCTTCGCCATCTCGCCCCAGACCCATTTGCTCTCGTCCGTTCCCAAACTCTTGGTCAAAACCTGGCGCGCGTCCTGATATGCCGCGAGATAGAGATCCGCATAAGTAGCAAATTCTTTTGGCAACCAGTCCTTTGGCTGCTCAACGATGATCTTGTCCAGAGTCGTATCGAAGTTTGACCACTGAAAAATCTTAACCAGGTCAGGTCCGAGGGCGGCCGTAAGAATCTTCGAACGAACAGCGAGCCGCATCTGGGCCACGATGGGCGCCACCGCCGAGTCAGCGTTTACGTGACCATCCCACTTTTCAATCGCCACGAGCGTCTGCTGTAGCTTTGCATCCTGTTGCGTTGCAGCGTGACCCTTCAAACTTTTGACGATCGCCTGGGCAAATGTTGACCCCGCAATTGAATAGGTGTCTCCAAGGACACGACGGAAATCATCAGCCGTCAGTTTCGGAGTCTTCTGCAGCAGATCGTAAATCCGACGCGCGCGATAAGGTTGAGCCCAGGAGTGCGTCAAGAAATGCGGATAGTCGGTGCCGATGATGCGCTGATTGGCGGTGACGATCATTCCGGAAGGCGGATCGTACAGGTGCGGCAAGTTTTCGAACGGCAAGAAGCTGACCCATTCACCATCGTCAGTCGCTCCGTCGTAAGGAACACTGCCGTCGCCCGACTTTCTCACGGGCACTATACCGGCTGCGTAATAACCAATATGGCCCTCGACGTCTGCATACACGACGTTCTGTGTCGGCGATGTGTGGCTCCGCAGGGCAGTGATGAATTCCCGCCAATTCCGTGCTCGGTTAAGGAGGTAACCCTGCCGTGGATCAGTGAGTTTCGGATTGAGCGCGGTCCAGCTTAGCGCATATCGCTTCGAATCCTTCTCCAGTACGATCGGTCCGTGTCGCGTAACAGTGACATCATGATTTACAACATCAGTCGCAGTATCAGTGAAACCCTTTCGCACTTTGATCTGTTCATGACGCACTTCTGCATCGCGCCAACCCTTAGGTGTTTGATAACGGAGCGGATTGGCCGGATCAAACTTTTCGATATAGAGGTCTTGCACATCGGGACCCACGTTGGTAAAGCCCCAGGCAACATGATCGTTGTGGCCGATTACTACACCCGGAAGTCCAGCAGCAGTGACCCCAGCGACTCTGACCCCCGGTCCGGTGAGATGTACCAGGTGCCAGATCGACGGCGCCGAGGGGGCCAGATGCGGATCGTTCGCCAGCAAAGGTTTTCCTGAAGCAGTACGCTTGCCGCTCACCACCCAGTTATTACTTGCGGCGAGAGCTTCGGCATGTAAACCGACACGGCTTAGTGAGCGAACCTGGTTTGCTTCGTCATTAACGAGTGCTTCGAAGACCGCAACGGAGACTTTTAGAGGTTGCAGCGAACCGTGATTAGCCTGAGTCGTTTTTCTCGTTGAGTCTTTACCGACAACGAGGACGTCAAGAACTGATGTTTCCGGTAACAGCGCTGCAAGTTTTGCCGGGGGGAGTTGCGCGAATGCTTCGCGCATCACGTCGAGGCGCCACGTCGTGGAGAGTGACTCGAAGAAAAGTTTGACGACGACGAGGGAATCGGCAGGCGTCCAGGGACGCGGCTGGTACTGCAAAAGTTGAAACTCCGGGGGCAGTTTTTTCTGTTCGAGTGATTCGATGTAGGCGTTCACACCCTTGGCATAGGCTTCAAGTATCGCTCGTGCTTGCGGTGAAGCCTGGGCTACCTCGGCTTCCGCGACGTGGGCAAAACCGAAAGTCCGATGGCGTTTGTCTTCCTCCAGCGCGGAGGTCCCGAGAATCTCCGCCAATTCTCCGCGCGCGTTGCGACGCAAGAGATCCATTTGCCAAAGCCGATCCATCGCCGTCGCGTAGCCCTGGCCGAAATAAAGATCCTCATCATTGTCAGCGCTGACGTAAGGAATGCCACGGTCATCGCGCCGGATAGTGACGCGCGCACGCAGTCCCGCGATCTGAATGCTCGTCGAAGCGGGTGCAGGAGTTTGGGCGTTGAGCGTTTGGGGGGCGACGGAAGAAAGTAAGAATGCCAGCAGCAGCAGTCGCAAGAGGGAAGCAGCGTGACGATTCATAGGTGACCTCGACTAACGATTGAGAACCAGACCTCTAAGGGAATGCGGCGCATCTTAGCATAGGCAGAAAAGGCAGTTTTATTCTGAGCCCTACGCGCAGTGTTTCGCGCTTCGCGCTCATTGCGGGCGAGACGCCCGCGATCCAATAGGGTCGACGCCCGCGATCCCAAATTAACTTTATTGACGCTTGCGATACCAGGCAGTAGAATCCGCGCATGCTGCTCCGCAAACTTCCTTTGATCACGTTCGCAATTTTTGCGCTGGCGACTGGCAGCAACGCACAACAGCGACCGTTGATCACTGAAGACGTGGACATCATTCCACCGGGCACTCTCCGGATTGAGGCTGGCATCGATTTTCTGCAGGGCGCGAAGTATCCCGTTTCAGGACTTACTGGTGATCTCACGCGTGTTGGCGTCATCGGCGTTAACGTTGGTCTTTCTCCAAATGTTGAATTTCAGATCGAAGGAGTCGCGCAGAACTTTCTCAGCATTAACTCGCGCGGTCCGTCAGCGATTCCGCTTACGCTCGCGCCCGGCGTGAATTCCGCAAACGACACCGGGGATTTCACTCTTGCCACCAAAATAAAGTTGCGCGCCGAATCGCCCCACGGGCCCTCGCTGGGATTCCGTTTTGGGGTGCAATTGCCCAACTCTAATCAATCGCGCGGCATTGGTCTGAATCAGACAAATGCGTTCGGATCGATCCTCGTGGGTAAGAAGTTTGGTCATGACGGACGTTTGAATACGTTCGGCAACCTCGGGATTGCGATTCTCACCGCGCCAACTGTGCTGTTTACCCAAAACGACGTGATCACCTACGGGCTGGCCGGTATCTTCCGCGTCAACAAACAATTCAGCGTTGCCGGTGAAGTTAATGGCCGCGCCAACACGCGCCCCGGGAACGGACCGCTCGGCACAGAATCTCAAGCTGAAGCGCGACTAGGTATGCAAATTCGCGCCTCGGGTTTGCGTTTCGATTTCGCCGGTATCAAGGGCCTCACGAGTTTCACTCACAACTCCGGTGTCACGATCGGTGTTACCTACGACACGCCGTCAGTGTTTGCTCCCGCTAAATAAGTCTCAGGTCTCAGTCTCAAGTCTGAAGCACTACTGCCCTTGTTTTAGTGTTTGTTGGTGTCACTTCGTGGTTCGCTTTTTGACGGTTAACGAAATGACACGAACTTGCACGAAGCAAACTGCCTTGCCCTCAGAATCAAGTCAAAACATCAAGCCGGATGAAAAATGAGAAACGAGAAATGGAAAATGTTTTTCGTCTTAGAACTTGAGACTCAGAACTTAAGACTTGAGACTTGAGACTTGAGACTTTACACCCCAACCCTGTAACTTGTGACCAATGTTTGATTGGTTGACTGCTATTGGACGCTGGCTCGAGCAATATGTGATCAGCGTCCCACTTTACGTTGCCGCGCCGGCGATGGTGTTGATTGGTGCGCTTGATTCATCCTTGTTGTCGTTGCCTGAGATCAACGACTACCTTGTCGTCGGTCGTTGCTACAAGTATCCCAGCGCTGCTTTTTATTTCCCTCTCTTTGCCGCCTTCGGATCCGTGCTCGGCTGCCTACTGCTCTACACCATTATGCGGCGTGGTGGTCAGGCGTTGCTGCGCAAGCGTTTCAAGCCGGAAAGCATTCAACGCGTCGAACGGGCTTATGCGCGCTTTGGTGTGTTTGCTATTGCCATTCCTGCAATCCTGCCGCCGCCTTTGCCTTTCAAAATCTTTGTGGCCACCGCCGGCACGCTTGAGTATCCACGCTGGAAGTTTCTCTTAACGGTAATGATCGCGCGTTCGGTGCGCTACTACGTTGAAGGAGTGCTGGCAGTCTTTTATGGCCGGCGCGTGCTATTGTTTATGAAAGACAACGGCTTGGTAATTCTTAGTATCGTAGCCACACTAGCAGTAATCGCAGTTGTAGTTTATTACCTGATCAATCGCCGAAGGACGGCGCGGGCATGATTCGAGAGCACTTGACTTAGTGATGACACACCAAGTTCGGACGAGTGATAGTAACCAAATCCATTCGTCGCTAAGCGACTAGGTCTCGAGTTTGGCCATCCCGCCCCGGCATTGAAATGCCGGGCTAAATTCATCGGTCCGCTACGCGGACTTCCGGGCCCTGACATCCGATATCTGACATCTGACATCTGACATCTGACTCCTGAGTCCTATCCGTGCTTCATCCCTTTTCAAAAAGCCTCAACCGTTTATCCGAAGTGCTAATAACCTTCGGTCCGCTCGGACTGTTTGTTGTAGCTCTCCTCGATTCGAGCTTTGTGCCCTTGCCGAGTAGCGCCGATGCGTTGATGTTATTGCTGACCACCGCGCATCCGCGCTGGATGCTGTTCTATGCCGCAGTCGCAACTGCCGGTTCCGCCACCGGTTGTTTGATTCTCTATTACGTTTCGCGCCGTGCGGGTAAACGTGCGCTGGCGCGGTTCTCGGAAAGGAAACAAAAAAGAGTAAAGGGTTGGATCGATCGCTATGATGTGATTTCTGTTCTGGTCGCTTCGCTGTTGCCGCCGCCGTTCCCTTTTAAACTCTTCGTCGTTTCGGCTGGCGTGTTTCGTTTCAGCGTTACACGATTTTTGATTGCCATTATCGTGGGACGTGGCTTTCGCTTTCTACTCGAGGGCTACTTCGCTATTCGCTATGGTGCCCAAGCGAAGGCTGTTCTGGCTCAATACTATCCCTGGATCGGTCTTGGGCTGGCTGTTTTTGTTGTGGCGGTGTTCTTAACGCGGGCGATGTTAAAGCGACGATCGGGAAACGAAGCAGAAGTGGAAGAGGGATTAGAAGCCGGGAACTAAGGGGAGCAATGGCGCTGCTGTTTCCCCATCTCTCGGTTTCGTTTCCCGATCTTGAGGCTCGAAGAATTGGAACCGGCGTGCTGTCGCTAGATCGGTGACGCCGTGTTCTTCGAAGCGCGAAAGCAAGTGCAAGAAAACTTCGGCAGTTGCGAGCGCATCGCTGCCCGCACGATGGCGATTGGAGATAGCAATCGAGAAATGATCCGCCAGCGTATCCAGGCGATAGTTGTTGAGGCCGGGAAACACGCGGCGCGAAAGCCTTACGGTGCACAAGTGGGAATTCACCATGCGATGACCGGGGTAGACACGCGAAATCTCATGATTCAGAAAGCTCGTATCAAACGGCGCATTATGTGCGATGAGAACAGCGTCGCTGACGAAATCAAGCCAGCGTGGCGCGACATCAGCGAAGACCGGAGCACTCTTGACCATCTCGTTGGTGATGCCGGTGAGACTAATCACGAACCGCGGAATTGGAATCTCGGGATTAACGAGTGTCAGAAAATTATCGACGATGCGGCCGTTGCGAATGCGGTAAGCGCCTAGTTCAATGACGCGATTGGGAGGCATCTTGGCGCCCGTCGCTTCTAAATCGACAACGACAAAGTCCAGGGCGTTCAGTAAGCGGGTCTCAACGTCGTCTTCCTGCAATGCTATCGTTTTGCTGTCGATCACTTTGAAACGACGATCGCCCTTCACCAAATCGGCAACCAGCAGACCCGCCAATTCTTCGTCGATATGAGAAACTTTGAAAACAGCGTCGACGATTTCGGCAGCGTTGGCGCGGCCACCACAATCGCGGAGCAGTTCGATTGTTTCCTGGACCAAAGTAGAATCTGAAATCAGGTTAGTAAACGGCGGCATCGGGTGGCGATTGTAACACGCATTAGTTTTCGAGGTACGACTTGGATACAGCAGCAGTAATCGAACGATTCAAAGCGACCGGCGCCTTGCTCGAGGGGCATTATGTGTTAACGAGCGGTTTGCATAGTCCGAACTATCTCCAATGCGCCCTCCTGCTCCAGCATCCCCGCGAAGCGGAAGAATTTGCGCGCGCCCTGGCTGAGCATTTTCAAGATGATGATATTGACCTAGTTGCAGCGCCGGCCATTGGCGGAATCGTGATTGGTCATGAAGTGGCACGTCAGCTCGGCGCGCGCTTTATCTGGACCGAACGCGTCGACGGCAAGATGACGATCCGGCGTGGATTTTCTGTGAAGCCTGGCGAGCGCACTCTGGTGGTTGAAGACGTGATTACGACGGGCGGTTCAACGCTGGAAACCGTTGAGACATTAAGGGAGGCAGGAGCAAATGTCGTCGGCGCCGCTTCCATCATTGATCGTTCTTCAGGTCGAGCTGATGTCGGCGTGACGCGAGTTGCGTTGGCGACCCTGGACGTTCCGGCGGTTGATCCTGCTTTTTGTGATCTGTGCCGGCAGGGAATTCCCGTGGTCAAGCCTGGCAGCAGAAAGGAATGAACTTTGAACTTAGTGCTTTGAACTTTGTTCGCCGTTCAGTCTTGACTCATCAGTGGCTAAAGCCATTCCAGTAACAGTAGCGAACAAAGTACAAAGCACAAAGCACTAAGCACAAAGACGAGTTCAAGTTCAGTTGAATGAATTTCAAGTTAACCATTCAATACGACGGCACCGATTTTCATGGCTGGCAGATCCAGGATGGATTGCGGACTGTGCAGGGTGAGTTGACCTCAGCCTTGTCATTAATTGATGACCGCGAGGTGGTGGTTCATGGCTCGGGGCGCACGGATGCGGGAGTTCATGCTGAAGGTCAGGTCGCGAGTGTGCAACTGGACCGGGAGATTACGCCAGAGAAACTTCGTTCGGCGGTCAACGGAAATACCGGTAGGGATGTCCGCGTGCTCGCTGCCGAGATTGTCCCCAACGAGTTTCACGCGCGCTATTCTGCCCGCGAAAAGACTTATCTTTATCGCATCGTCAATGGCCCCGTTATGTCGCCGTTCTGGTTACGCTTCGCTCACCAGGAGGCGCGCCCGCTCAAATTGGATCTGATGCAGGATTGCGCTAAGGCATTTCTCGGTGAACATGATTGGACGGCTTTCTCCGCCGCGCAATCAGACGCTGAGGGTCGCCTGCGGACCATTACCAGCCTGCAAGTTGCCGGGCATTGTGATGAGCGGGCGGCTGCCGAGATGATTGAAATTCGCGCGAGCGCCGATGGGTTCCTGCGTTACATGGTGCGTTCGATCGTTGGCACGTTGCTGGCCGTAGCGCGTGAAGAAATGGATCAGTCTCTTATCAAGAAGGCCCTGACAAGCGGCGACCGGACTCTGGCTGGCGCTACGGCCCCGGCGAAAGGACTGAGTCTTCTAAGCGTTTCATACGCCGACGTAACCGCCAAGCAGCGATCGTTGGCCTGATTTCGGGGTAGGCGACAATCACGCAACCTCACCTTTTGTGGGTTAGACCGCGCCAGATGACAAGAAGGGGGCGGGGAACCAACACCCACCCCCTCCTATCAGCCCAACGTGTTATGTCAACCTGTGCCGTCACAACACTGCTGGGCTGCCCGGCTAGGGGACCAAGAAACTTTGATTCGGGGTTCGACGAATTGAGCAGACGTCTTCTAACTTCAACTCAAGCTCTTCTTGCAGAATCCAATAATTTCAACGCTTCGAAGTGAGGACGACTACCAAACCCTCCTTACAACGGCGCACGTTATCAAGAAGCGTGTTGTTCGGCATCGGGGCGAGGTGCCTGTTTTTCTGGCAGTTTTCTGCCGCCCT
>DASSCX010000169.1:0-9615 GCA_035697425.1 Pyrinomonadaceae bacterium | reverse complement strand
CAGTATCGATCTCGCTATAAGCAGCTCAGCCTCGCCCAATCCCGGACAGGTGGGCACCAATCTTTCGTATCGCATCGTTGTTACCAACAATGGTCCGGCGCAAGCGACGAATGTGAACCTTGTTAACGAGCTTCCCGCAGGCGTGACGTTTGTTTCGGCGAGTGCGACTCAGGGCACCTGCAACGGCAACACGACCGTGAATTGCTCAATAGGGACACTGAACGCCGGGGCTTTTGCGATCGCTACTATTGTTGTCGTGCCCACGAGTCCAATAGTGCTGAATAACTCGGCAACAGTCACCGCCAGCGAAACAGATTTTGATGCGACCAACAACTCAGTGACCGCACTTACAATCACTCAAGCGGCGGCGGCATCGCCGGTGATGCTGGATTCCAACCTAACCGTAAGCACCGTTCTCTCAGGTCTGGATCAGCCGACCAGCCTGGCGTTCATAGGAACGAATGATTTCTTCGTTCTGGAGAAGGCCACCGGCAAGGTACAGCGAATCCAGAATGGGTTGCTGCACAGTACCGTGCTCGACCTCGCCGTTAATTCTGCATCCGAAAGAGGACTGTTGGGGATCGCTCTCCATCCCAGTTTCGCGCTGAACGGCTATGTCTACCTGTTCTGGTCGGAAAGCACGACGGGAACGGATACAAGTAATGTCGACGCGTCGCCCCTCCTTGGCAATCGTGTTGACCGTTACATCTGGAACGGTACAACACTCACTTTCGATCACAAGCTCATTAGCCTGCGTTCCTTGCAGCAGGATAGCGGCCAAACCTCGCGCGGAAATCACAACGGCGGCGTCCTGCGCTTCGGCCACGACGGCAAGCTGTACATTATTTTTGGTGACAACGGTCGCCGGGGCTTGCTTCAGAACATCACGAGCGGCGGCCCGGTTCCCGATGACCAGTTTGGCGGGCCGGAACCCGATGATGCCCACATGACTGGAGTGATTCTCCGTCTCAACGACGACGGCACCACTCCCTCTGACAATCCTTTTTTCAGTGCGAGCACCGGCCTTAGCGGTGAAGCGGCTGCCAATGTGAAAAAGATTTACGCCTACGGTGTGCGCAACAGTTTCGGTATGGCCTTCGATCCGCTTAGCGGTAACCTCTGGACTCAGGAAAACGGTGACGATTCGTTCGATGAAATCAATCGCGTGCGCCCTGGGTTTAATGGTGGCTGGATCCAAGCCATCGGTCCCATCAATCGCGTTGCCGAGTACAAAGCTATTGAAAGCACCTATGGTGCTGGGAATCTACAACAACTTCGCTGGGCGCCCAGCAATATTGCGGACACGCCGCAGGCAGCGCTCGCTCGGCTGTACATGCTTCCCGGCGCGCAGTACGTCGATCCCGAATTCAGTTGGAAGTACGCCGTGGCTCCGTCGCCGATTGGCTTCGTGCGGGGCAGGGGATTGGGTCCGGAGTATGAAGGTGATCTGCTAGTTGGCGCTTCGAGAGTTACGCTCGCGAATGGTTATCTATTCCGGTTCAAGATGTCGGCCGACCGGCAACACTTTGCGTTTAGCGATCCCGGTCTGTCGGATTTGGTTGCTGACAACTTCGATAAGTTTGATCTCGCCGAGAGCCAAAGCCTTTTGGTAGGACGAGACTTTGGCATCACAACTGACATTCAAACCGGTCCGAACGGCAACGTCTTTGTCGTTTCTTTGTCCAACGGCGCAGTCTACGAGATCAAATCAAAGCCTGGTCTAATTTTTACTGCCACGCTGAACGGCGCGCAGCAAGTTCCGGCGACAAATTCCCCAGGGACCGGAAGTGCCACCTTAATCCTAAGTCCGGATGAACAGAGCGCGCGGCTCTCGCTGAGTTTCAGCGGACTAACCAGCGCGCAAACCGAGGCTCACATTCACGGGCCCGCGGCCGTTGGCAGCAACGCCGGAGTGCTGTTCCCGCTACCGTTGGGGCAGTTGAACGATTTTGAGTTAACCCTCACGCCGCAACAGGTTGCTGATTTGAAGGCAGGACTTCATTACATCAACGTTCATACGAGCAATTTTACAAATGGCGAGATCCGCGGACAATTCGGAACGTCGTCAACCGACAGCATAGTTGTTTCCGGCGCCACGAGTTTTGCTGTCAACGAAGGCCAAGGTGGAGTGCAGGTCGTGTTTACACGCCTGGGTAATACGGCAAGCGCCGCCACCGTGAGTTATGCAACTGGGGATACCGCCGGCCTCACGAACTGCAACGTGCTCAACGGTGTGGCTTCTTCTCGTTGCGATTATGCCGCGTCGGTGGGGACTGTTACTTTTGCAGCGGGTGAGACTTCTAAGACGATTTCAATCCCGATCGTTGACGACGCTTATATGGAAGGAGCTGAGACATTCACCATCAGCTTGAGTAACCCCAACGGCGTCGTGCTCGGGCCTCCATATTCTGCGACCATCACGATTAACGATAACGATACGGCGAATGGGCCAAATCCGATCGACCAGACCGCCTTCTTTGTGCGGCAGCATTACATCGACTTCCTCGGGCGCGATCCCGATCCTCCCGGATTTCTGGGTTGGCAGAATACCATTAACAACTGTCCGCCAGGAGATATCACCTGCGATCGGATTCACGTCTCAGGTAACTTCTTCCAGTCGCCGGAGTTTCAGCAACGCGGGTACTTTGTCTATCGTTTCTACCCCGTTAGTTTTGGTCGCAAACCCGACTACGCTGAGTACATTCCCGATTTGGCGCGCGTCAGCGGCTTCCTCACTGATGCGCAATTGGAAGCTGCGAAAATCGCATTCATCAACGATTTCATGGCCCGGCCGGCCTTCGTCGATGCGTACAATGGCCTTAACAACACACAATACGTTGACACGTTGTTGATGACGGCTGGAGTGACCCATCCCGCCCGCGATTTTTGGATTGCTGCGTTAGGAAATGGCACGCGCACGCGCGCGCAAGTGCTGAGGGAGATTTCTGAGAGCACGGAGGTTTATAGCAAGTATTACAACCAGGCATTCGTTGTGATGCAATATTTTGGTTACCTGCGACGAGATCCGGACGCGCTTTATCTAAATTGGATTCAGGAAGTAGAAACAACCGGAAACGCTCGCAACATGATCAACGGCTTCATGAACTCGCTCGAGTATCGTTTCCGTTTCGGACCCTAAGCTAAAAACCAACCGCCAAGCCGCCAAGAATACGCCAAGAGCGCCGAGGAGATTGCCGATTTCCGATTGGCGGATCGGTACCGTATGAGAGCTGTAGCGAGCGCCTGCACCGAGCGCAACAACTCAGTTCAGTACGGGAGCGGTAGCGACCGGATCCGACGAGTGGCACGCTCAACCGTCGATGATTAATTCCGCCACGCCCAAAACTCGATCGAGTATGTTGCGCTCGTTGAATGCGGTCGCTACCGCTCCCGTACTGTACCCGCTAAGCGCCAATCGCGATCGGCAATTGGCAATCGCCAATTGGCAATTATCGGATTCCGAGCATTAAAAGGGCCGAGCGGTCAGACACTAGTCTTTCCTCAGATTCCAACCATTCATAATAGGAATGCAGTTCCGCGTCGGTTACTGGTCGATTGCCAAGCCGCGCGGCCGGAGTTCGTTCAAACGCCCGGTCGGTTAGTGCCAAATGAGACTGCCGCACATGGAGTGTGTGTGGTTCAGCGAGTGCTGCTTCGGCAGCTTCCGCCGATGGAAAGAATTCTTCATAAGCCATGAGATGCCAGATTGTTTCCCGACCGCTTCCTTCAATCGCCAGGATGCGAAGCAATCCGAAACCACTTTCAAGCTGAAACAGTAGATCATCGCCAGGCGCAAAAGACTGAGTCATGATTTCAGTCTAACATAGCGTATCGTGCTCACCGGGAGCTCCCGCAAACGCAAATTGCAAAACCAAAAACGTAAACTTAGAATCGGCACTCAGTCATGAGCCAATTCGATCTCAGCAGAGACTATTACGCGATCCTCGGCGCTAAAGAAGAGACGACTGGCCGGGATCTGGAGCGACTCTACAAGCGCCGCGCTGCTCAGCTGCATCCGGACCGGGGCGGCAGCGAAGAGGGAATGAAATCTCTCAATGAGGCTTATCAGGTTCTCAAAGATGAAACGACGAGAAAAGAGTACGATCGGCAGCGTCAAAAACCTTTTGCTGCGAGTGGTACGATCCTATCCGCGCCCGCAGCGAAGGACGTTGGCCTTTTTGGTCACTTCTTGAGCGCGTTTCTCTGTCTGCTCATCGGATTTTTTCTGCTGTTCCTGGTGCGTGTGCAATGGATTTGGTTTTTGTGGCCTTTAGTAATGCTGGCGGTCTTCGTGATCTTGTTTGGCGTGCTAATGGCACATAGCGCCATGCTGGCGGCAAACGCGGCGCTGCCTCTAAGCAATCCGGTGAAGCGACATCGCTCGGCGCAGGAGGCCATGTTCTGGGTCGCCGTGGCAGTGGCCGGCTATGGGGTATATCTATTGTTAACCAGCGTGGGTTAGGGTCTCGTGCAAATCAAAATCAAGGGAATGGATTTATTGTTTCTCGAGGTTAATAGCCTTAAGGAGTCGTTAGCTTTTTACAACGGCCAGCTGGGTCTGGAGATTGAGTCCAATAACCCGGCGAGCGAGCCGCCCATGGCTACGTTGCGAGCGGGCGATTTGAAGATCACCCTCGCTCAGAATTTGGAAACCATGCTGCGCCGTGGACGCGGCGCGCATTTCTTCCTCGGGATTGCGGACGTTGACGAATACTACGAATACCTTCGCGCTAGGGATGTCGAGGTGAAACCGCCGATTGAGGAAGGCTGGGGCGGCCGCTTTATCACCGTGCAGGATCCGGACAAGTATCGCTTCTTCTTCGTCACCTGGATGTAAGGGCGTCCCTCCGTGGGCGCCCTGCCTCGCGAGTTAACCACAAAGTCGCCAAGTCGCAGAGACGCTGAGGAAGACATAAACAGCCGGTTGAATGATTAGGTCAACATAGGACGCAGCAAGGGACTCCGAACAAAAAGCTGTTGGAAACTGCCAATCATTCTTTGCTTCTCTGCGACTTGGGCGGATCTGAACAATCAAGGGTGGCACTGGTCAATCCCTCGCGTCCTCTGCTACACTTTGTTGCATAGATAGGACAGACTTGCATCTATGCAGTATGTAGCAAATCCTCCGAATCCCTGGCTCACGCATTCCGTCGAATGGCTGGGCGAACCGCCGGAAACCAAGCTGGAAGTCTTTGAAGAGACTGACACGCGCACCATCATCAGTCACAACAACAGCCCGGACGTAAGCTTCGACTACTCGCTGAACTGCTATCGCGGCTGCATCCACGGGTGTACCTATTGTTTCAGCCGGCCAACTCACGAGTATCTCGGCTACGGCGCGGGAACCGACTTCGATCGCAAGATCGTGGTCAAGGTCAACGCGCCGGAACTATTGCGCAAAGAGCTGCTGAAGCCTTCGTGGAAAGGCGACGAGATCGTGTTTTCCTTCACCTCAGATCCGTATATTCCGCTGGAAGCTCATTACCGGTTGACGCGACGTTGTTTGGAAGTGTGCGCGGAGTTTCGCAACCCCGTGGGCGTGATTACAAAGTCGGCGCTCATACGACGCGACGTAGACGTCTTACAGCAGCTATCTCGAGATGCGCGTTTGGGGGTCTTCTTCACAATTCCGTTTACGGATCGCGAGTCGGCTCGCGCTGTCGAGCCTTACGCTCCGCTTCCCGAGGCGCGCTTTCACGCGATGAAGGATCTGGCCGCCGCCGGTATCAAAGTCGGAATAGGCATTGCACCTGTGATTCCAGGTTTGACGACGGATATTCCTGAGCTACTCAAGCGGGCAAAAGATGCAGGTGCAACTCACGCCTTCATCAACATGCTGCGCTTGCCCGGCAGTGTCGCACCGTATTTTCAGGAACGTTTGCACGAGCGGCTGCCGACGAAGGCAAACCGCATCTTGAACCGAATCAAAGAGGCGCGCGAAGGGAAAATGAACTCGAGTGTTTTTGGGGAACGGTTGCGCGGTAAAGGCCAGTATTGGGAAGCGACCGAGCGCCTCTTCAAGATCCACTGCGAACGACTTGGTTTTAACAAGAAGACACCGCGTGGTAACGAATCAAACAGAACTTTCGTCAGACCGAACTCTCAACCTTCGTTGTTCTGAGGAAACAGAAGTCCGAAGTCAGGAGGCTGCAGCCGGGTAAAGTGCAGTAGGGAAGGGCGGCTTGCCCCCGCTTAGATAAGATGAACTCAACCGTGGACGAAACTATGCTTCCCGACCCCAACCATGTGTAACGCTGAATAGCTCGCCGGCCTTCTGGCTTTTTCCTCCTTCCTTTCGCCTCCTTCCTTTTGCGTTTTTCACTAGAGACAGAAAGCCGCTGCTCGCCTATAATGCTTGCGCACCCGAACAAAACCAATCAGGAGCTGCGCCATGATGCTAATCAGAGACGTGATTCGCAACCGTGAGCCTTACTCGATGAAGTCGTCTGCGACTGTCCAGGATGCCGCGGAGTTTATGGCGTCAAGAAACATCGGCGCGGTCTGCGTGGTAGACGACGGCGGAAAGTTGCTCGGTGTTTTTTCCGAGCGTGATGTTGTTCATCGCGTCATTTTGCAGAAGCGCGATCCGGTTTCGTTACAGGTCGGCGAGGTAACCAGCGAGTTGCGCGCGGTGATCAGGTGCGACGAAACTCCCCACCAGGCCCTGGAGCGGATGGAGCTGATTGGCACGCGTCATTTGCCGGTTGTCGATGGCGAGCGTTGGGTCGGCATGCTTTCAATGCGCGATCTGATGCGGGTGGAGTTGAGCGAGCAAGGCGACGAGATCAAGTTGCTACACGAATACATTCAGCATTAAGCCCCCCAGACAATTCTAGTTTTGCCCCTAGCGAGGTTTGCAGCGCAAGCGTTGCGTTTCCCGTGCCGGATCTCCCGTTATGCTCAGTCCGGAAGAGCCGCTTGCAGCCGCTTTTTGCAGAACTTCCTGGACGCTGTGCGCTGTTCTGGAGCACCTGTCACATGAAGCAAAGATCAATGCTGTTGGGATGCGCGCTAATGGCGCTCAGTTTTGGGGCCGTCTGTAGTCAGCCACCACCAGGGCGCGGGGTTGGAGAAACAGAAGTGGCAGCCACTTCGCAAACTAACTTTCGCGTTGAGACGGTGGTGTCCAATCTGGAAGTGCCGTGGTCGATCGTTTGGGTGCCCGACGGGCGCATGTTCTTCACCGAACGTCCCGGTCGCGTGCGCGTGTACGAAAAAGGACAACTGAGAACCCAACCGCTCTTTGTAGTTCCTGATGTCGAACCGTCCGGCGAAAGCGGGTTGATGAGCATCGCCTTACATCCGCAGTTTGGCGCGAACCATTGGCTCTACCTCGCCTACGTTTACAAAGGGGACGGCCAGCAAGTCAAAGTAGTTCGGTTTCGCGAAACTTCCACGGGGCTGACTGAGGAAAAGGTAATTATCGAGAGTATTCCAGCGGCCCGGTTTCACGCGGGCTGTCGTCTGAAATTCGGTCCCGATCAGAAGCTGTACATCACCACCGGAGACGCAACTGAACGCGAACTTGCGCAGAAACCCGACTCGCTCGCCGGCAAGACGCTGCGGTTGAACGACGACGGCAGCGTTCCTGCTGATAACCCTTTTATCAATCAGAAGAATGTGCGGCCGGAAATTTGGTCAATTGGACATCGCAATGCGCAGGGAATGGACTGGCAGCCCGGGACTGGCTTGATGTTTCAAACTGAGCACGGACCTTCCGGATTTGACGGGCCCGGCGGTGGTGATGAAGTAAATATTGTAGAACGCGGAAAGAATTATGGTTGGCCGCTCATTCATCACACTCAAAGTCGCCAAGGCCTCGAGTCGCCCTTATTGGAATACACGCCGGCTTGTGCTCCAGGGAGCGCGCTGTTCTATCGCGGCAACGTCTTCCCGAAATTTCGTAATAACTTCTTCTTTGGCTGTCTACAGGGCGAGCGGATCATTCGCGTAGTTCTTGATGGCCGGCGCATTGTTAGTCAGGAGAATTTGTTGGCCGGTAAGTATGGTCGGATTCGCGAAGTTGTTGAAGGACCAGACGGCTCGATCTACTTCTCGACATCCAATCGCGATGGTCGCGGGTCACCCGCCGCAGATGACGATCGCATAATTCGACTTGTGCGTTGAAAGAGCGGCCTAAGTTTTCTGCGCGAGGATTGCGCTCTTACTCCAGCCGATGATCTGTAGCGGTGGAAAGCGATAGTGATGCACCATTTCGAAATGGCGCTCGGTCTGTCGCATCACTTCACGCGGTGGATGGTGCTTAAAGCGAAAAAGAATTTCCAGCAACGTGCTGGCCGGAGAAGGCCGGCAGGGTATATGCAGCAAATGACCGCCGGGGTTGATTACGCGGGCTAATTCGTTCATGCCGTCTGAGAGAGGCACGTATTCCAGCGCTCCGCTAGTCACCACCATATCAAAAGTGTTGTCAGCAAAGGGAAGTGACAGAAGTTTTCCCTGCGTAAAGCTGGCGTCGCGCGTCCGCACTGGGCTATCACAAACAGCCCGCCTCGCCGCCTCAATCGAGGTAGCCGACAAATCGAGAGCTGTTATGTTTACGGGGAAGTGAATGGCGCGGAGAAGGGCCAGGGTTAACAATCCCGTGCCGCAACCGGCGTCCAGGATCTTTGCTCCGCGAGAAATTGGAAGTGGGTGATTGGCGAAGTATTCGTCGAGCGACCGTCCGTACCCGTTAAGTTTAAAAGTCAACTCATAAAGACCAGCGATCTTATCGTAATAAGAACCCGCACGGGCTTCGGTCTTGGTTGCGGTCAGTACATACTCCATCGGCCTCTCCTAATCCTCTCTTGCTCTTAAGTCGTGGGGTTGCCGCAAGAAATCCAATTTTGGGTAAGTCTGGCGGGCTATTGTAGCTGCCAAGGGGCCATTACTCAACGTCAGAAACAAAGTCTAAAAAAGCCGCATCCTGAGCGCAAGACTGGCGGACCGCAGCCGTTCCTCCTACAGGTCAGAGGTGTAATTCTCGTTGGGAGACAAGCCATGAAAAAGATTTTCGCGATAGTTGGCGCTGTAGCAATGGCAGCTTTTGTCAGCGGAGTGCTGCTGCTTGGCGCGAGGACGGAAAGCGCGGACGCAGCCGTCGGAACACTGGAAGGCGAGGCGCAGGGAAGAAATATCGCTCCGGAGCGAGTGTTTGATGTAGCAATCTTGGTCGACGGGCGGCCGCTTCAGGAATACGCAGCTCGTGGAAGACGTTACGTCGAAGCCCATGAAGGCGCCGAATACGAGATCAGGATTCGCAACCCACATCCGTTTCGCGTCGCCGTCGCCTTGTCCGTAGATGGGCTGAACTCGATCGATGCGCGCCGCACGACCGCCTGGAATGCAAGTAAGTGGGTAATCGCCCCATACGGCACAATCCATGTCTCCGGCTGGCAGATGAGTTCCGAACGCGCACGTCATTTCTACTTCACGACGGAGCGCGACTCGTACGCTGCCAAACTGGGTCAGACGGCAAACTTGGGCGCCATTTCGGCGGTGTTTTTCCGTGAGCGG
Organism: Pyrinomonadaceae bacterium; assembly: GCA_035697425.1. Classification (GTDB taxonomy): domain Bacteria; phylum Acidobacteriota; class Blastocatellia; order Pyrinomonadales; family Pyrinomonadaceae; genus PSRF01. The sequence continues at coordinate 99 of DASSCX010000169.1, read as the reverse complement.
GGATACCGACCGATACCGATCACTCCGCCACGTCCGGTTTATGAAGAAGATGGGAGGCGCGGCGATCGTTCAGAAAAATCCAAAGCGCCAACAGCTTCA
>DASSCX010000168.1:0-6948 GCA_035697425.1 Pyrinomonadaceae bacterium | reverse complement strand
ACCCACGGGGCAGGATTGTAATTCGCATCGAGCCGGGCATGGCCTTTGGCACCGGCACTCATGAAACAACTCGCCTCTGTCTTTCGGCAATTGAGGAACACTTTGCCGGCGAGAGCTTCCTCGACGTCGGTACCGGAACGGGAATCCTGGCCATTGCTTCTGCCAAGCTTTTTCCCTACGCGCGAATTGAGGCGTGCGATACCGACGCAGAGGCCGTGGCGATAGCGGTTGAGAATGCGCGCTTGAACGGAGTTGCGGAGAGTATTTCGTTTCGCGTGGGCAGTGTTTCTGAGTCGACAGCTTCAGCAGCGCTTATCTGCGCCAATCTGACAGCGGATGTAATCGTGGCGTTGCTGCCAGCACTGGTTGGTGCCACATGCGGAAGACTAATTCTCTCCGGAATCTTAGAAGAGCAACTACCTCAAGTTATTGACGCCTTGCGCGCTCAGGAGATCGTTTCCCTGGATATCACTCAAGATGGCGAGTGGATGGCTGTGGTCGTGTGAAAGTTTTATTACGCTCAGTCCGGAAGGGTGGTTTACCGCTGGTTGAGTAGATTTCAATCTTAGCGGGGGCAAGCCCGCCTTCCAGACTGCGCATAAACGCACCGACGCCATTAATTCAAATCCCCAAAGCGATGCTGCAGCAAAGTTGCCACAGCGATGGCAGCTGTTTCAGCGCGCACGGTCCGTCCGCCGAGTGTGACAACAATCCAACCAGCCTGCTTGGCTGCTTCAAGTTCGGCATCGGTCCACCCGCCTTCAGATCCAATCATCGCCGTCATCTGATAATCAGTCCTCGCCACCTGGGAAGACAACGACTCCAACGATTGGCCACCGCGTTCCGAAAACAAAACTTTGTTATCAGTTCGCGCTTGCGAGTCGATGATTTCAGAAAACAAAACCGGCACGGCGATCTCAGGTACGACAGCACGTCCTGATTGTTTGGCCGCTTCAAGTGCGATGCGACGCCAACGACCCAACCGCTTTTGGCTGTCTGACTCGTCTTTAAGTTTGATGTCCGCCAACCTGGTCATCACGGGAACGAGACGGACGACTCCCAGCTCTGTCGCCTTCTGCACGACCAGATCAAACTTGTCGCTCTTTAACAAGGCGACGGCTAGAGTCAAATGGAAAGGTGATTCTGGACGGGCGGGCTCTGCTTCTTCCAACACGTTCAGGACAGCAGTATCGCGCCGGCTGCTTTCGATCGCACAGTGAAACTCTTTGCCGACGCCATCAAAAACGTAGACTTCGTCCCCCGGCTTCAACCGCAACACCTCGCGCAGGTGTCGCGCTTCATCCGCTTCAAGCGTCACGGTTCGCGAGTGAAAGTTAAAGGCTCCGGGCGGAGCGTAGAATCGTCGACGGCCCATATTCCTCTTCCTGGCGGACCAGCCTTTATAGCATCAATGACAGGAAATCCCCGTCAGAACCGGCCGAGTTAAGTCAAAAAGAGGCCGTCACTTGCGCCCGACGCCACTGATCGCCCATAATCATTTCCGATGATTGCCCATACCCACAAAATTGCCACCCCTGATCTTTTGAGGAGAACATAAAGAGTGAAAGCGGAATTGCAAGAATTAGTCGCTCTACAAAATCTAGATACCACCATACGAAGACTACAAAAAGAATTAGAGGCCGTTCCCCAAAGGCGCGCTGAAGTCGAAAGTGAATTCGACCAGCGCGCTTTTGAAATTAAGGCCTTAGAAACCTCGCGGGACGAAGCGCGGCACACGCGCAATCGCGTCGAGACTGAGATCAGTGAACAAAAGACCCGCGTTGAACGGGCCGAACGTAATCTGATGTCATCGAAAAAACCGGAAGAGTACACGGCTGCGATTCGCGAAGCGGACGCTGCACGGAAACAAATCTCCGCGCTCGAAACGCAGATTCTCGAGCAGATGGAGATTTTCGAAGGGGCCGAGAACTCGCTTAAGGAACGCGCGGATGAGATTGCCAGTCTGAATACTGATCGTGAAGCGCGGCTGAAAATATTTGACGACTCGACCAGAGCGCAGTCGGAACAACTTCAGATCAGCATCGCCGAGCGAGACCGACTCTTTAATTCTCTGCCAAAGCAGTTGAGCTCCCATTACAAGCGAATCAGTGCACGGATTCGCAACGGCATCGCTGTCGCTGAGGCGCGTAACGGATCATGCACCGCTTGTTTCATGGCCCTCAGACCGCAGGCGATGTCACAGGTGCGGCGCGGCGAAGAAATCGTCACCTGCGATAATTGCAATCGCATTCTGTATTTCGCCGCAAACGCCACAGCGCCCGCTAACGCGAATCCGGTTCAACCTAAAGTTGCGCACACCTAAGGTCGGGAATCGTGAATCGTGAAATCGTGAATCGATTTCCGAGTGCGAGTGCATAACCGACAAGGTCGCCAAGAGCGCAGAGTACGCAATGAATACCTGGCAGGAATCGGAATGATTCTGACTCTCTAGCTCTGCACCTCACCCGATTCTCGATTCTCGATTCCCAATTCGCAATTCCCAATTCCCAATTCCCGATTTACGATTCCCGATTTACGATACGGCATGCCTGAAAAACCACAATTGCCCAAAAGCGGAGTGAAACGGACGGCCGCAAAAAAAGGTCCAGCGATTTCCGTAGTTGAGTTTCTTGCTCTTAAGAACCCCAAAGGCAATCTATTGCTCTCAGTCGAAGGCGAGACCGTCTCCTTAACATCGTTGGAACGCATCTATTGGCCGGCCGAGAAATTCACTAAGTTTGACTTGCTGCGCTACTACATTCAGATTGCACCGCACTTGTTGCCTCACCTGAAGGATCGTCCGGCGATCCTGCAGCGCTGGCCGCGCGGCATTAACGCGCCTATGTTTTTCCAGCAGGATCTGGAAAGCGCTCCGAGTTTTGTCAAATCAGTTCATCTGACAAACCTCGAAGGCCGGGAACTGGACTACGCAGTCTTCTCGACGACGGCGGCCCTACTGCACCTCGTGAATCTGGGAAACATTGAACAGCATCCCTGGCACTCGACTACCAAAAAACTCTCCTATCCAGACTGGATTGCTTTGGATCTCGATCCAAAGAAAGCGCCCTGGCAGAACGTGCTCGAGGTCGCTTTGCTGGTAAAGCAGGTTTGCGATGAAGTGGGATTGAGTGCTTTTCCCAAGACCTCGGGCTCATCCGGCATTCATATTTATTTGCCATTGAAACCGAAGAACGAATACGGCCCGGTCGCCGAGTTCTCGCGGCTACTCGCGTCCGAAGTGGCCAGCCGCGCGCCAAAGATTGCCACCGTCGAACGCTCTCTCGCGAAACGCGGAAAGGATCAGGTATATGTTGATTGGATGCAGAACGCGCGCGGCAAGAGTCTGGCTTCCGTATTCACGGTGCGCGCAAAACCAGGAGCGACTGTCTCCATGCCCTTAACCTGGAAACAGGTAGAGAAGGGCGTAAAGATTTCAGACTTCAACATAAAGAATGTGCCGGCGCTGATTGAGAAAAAAGGAAACGCCTGGGAAGATTTTTTTGCGCAACGCCAGACCCTCAAGCTGAAGTGATTAAACGGCTATTGCCGATTTGCGATTGCCGATTGCCAATTAGACCATAACGAATGAAGCCAATTGAAAATCCGCAATCGGCATTAGGCAATGTGTTGGGCCACCAGCTACCAACCGGGTGGTAATGACTCCAACTAATCGGCAATCGCAAATCGGCAATCGGCAATGTAATGTATCAATCCGCTGAAGCTCGATGCATAGTCGGATACGTGAGAACGAGCCCGATAACAAAGATGACAGCACCAAGAATTGCTGGAGCGAGATGAACGAGATTGGTGTAGCCCACCACCGGATGAATGCCGATTGCGCTCGCAAAGCCGACCATTCCTGAAAAAGTGAGGACCTGCCAGAGACTTTTCGATGGCCTCGCACACCAAACACAAAAGAGCACTGTAATGCCGGTGGTACAGATTGCGCCGCCAAAGCCGGCCCGATCATGGGCAATTAGTGGAATGAGCCGGCTACTAACCGACTGGAGTTCGCTCGTTTGTACTCCCATGAATTCGAGATCCTGAGGCACGAAGACCCAGGTCATTCCTACGGTCATGATCGTGAAGCCTCCAGCGATCATTCCTGCTGCTGTTGCGAGCAGGAGAGCTCGACCGAAGCCATAACGGCTACGAAGACTGGCGCTAATACCCTGTTGACATACCGCCCGGAGGCCGCGGGGCTCTTCCAGAAATTTTCTTGAACGCGCTAGCCCGACGATGAACAAGGGCAAGAGAAATATGGTAGCCACGCCGTGCCACGTATCCAGGTAACCGTAACCGAGGTAAGCCAGAAAACTTCCAAACCCGGTCAGGCCGCTGATGATGAAGACCCACCAAGCCCAGGCTTTTCGTTCGCGCAGCGGAAATTCCGCGAGCCACATGTAAAGAGCGCCCACCGAAACAAGCGCGCCGCCGAACGCGACGCGATCATGAAACATGAAGTAAACGATGCGACAACTTTGAATGCCGCAAAGTTGTTCGGCCGTCATGCCAAGAAACTGGACGTCATGGGGCAGGAAGTGTTGATTGGCAGAAAGGAAGAGCGCAAAAGCGCCGGACAGTATCAGAGCCAGGCCGGTGAAGATCAGAAAAGGTCGGCCGTCGCCCACGAGCGCGGAAATGATTCCCCGTTGATCGTGATTAGTTTGAATCAGGTTGCTCAAGTCATTTTCTGCGCTTCGTTAGCGAGTGGGCAATCTCGGCCGCGATCTCCTCAGCCGACTTGTGCTCGGTTACTGCAACGCGCAGGTCTGCGAGTTCATAACACGAGGTTCGTTCTGAGAAAAGCTTAAAGGCGGTGGCTTCGTTGGGAGCCAGAGGTCTGCGATCGGCGGCCGCTGCTATTCGTTTCCAGCACAGATCAAAAGGCGCGTCGAGCCAAACGCAGATGGCGCCACGCTCGCGGATGTGGTCTCGATTCGCCTTTAACACCCAGGTTCCGCCGCCGAGGGCGAGCACCTGTTTGTCGGCATCAGCCATCGATCTCGCTAGGGCTCCTTGTTCTAGTTCACGAAATCGTGCTTCTCCATCTTCCTGAATTATCTCGGCGGGCGATCGACCTTCAGCGGATAGAATTACTTCATCAAGATCAATCATCTCGTAGCTGAGCCTGTCCGCGAGTGCTTTGGCGACGGAGCTCTTGCCCGAACCCATGAAGCCTGTGATGATGATCTTGTTCATAGGCGGATCGCGGGTGTCTCGCCGCACTTAAACTACTAAGTTTTGGTCCCGGTACTCTGGGTCAACCCGCGGCCCCTTTTGTTCGCGCTTCGCGCTCATTGCGGGCGAGACGCAAGCGATCCAACAGGTCTACCTCTCCACGATCGATTCCAAAACTTCGAAAAAGTCTGGAAATGAAACCCGGACACATTCCGCGTCATCAATCTCCGATTCACCAGCCGCGATCAGTGCTGCGATGGTGAATGCCATTGTAATCCGATGATCACCGTTGCTTTCGAGGCGTGCACCCTTAAGTTGAGCAGGATTGACACTCATGCCGTCGTCAAACTCTTTGACTGTCGCACCCATCGCACGCAGGTTTTTTACTGTCGCTGCAATCCTATCGCTTTCTTTTAAGCGCAGTTCTTCTGCGTCGCGAATCTCCATGCCTCCGGGCGTCTGGCTTCCCAAAACCGCCAGGAGTGGCAGTTCGTCTATCACTTGCGCGCTGTTTGATCCGGAGAGAGTTGTTTGCGACTGAAGTGGGAACTGCCTTCCGGCAACATGAATGCTTCCGAGCGGCTCGTTACTTTCTTCCCGAACATTCTTAGTCTTAACTGTCAGACCGAGAGATTCGAAGACCGACAAGAATGCTGTCCGCGTCGGATTGAGGCCGACGTTGTCTATTACTAAGTCGGAGTTGGGGAGCAATCCAGCGGCCGCAACAAAGAAAGCGGCGGAAGAGATGTCGCCGGGGATCGAGATATCGCGCGCGGCAAGCGTTTGCGGGCCATCAAGACTAACTACGTACGTCCCGCCAGTATCCTGCTGCGATAGCGCAGCTCCAAACCACTGCAACATGCGCTCAGTATGATCGCGAGACTTAACTGAAGATTCGCTAACCCTGGTCACTCCCGCCGCATTGAGTGCGGCGAGCAATACGCCCGACTTCACTTGGGCGCTGCTGACCGGCAACTCGTAAGCAATCGCTTTTAGGGAATCAGATCCGATTATGGTCAGCGGCGGCTTGCCAGCATGCGATTGAACGGTCGCCCCCATAGCTTCCAGTGGTGCAACGATTCGCCTCATCGGCCGCATACTCAGCGAATCGTCTCCAACCAAGGTGCTGGTAAAGTTCTGTCCGGCGAGAACTCCGGCGAGCATACGCATCGTTGATCCGCTGTTACCGCAATCCAGTGGTTTATCTGAACGCTTGAATCCGTGTCGCCCAACTCCGTTTACGATGAGGTTGCCGTCTGCTGCGGTAATAGCTACGCCAAGGGCTTTAAGACATGCAACAGTTGCTGCACAGTCAGCGCCAGTCGCGAAACTGGAAATCTTTGAACTTCCGTGAGCGAGTGCGCTGATGATCGCCGCGCGATGGGAGATTGATTTGTCACCGGGGACACGCAGTTGTCCCTTAATGCGACGAGCTGGCCGGATCCTCATTGTCACAATGATACCAACAGGAGTCAGAAGTCAGGAGTCAGAAGTCAGCGGAAGAGGCCAAACCATTTTCCATTTGTCATTTCTCATATATCCCAAAAAGCGAACCGCCAAGTCGCCATCGGCCGCGGAGACCGCCAAGACGAAAACGAACTTTGAACTTGGTTCTTTGAACTTGGTTCGCTGATGAAATTTGAGCGGCAGATGTTAAGGCTGAGCTGCTTAAGCAAAGTACAAGTACTAAGCACAAAGTACTAAGCTCGTTCCTATTCCTGGCGCACTCTGCGCTCCTGGGTGCCTTGCCCTTTCAGCTTTTCCCCA
>DASSCX010000167.1:0-28678 GCA_035697425.1 Pyrinomonadaceae bacterium | reverse complement strand
GTACTGTGAAACCGACGTGCCGGATACCGGTAGCCCCCGAAGTGACGTCACGAACGATTACATCAACCTTGTAAACTCCTGGCAGCAAAGGTACGGCTTTCTGATAAGCAGATTTGCGATCCTTGGCCTCAATTAGTTCTTCGGCGGTGGCCGTCGTAATCACAGGATCCTCAAAGATTGTCACCCGGCGCCCCGCGACTGAAGTGACTTTCCCGAAGATGTTGATGCGGGCTTGTTGGAGTCCACCGCTATCGCTGAAAACGAGGTCTTTGTTTTCAGTCTGGATTGTAAAGGCGGTAATCACGCGCTCGTCAGACTGGCGGAAGAAATCAACGCGTACATCGAAGTTAAGCGGATTGTCTTCAATCACGCCGGTGCCAACTATACCCGCCAGGTCATTGAATTTGACTTGGGGTGGGCGGCTCAAATCAGCAATTAACTGCAGTCGCGAAAACGGGTTGTCCTGCTCGCGGGCAAATCTGCCCTGGCTCAGACCGTTATTCAGAATCCGATCTCCGCGATCCGTTAAACCAAGCTGTTCCGAAAGCGTCAGGCCACCGCCCGGAATCATCAGCAGGGCATCTTTTTCATTCGGATTTCGCGCGATGCGATATTCGCCGCTGCCCGTCGGATCAACAAACTCAATTTCAATACCTGAACCTACTCCCGGAATGTAACGGTAGAACCACGTTTCAAAGGGATAGGTAGTGGTGTTGCCACCGCCCTCGTAAGAGGGGCGATCATAGGAACCGCCCATTGGGTGGGTTTCACGGCCATCAGGCTTTCCGTACATGATCCAGATGCGACCACGATCGGTTTTCCAACCGGGGATACCGGAGGCGAAGTTTTCGTTCGCATAGGCAATGCGCTCGTAGTACTCCTCTTTAAACTCGTTCTCATCGGTATCCGGATCCGGATCGCGTCGCCGCCAAAATTCTTCGATGAAGCGCTCGCGCTCGTCGTCAGTTGCCAGCTTCTTAAAAGCCTTTCGCTCTTCGTCGGTGATGATGTAGGTGACGTCCTTGTCCAGCCAATCCTTGTAGGCTTTTTTGAGTTCGGGCTTGACGTTGCGCGGCTTGTCGGTCGGATCCTGGCTCTGTTTTTGGGCTTGGGCGACGGTAAAGGAACTGGCCGCAACCACTACTGACAAAGCCATAGCGGGGAAGAGGGCTGATTTCGCGAAAGACATCAAAAACTCCTATTTCTAGCTAAAAGAAGACTAACGGCAAACGGTTATCGGCTCCGCAGAAGCAAGGGATTCTAAGGGTCTATCTGAACCGTAGTCAAGATGCGATAGAAGTAGATCCTCGTTGCCTTAAAAGCCGCAAAATCCTTGCGCATAGAGCCATCTGCGCGACGTCAAATTAGGACACTGTCCGGGGTTTGCCAAATATCCAGGCGATGAAAATCGAAACGCAATAGAGCACGAGCATGGGTGCCGCAAACAACATCATGTTGGGAATGTCGCTGGTCGGGGAAAGCACGGCGGCAGCGATCAAAATCACGATCGCCGCAGTTTTCCAAATGCGGAGCATAAAAGAGGCCGTGACTATACCGATGCGAGCAAGCACATAAGTGACAGCGGGCATTTGAAAAACGAGTCCCATGCCCAACATGACGAGGATAATGAAGTCAAAATAATCATCCGCTTTTAGTAGCAGACGAAAATCTGAGCCCAAGCCAAGCAGATACTTGGCGGCTGGCGGGAAAATCACGTAGTAGGCAAACATTGCCCCGAGCACAAACGAGACGGATGAGAGTGCAATGAACGGAGTAAGGTATCCGCGCTCATGCGGATAAAGACCCGGGGACACAAAGCCCCAGATCTGAAAAAGCAGAAACGGCACCGAGAGACAGATGGCGGCATACAAAGAGACCTTGATGTATAGCGAAAAAGGTTCGAGGGCGGTTGTCACAATCAGCTTGTCGTTGATTCCCGAGGAGGCCTGGGGCAACGACTGAAAGTCGACAGGCAAGCGAACGCCTTTGGGAATCACCGTGTTTCCTGCATAGAGAGCCTCCTCAGTAAACAGGCCGAGTTGTCCCTGGGAGTCTTTGGCGACGCGCGCTGTCACTGATGCGCCGGGCGGGATAACACTGCTTCCGAGTTTTGTTTCTTCAGGAAAGACATAGCGGCCGAGGTCATTTTCCTTAAGTGAGGTTAGACCCTGAATGGCCTCATTGCCTGTCAGGCCGGCGATTGGAACCTGGCGTCGTTGTGCTTCCGCAAGAGCGCGTTCGACGGGCACGGCAAGGAAGTTATAAATGCGATCCGAAAAGAACCAGCAAACCGTCATAGCCAGAAAAACGAAAATGATGGAACGCATCAAGCGGCGGCGCAACTCATCCAGGTGATCCAGAAAGGACATCTGGCCACCGAGTTCTTCTTCCTCGCTGTTGCTGATTTGGCGTGGGCGTAAGAGAGTTGCCATCGAGTCCACTAATGCAGATTAGAGCCAGTCTTGCTTGCGGGGTGCTTCGGGTGTGATGGTTTCATTGGTGGTGACAGTTTCGCCCGTCGTCGTTTCAGATGGAAGCGAAGTATTAGAAACGCCTGCTTCACGCGCTACGATTTGATCCGCCGGCGGCTCGACTACAAGTGGATTCAGGATCGAATTCTCCTGAGCTGGGCTTGAGTGAACTCGTATCGGTTCGGACTGGAGGTCTTCCAAAGCGACCTCCCTTTCCCAAGTGCGTTTGAAGTCTTCCGAGGCGCGCCGAAATTCCGCGAGGTTTTTGCCGATGGTGCGGCTTAGTTGCGGCAACTTACGAGGGCCAAAAAACACCAGGGCCATTATGAGAATAAAGAACAGTTCCGTGCTGCCCAACGACTCTAAGATTAGAAGAAACACGTCTGGATATTACCTCGGTTGGCCACTACTCGGGACGGTCTTTGATCGCAAACACGATCGACGTTGGCGATTGTAGCGCGTGATTAGGTAAAGCAGAAACCGGAGGCCTGGCGAGTACTAATCAGGTTGCGGTAGCGAGTGGGCTCCTCCCATTGTCGATTGCCTATCGAAGATTGCCAATTCACCATTGCGAGAGGAGCCATTGGGCAATCGGCAATCGGCAATCTTCGAGGGCGCCGTGTTGACACAAGTTCACTGGCCGGGCAAATCTGTCGGAATCATCGACTATGACACTGAAATCAAAACCTGAAGCGCCAGCCCCAACTTTTGCCAGTTTGCAGCAATTTGGCGAAGTCGCAGAAGCGATTTCGGCGACTACTAAGAAGTTGGAAAAGACCGCGCTGCTGGGAACTTACCTGCGGGGGTTGAATGATACTGACCTGGCCCGTGCTGCCCGTTATCTCGCGGGGCATCAGTTTGCGCTGAGTGACTCGCGAACAACTAACGTCGGCGGAAGAATTATTGGCGAGGCGCTAAGCGTGGCGACCGGCTTAAGCTCAGAGCAACTTTCACCCCGTTATGTACGCTTGGGTGACGCCGGCGAAGTTGCTTTCGAAGCGATTCAGGAAAGTCGTACTGCCAATCAACCAAGGATCACGCTAGCCGAGACAGAATCACTAATCACCCGCCTGAGTGAGACACGCGGTACCAAGAACAAAACGGCATTGTTGGCGACCGTACTACGGGAGGCTGCTCCACTAGAGGCAAAGTATCTCGTGAAGCTGCTGGTTGGCGATCTTCGCATCGGGTTAAGAGAGGGCCTGGTCGAAGATGCAACAGCGCGTGCGTTCGGACAGCCGTTGGCCGCAGTGGCCCTGGCGAACATGTTGCTTGGTGACATAGGCGAAGCTGCGGTACGCACCAGGGCGGGCGATCTCGACAACATCGAGATGCGTCTCTTTCATCCGATCAAGTTCATGCTCGCCACTCCCGCCGCGGATCTTTCGGACATCGCGCGCACTATGCCCGATGAGTTCTTTGTTGAAGATAAGTTTGATGGCATCCGTGCTCAGGCCCATGTGAAGGAAGGACGAGTTTCTATCTACTCGCGCACTATGGATGAGATTACCCACCGCTTCCCTGAATTAGTCGAACCGCTGAAGAACCTGCCGACTGACGTGGTGATCGACGGCGAAATAATTCCGGCGACCAGCGAGCGCATCTTGCCTTTCAGTGATCTTCAGAAACGACTCGGCCGAAAAACTATTGGCGCCAGCTTGCTCGCAGATGTCCCAGTCGTGCTTGTCAGTTACGATCTTCTCTATGCCCGCGGGCGCGTACTGATCAATGAGACACTGGAATATCGGCTAACAACCCTTGCGGAACTGATTCCCGTTGAAGGCCCGCTGCGACTGTCGCTTGCGAAGCGCTTTCAGGAAGTAGCCGCTTTGGACGACGAATTTGCCGCTGCGCGAGCCCGGGGGAATGAAGGTCTGATGGTGAAGAGTCCGGCTTCAATCTACAAACCAGGGCGCCGCGGGCGAGAGTGGCTCAAGGTAAAGCGAGCAATTGCCACGCTCGATGTGGTGGTGACTGCTGTTGAGGTCGGACACGGTAAGCGACGCAGTCTGTTGTCTGACTACACGTTTGCCATTCGTCGCTCGCTTGAGGATGACGAGCTCTTGAATATCGGAAAAGCCTACTCCGGCCTTACGGACGCCGAATTAACTGAATTGACTGAGTGGTTTAAGGCCCACACCGTCAAGGAGTTTGCCCACGGCCGAGTTCGCCTCGTCGAACCGCGAATCGTGATTGAAGTCACCTTTGACAGGGTTCAGGAGTCGCGGCGGCATAAAAGCGGTTATGCGCTGCGATTTCCTCGAATTTTGCGACTAAGAACCGACAAAACACCTGAAGAGATCGACACGCTCGAGACCGTCCAGCGACTCGTCGAAGCGAACACCTAAGAAATCGCCCCGGGTTCCCGCCGGCCCGGGTAGATGAGGCACAGCACCGCCCACTAGGCAGAGAATTACTGCCGGGGACGACAAGTCCCCTATTGCGTAAACGTGGGAAAAGGCGTTAGGATTCACGCGCCAACGCTCCCTGATCCAGCAATTGGGACAGTTCCGGCAAGTCTTTGAAATACAAAAGCTAGGCCGCGTACCTTGCAGCGGAAAGTCAATTACATGGCGTGGCGCTGATCTGGGGTAGATTTATAGATAAAAAGCCCCGAGCGCCGCGATCAGAACTTCGATTGCGAGGCTTTGCGAGCTATCGTCCGAAGCGTCCATTTCCGTTTCTTCCAATGGTGCCGCAGTGGGCGGTGGCGGCGGCGGTACATAACCCGGGGTACTAACATCGCCCGCTACTGCGGTGGTGCTCAATATCAGGCCGAGAGTTATTGCTCCGAACATTGTTTTAACGTTCTTCATCGTTGGTCTCCTAAAGTGTTGGCTACGGGTTGGGACCCTCCTGCTAGGCGCGAAATGTTGGGAAGCGCTAACCGGAGGTCATTAGTGGAGCGCATAATAACCGCACAGTAAATCTGGTGCAAGGGAACTTGCTAAATCTCGAAAAGGATTGCCTCACATGCAATTACACAAATCGACATCACACGAAATAGGCAGCTTCGAACCAGGTTTGAGCGATGAGGCGCGGCTTTGTTGCGCGCAGGCGAGGGAGCACGAAGAGGCCGGTAATTTCGAAGCTGCGCGTCAACTGCTGCATGGTTTTTGGCAGCGTGTCGGTGAACGGCCAGAACTGCGGGGCCTGGACGAGGCCGCGCGTGCCGAAGTTCTCTTAAGAGCTGGTACCTTGACCGGCTGGATCGGCAGCGCCCAACAGATCCCAGGCGCCCAGGAAACAGCAAAAGATCTCATCTCCGAGAGTGCTGGCCTCTTTGCGAAGCTGGGGTTGGCCGATCGTGTCGCCGAAGCGCGCATTGATTTGGGGATTTGCTACTGGCGCGAAGGCGCACTGGACGAAGCGCGTGTCACTTTGCAGGAAGTGTTAACGCAGCTGGGGGATCGCGAATCAGAGCAACGCTTGCGCGCGCTGTTAAATGCCGCAGTCGTGGAAAAGGTTTCAGTGCGTTATCGCGATGCCCTGCAGATTCACCAGTCGGCAGCACCCTTGTTTGAAAAGAGCTCTAATCATGCGTTGCGGGGAAAGTTCCACAACGAGTTTGCGACAGTCCTTAAGAATATTGGTCTGGCAGAGCATCGCGAAGATTACATCGACCGGGCCTTAGTCGAATACGCAGCTGCTGGTTTTCATTTTGAAGAGGCTGGCCACCAGCGCTTCCTTGGAGTTGTCGAAAACAACCTCGGATTCCTGTTTGTGCATCTGGGCCGATATCAGGACGCGCACGAGCACTTAAATCGCGCCCGCGCCGCAGCCGTTGCCCTAAAAGATCAGGGGTTAGTTGCTCAGTTTGACGATTCCCGCGCCAAGGCCTTTCTCGGCGAGCAGCGTTACGCTGAGGCTGAAGCTATTGCGCGAGCAAGTGTGCGGTCGTTGGAGCAAGGTGGCGAACAGTCATTGCTCGCCGGCGCCCTGATCACGCACGGAACATCCCTCGCTCGCACTAATTCAAGCGAAGCCGCGCTTGCCACATTGAAGCGAGGCATGAACATAGCTCAGCAGGCCGGCGATCCTGATTCGGCCGGTATCGCAGCAATCACGATAATCGAAGAGTTATCTCAGCTGCTCCCTTATTCTGAACTGCACGAGTTTTACCTCCAAGCGGAGTCGTTGCTGGCCCGCTCACAACACCTGGGAGTGCGAACGCGACTTGGCGAATGTGCCCGCCAGATTCTTACGAGCGAGAAACGGTTTGGTGATAGACGCCCAGCGGATTTTTCTCCCTCCAGTGGTCACCAGCTAGGCGGCGCTCGGGCGGAGTCACACAACGCCGCACTAACACCCGGAGTTTCGTTGGAACAGTTAGTGCTCAACTACGAAGGCGACCTTATTCGACAAGCGCTGGAAACTTCACGGGGCAGCGTGACGCGCGCCGCGCGTCTGCTGGGAATAACGCATCAGGGACTGGCATTCATTCTAAACGGCCGGCACAAGAGCCTGCTTTCGATCCGGACTCCAGTTAAGCGACGGCGACGCAGCATCATCCGCTATCGCTAAATCATCCAAATCGGCTGGCCCACGGATTTCGCTATCAGCGATGGCGAACTCTTTTGGTCGTCGTGCGCTCTAATCCGTGTTCAGACGTCGGATGGACATTTTCCCTTTCTCAACACACCCGATTCGCATATGAGCTTCTTCAAGGTTCTATTACTCGCGTCTTTGCTGCTGATTCCCGCTGCCGAAGCTGAGGCCGCGCAACGCCGCCGAAATGGCAGACGGGCGGCGACGCCGGCTCCTTCGCCGGCACCGCGGGCGGCTAACCCCATTGCAACTCCGGTCGCGGCAGTACCCGCCCGCCCCTCGGCACCCATAGCGCTGGCGATCGTGAATGGCGAGACGCTCACTACTGCCGATCTCGATCCGCGCATCCGTCAAGAAATCGAGGGTCTCGAGGAAAAGATCGCCCAAGCGCGGCGCGAGATGCTCGACGTGACCATCAATACAATCCTCCTGGAACTCGAGGCCAGAAAGCGAAAGCTGACAACTCAGCAGTTATATAACCTGGAGGTTAGCAGGCGCGTTCCCGAGCCAACTGCCGCCGAGGTCAGTCGATTCATAGAAGAGAATCGGGATCGAATTGGCTCCGGAGATGATACGACTGTTCGCAAGCAAGTATCCGAAATCCTGCGCGCTGCTGCCGGTGCCAAATTCCAGGAAGAGTTTGTAGGACGCCTTCGTAAACTAAACCCGATCACCTTCGGGACAAATATCAACACACCAAACTTGAGTGCTTCAGCGGTAGTGGCCACGATTGGCGGCCAGCCCCTGACTGCTGGCCCAATACTGGAAAAGTTAAAGCCCGCCATCTTCAAACTGCGGATGGATACTTACGAACTCGAGAGGGCAGCGTTAGAGCGCTTGATCTCAGACATGCTGGTGATTGCCGAGGCAAACCGGCGCAACGTCGGAGCAGAGGTGCTGATGCGCACCGAGGTGAGCGAAAAGGCGCATCGTCCTACAGACGCCGAAGTGGAAAAGTTTTATGCGGAGAACAAGAAGGAGATTCGCGGAGATTTGAGTGCGGTCCATAATCAGTTGGCAGACTTTCTCGAGGAGCGCGACAAACAGCGGCTCGAACGAGAATTGAACGAGCGGCTACGGCGGGCTGCGAATGTGCGCTTGTTGATTCAAGAGCCACAAGCGCCGACGCAGTTGATTAGCGTTGATGACGACCCCAGTCGCGGTGTGGCAACCGCGCCGGTAACGATTGTCGAGTTTACAGATTTTCAGTGCCCGGCCTGCGCTGCGATGCATCCGATCATTGAAGAGGTCCTGAAAAGTTACGGCGACAAGGTAAGATTCGTGATGCGCGACTTTCCTCTGCCAATCCATCCGAACGCGCGGAGGGCAGCGGAAGCTGCCAATGCCGCGCATGCTCAGGGTAAGTTTTTTGAGTATGCGAGCTTGCTATTCCAGCGTCAGGATTCTTTGGACGCCGCTTCCTTGAAGAAGTATGCAACTGAGTTGGGAATGGATCGCGCACGCTTCGATGCCGCGTTGGATAAAGGGACTTATGCGGCCGAGGTGCAACACGACCTGGTCGACGGCGAGAATTATGGAGTTGATCAAACTCCGACTATTTTCGTAAACGGCGTGGTCCTGGGTACGCTCAGCAGCGAGGCACTGCGCGCGGCAATTGACCGGGCTCTCAGTCTTGCAACATCCAAAGCGCCGGGGCAATAGTTGATTTGTGGGTCGGTTGATCTCCAAACATTCCACGCAACCGTGGTAATCTTCAGCCCCTAAAGAAACCCCCAATAGAATCTTGATCGTGCTGGGCCAGAATGAAGGTGCAGACGCACCGTTCGTGTGGCTCATGGCTTATCATGCTGGTTCTTAATGGACGGACATGTTGCCGGTGCAACGGGCTGCCTTTAATACGAGGTTATCTGCATGGTTTCGCTGAAGACGGAACACTTAAAAAGATACAAAGACGTCGCCATGCTGTTGGTTAAGTATGGTCGTTCGGACCTGGTGGCCCAGGCTGGTATTGGCGAAGTCATTGAAATCGACGAATCGACTCTGGCTAAGGAGATACCAAAAGCAGAAGAGCTCGCCACCGATTTGGAAAAACTTGGTCCTACCTTCATCAAGTTAGGTCAATTGCTTTCCACGCGCGCCGATCTATTGCCGCCTCCCTATCTTGATGCGTTATCCCGTCTTCAGGATCAAATTGCACCGTTCTCTTATGAAGAAGTTGACGCCATCGTCTCCGGCGAATTAGGGGTCCGCATTTCAAAGGCCTTCGCGGAGTTTGAATCGGAACCGATCGGCGCGGCGTCGTTGGCCCAGGTGCATCGGGCCTACATGCGCGACGGTCGCGCTGTGGTGGTTAAGGTGCAGCGCCCGAACATTCGCGAACAGATCGTTGCAGATTTGGAAGCCCTCGAAGAGGTTGCCACATTTCTCGACCTTCATACCGAATTGGGAAAGCGCTACGAATTCGGAAACATGCTGATCGGACTGCGGAAGAGCCTGCTTCAGGAACTCGACTTCAAATCCGAAGCAAGCAACCTGGCGATGTTTGCTGACAACCTGCGTGAGTTTGAACGAATCGTGATCCCGGAACCGATTATGGATTTCACAACGTCCCGGGTGCTCACCATGGAGTTTATTCCAGGCAAGAAGATTACGGACATCAGTCCGCTTCATCTCTTGGAGATTGATGGTCCCGGTTTGGCCGACGAGCTCTTTCGCACATACCTCCAGCAAATTCTGGTTGATGGAGTTTTCCACGCGGATCCGCATCCAGGGAATGTCTTCCTTACAGACGATGAAAGAATCGCTTTGCTTGATTTGGGAATGGTGGCGCGGCTTATGGGCAGCTTTCACGACAACTTGTTGCGACTGCTGCTGGCAATCAGTGAAGGTCGGGGAGAAGATGCGGCCGAGACTTCGATCAAAATGGGCGAGCCTAAGCCCGGGTTCGATCGGAGCGAGTTCGTCAGGCGGGTCGCGGAATTGGTGGCCGAGAATGCCAATTCTGACATTAGCCGCATCGCCGCCGGCCAGGTCGCATTGGAGATCATGAGAATCTCTGCCGATTGTTGGTTTCGCTTGCCGCAAGAGTTCACGATGATTGCAAAAGCGCTGCTGAATCTCGATCGATCGGTGTTCACGCTCGACCCGGCCTTTGACCCGAATGCTGTGATTAGAGAACGCGCCAGTGAGATCCTGCAACGCAACATTTTGAAAAGTATCGCGCCAGGAAACATTCTGGGTGGCATCGTGGAGGTGAAGGAGTTTGCGGAAAAACTGCCTGGGCGAGTCAATCGGATTCTCGATGCCGTCGGCAACAATGATCTGAAGATCAAGGTGGACGCGATTGACGAGAAGATCGTGCTTGAAGGCCTGCAGAAGGTAGCTAACCGCATTACCCTCGGATTGATACTGGCAGCTTTAATCGTCGGTGCGGCAATGCTGATGCGCGTGGAGACGTCGTTTCGGATCCTGGGATATCCGGGATTTCCCCTCATTTTCTTTCTAATTGCCGCGATCGCCGGAATGGCCCTCGTCGCTAGCATCATTGTCTACGACATCAAACCCCGGGGCAAAAAGAAGGACAAGTAAAAGGACAAGTAAGACAAGTAAATAGAGACGCCAGAGCGGTAGCGATCATCGGTCCTTAAGGGCTTTTGCACACCCCAAAGCTTTTCTCAAAAGCACCTTCCTTAAGTTGCGCGAGGATTGGCCATCGAATTGGTGCGTTTACGCGCCATCCCGAAGCAGCCTATTAGTCCTTGGGATTTGCCTCGTTAACAAGGCACATCACCGCAGTTACCCAATCGTTTCAGCCTGAATTCAGCATTCTCAACACTCACCCTTGCTGGATACTTTTGACCAAAGCTGCCCCGATTCACTCCCTGTTGCCAGTTGCCGAGACCCTCACCCCGACCGGTCCTGCTCATCGCTGTTTAAAAACTCAAGAATTTCTCAACCAGCCTGCAATAAAACTCTTGCCAGCTAAGTGGACTGGCAGATTTGCCAGATTCACAAAGCGAGTCCACCGGGGGAAGTAAACGAAAAAGCCGCCCAACCAGGCGGAAATCCTCAACCAAACCTTATGTTCTTAATCGAATCCACCGACATCCGCACCGCGCCTGGGGAACTTATTGCCGAGAAGATAGCCGTTCCCAAGCCATTTCCGACGGTTTGCCGACCGCGTTTGAACGGGCTCTTGGAAAACAGCGTCCGCTCGTGTACCTCAACCATCCTCAGCGGCAGGGCGGGCACGGGGAAAACAACTTTGGCTCTGGATTTTGCATTGAACTGCGGCAGAAAAGTCTGCTGGTACAAGGTTGATGCGCCCGAAGCCGAGCTGGAAGCATTTTTTCGCTATTTGATTTCAAGTATTCGCAGGCAGCGTCCGGCTTTTGGTACCACGTTCTCGTATCTCGTGAGCACAATGCCTGCGGAACAAATCGGACTCCTGGCGGAGGCTTTCGTGTATGACCTCGGGGATGGGGGAGGCGATCCTTTACTCATTGTGATCGAGGATCTGCATCTGGTTTGTGACTCCGCGTGGCTGGTGCCGTTTTTTAAGCGCTTGCTGCCGCTATTGCCGGCCGATGTGCATTTGCTAATTACCAGTAGGACGATGCCGCCGGCGCCTCTCTGGCGTATGCGTTCCAAGCAGACACTTTCCGTAATTGATGAAGAGGCTCTGGCATTTACAAGGCAGGAAGCCATACTCCTTTTTAAGAGGCACGGGTTGACGCAGGAGCATGCGAGCCTGGCCCTCGATCATACTCATGGACGTGCTTCGGCGCTCGCTCGGTTTGCAGCCAAGCTCGGTGAGGTAGCCATTTCGTAAACAGGCGCTCATCTCGCCACGAATTGATTGGCGAGGCCCAGAGAGTTCCGCAATCATGGATCTACAGCAAGCGTTATTGGGGGAGGCGAAATTACCGGCCACCTTAGGTGCTGGTAGCTCTAAATCTTTTCCGCGTGTTAATCTGCGGAAAACCCAGGCCCAGAGGCGCAAAGAGATGGCTCGAACCCGCAAGGGAAAGAATCCCGCGGCAGCTTTAGCCGGATCCGTATCTCTCGGAGGGCAGCCAAGTTTCTTTCTGCGGACGAAACTGCTGCCACCGCGGCCGGCGCCTGAGCTATTGCCACGACCGCGTCTCACTGAACGTCTCCTTGCCAACCTTGCCCACCCAGTAACTTTAGTAGCAGCAAATGCCGGTTCCGGAAAAACCACCCTGGTGGCGGATTTTCTTCGCACTCACACGCGACCGTTTGTCTGGTATCAGTTGGACCATACTGACGCCGATCCTCTTGTTTTTCTTGGTTACGTGACCACTGGCATTCAGCAAGTGGTGCCGGGCTTTGGTCAGGCGATGTTTTCCTATCTACAGGAAAGCGCTGCTGAACTAGCTAAACATCCGGAGCGCGCAGTTGATGTGCTGCTGAATGAGGTCTTGGAATGCGTGGATCAGCAGCTGATTTTAGTTTTGGACGACTATCATCACCTCGGTGCGGAAACCCAGGTGCACGCCGTAGTTGATCGCTTGTTGGCGTATCTGCCTGACGTTCTACACATCGTCCTGATTTCCCGGGAAATGCCATCGACTCTGGCGCGGTTCCGCGCGCAAGCGCCGCTCGCAGTTATCGATCGTTCCGACCTGCTGTTTACTGACGAAGAGACCCAACAACTATTCCGGCAGGTTTTCGATCTCGAACTCACCGCCACGCAACTTGCCGAATATCGAGAACGGACCCACGGCTGGATCACCGCGTTGCAATTGGTAAGACAGGTAGCCCATCGCACCGTTACCAGCTCGCGCGAGTCGCAGCAGGCGTTGCCGGATTTGGTCGAGGTGTTACGACAGTCAGAACGCGATATTTTCGATTACTTCGCCGAAGAGGTCTTTGCTGACGAGAATGCGGAATTGCAGCAGCTGCTCTTGAAGCTCTCGTTGCTTGATCAGATCGATCTCGACACCTGCGCTGCGCTTCATCCCGGTCTTAACTGTTCCCGGGTTTTGCCAAACCTCGTCCGCCGGAACGTTTTCATTTCAGTGGCCAGCGACGGTCGCGGTGAGGATTATCGCTTCCATCCGCTTTTCCAAAGCTTCTTACGCCGTCGGTTGCGCAGCGAAATTGGACGGGCCGGAGTTGCCGCCGAGCACCGGCGCTATGCCAGCCATTTTGTTAGCCTGCGCGCGTGGGAACCGGCAGTACGGCATTTAGTGGCCGCGGAGGAGTTTGATCGCGCGGCGACAGTGATTGCGGAACGGGGCAGCGAATGGCTTGCCTCAGGTGCGCTAAGTTCGCTCGCCGTGCTTGCCGATGGTTTGCCACAGTCTGCGCTCGAAGCCCACCCACGCTCTTTGGCTATGCGGGCTGAGGTAGCGCGGCTCCGCGGTGAATACGAGGCTGCCCAGTCGATGTTTCGGCGCGCCGCGACCTTGCTGCAACAGCAGAAGGATGAAGAAGGCGAGGCCGAAACGCTTCATTCGTTGGCGACATTAGCCCGCCGCCAGGGCGATTTCCCACTGGCATTCACTTATTTGGATCGGGCGATCGAACTAACAGATGCCAACTCCGTGGTGCGAACTAAATGCGGAAATACTCGCGGACTCTGTCTCGTCGCCATGGGCGACTGGATTGGTGCCGAACGCGAATTTCGCAGCGCCTTACAATCTGCTGAAGAACGCAACGACGAGCATTACAGCCGGATGATTGCACACAATCTGGGCACGCCGGCTGGCATTCGTGGCGACTTTGGCGAAGCTCTGCGCTGGTTGCGGCGCATGTTGCGCACCGATCAAAAGGAAGCGCCCATGCCGCAGGAAGCCGTAGCCTATCTCAACATGGCGCGCTGCTACTTGTATCAGGGTGATTTCGCAGCCTGCGAATTAAATCTCGATAAGGCCCTCGACCGTTGCCAGCTCTTCAATCTCGTTGCCGCGCGAGCCGAGACCTTTGAAACCTACGGCAATCTCTATCGGGAGCGAGGCGACTTTGAGAGGGCCAATGAATATTACGAACGTGCAGCGCGCGCTTATGACGACGCCGGAATCAGTCTCGGGCGCACTGAGTGGTATGAAGAGCGGGCCTTGCTCAATTTGCAGGGGGGTGACTTTGGCGCCGCGCGAAACCTCATCGATCGACTGCTAAGCGGACGTTCGCGGGAAAAAGATGAAATCGCTTTCCATACCGCCTCGCTCACACGAGGTCGCATCCGCACCGCTCAAGGCGAATACGAGGGTGCCCGCGATGAGTTAGCGGAAGCATTAAAGTATTTTCGCGATCACAACCTTTACTACTACGAGGCGCAGGCGTGCATGGCCCGCGCTACTTGTGATCTCAAACTGCTCGACGAGCGTCAGGCTCGAGAACAAGTGAGACGGGCTATCGACCTGGCGGTCAGATATGACTATGAATACTGGCTGGAAAGAGAAGTCCTGAGAAATCCAGAACTCTTTGCAATAGAAGAAAACGCAGAGCTGTTGCCCGCGGATTTACGGGAGCAACTGGCGCAACTCCAAAAGCCCCTCAGCGCCGTCTCGGTAACCGAGATTGCTCTCACGAGCAAGCCCGTCACTGATCTCACAATCAGGATGCTCGGACCAATAGAGATCGTACGAGATCCGGCGCGCCCGCTCGCTGCCGATGCCTGGACCACTCGACGTTCGCGCGACATTCTCTGCTTCATTATTTCGCGCCGTCATCACCGCGCTTCAAAAGACAAGATCATCGACACGTTCTGGGGCGAAACCGATTTGGAGGTCGTGGAAAAGAATTTTCATCCGACCGTGTCGCACATCAGGAAAGCGCTCAACAGCAACCAGTCTTTGAAGCAGAACTTCCTGCTGTACCGCGACGGCGATTATCAGCTCAACCCGGAGTTTTCCTATCAGATCGACATCGAGGAATTCGACCGCTTGATGGCTGAGGGAGAAAAAGCCCGACGGGCGCGCAACTTCAGCGAGTGTATTCAGAGCTACGAAGCGGCGGTCGCGCTTTATCGCGGGGAATTCATGCAGGGAAGCTACGAGCCCTGGGTGGAGGAGCAGCGAACTTATTATCGCGAGCAGTATCTGCGGCTACTGGAGGCGCTGGCCGGCGTGGCGCAGAAAGAAGAGGACTGGCCTAAGGCAACGCAACTTGCCCAGCGCATCCTGCATGAGGACCAGTTTCGGGAAGACATCCATTGCCTGATCATGCGTGGCCACGCCGCTATGGGTAACCGCGGGGCGGTAAAAGAACATTACGAACAACTGAAAAGCCTGTTGCAAGCGGAGTTAGGCGTGGAACCCGCTCCCGAAACACACAAGCTTTTTCAGGAACTGGTTGGCTGAGCAGGGCGTCGGAATCATGAAAGAATCGCAATCTCGGCGCAACAACCTAAGCAATGCGACACTTTAAGATGCAGCACACTTTTCATAACTTGGGGTTGCTCGGCCAGCAGGGAACGGCGGCAGCGGCGGTCGATAGGCGAGGATCCCAAAACCAGAAAAGCCCCAGTGGATCTTTCAGACTTCGCAAAACCCGGTTTAGCCAGACTGCGCCGATAAACCCGACTGAGGTGATAGTTTGCTAAGAATTCCTGTCCCAGGTTCAATCCAAACTAAAGCTAGAAATGTGGTAGCGGGTCTATTGATCTGC
Source organism: Pyrinomonadaceae bacterium (assembly GCA_035697425.1). Taxonomy (GTDB): domain Bacteria; phylum Acidobacteriota; class Blastocatellia; order Pyrinomonadales; family Pyrinomonadaceae; genus PSRF01. Next base: position 13,064 of record DASSCX010000167.1, on the reverse strand, counting down.
TTGCTTAGCCTGTCTCCCGCCCTGGCTGGCGTCACCATTAGTAAGTCAGACGGCATAGTCATGACCGGCGCGGATGGGATTGTGATGACCGGCGCCGACGGCATCGTGATGACGGGCGCCGATGGTTACATAACCTACGGACCGAACGGCATCGTCATGACGGGCGCCGACGGCATCGTGATGACGGGCGCCGACACTGTAGCCACCCCAAATAGCGTGCGCATGACGAGTGCGGACGGCGCCAACATTTCATACACCGACGGAATAGTGATGACCGGCGCCGACGGGATTGTTATGACCGGCGCCGACGGGACGACCTACACCGCTAATTCGGTAACGATTACGCTCGCGAATGGAATCGTGATGACCGGTGCGGACGGGATCGTTATGACCGGCGCCGACGGTGTGCAGCGATCAGGCGCAAACGGAATCGTGATGACGGGCGCCGACGGAATAGTAATGACTGGCGCCGATGGCATTGTGATGACCGGTGCGGACGCAGTTCGAGCTGTAGGCGCGGACGGAGTTGTCTTCGCTATCGCTCCTGATGGACTTACCTTCACCGGTGTTACTGGCATCGTGATGACAGGTGCGGATGGCATTGTCATGACCGGGGCGGATGGCATTGTTATGACCGGTGCGGACGGGATCGTGATGACCGGGGCCGACACCAACCACGGGCTAATGAGTGTCGATCCGGAACTGGCGTCGCTGCTGAATCGGACTGTCGACGACAGTAGTATTAACGCGGTGCTGGTCTATCACTACCTGCCTACTGAAACTGACTTAGCACAGTTACAGAGTTTGGGGTTTGCGGGTGGTACGCGCTTCCGCACCTTGCCGATGGTGATAATTTCCGGAACAAAAGACCAGATTGCTGCGGCCTCGCGTCTGCCCGGCATCCGTTCGTTGTACACGAATCGCACCCTTACCTTTAACAGCGAACCCGAAGTGCGCAATGCAACAGGCGTTGAACGCACGCGACGCGACGCAGACCTGATTGGTCGCAACTTTGGTTTGCAACCGACTGGTCGAAACGTGACCGTCGCAGTTCTTGATACGGGCATCGACGGCACGCACGGAGACTTGTCCGGGCGCGTCACAAAGAACATCAAGCTGGCGGACACGCAAAGTGCCAGCGGCGGCTTCACTTATCCAGTTAACTCGGAATCTCTTCCCAACACTGACCAACTCTACGGGCATGGAACGTTTGTCGCTGGAGTTATTGCAGGAAGTGGCGGCATGGCGAGTGGAAAGTTCGCGGGAGTGGCACCAGGTGCCAACCTAGTCGGACTGAGCGCGGGAGATGCGACGCTAGTCTATGTGCTGGGCGGATTTGATTATTTGTTAAGTAATCCCAACCTCGGCGTTCGTGTAATCAACTGTAGTTTCTCTGCAAACACGCGTTACGACACCAACGATCCGGTAAACGTGGCGACGAAGATGCTCACGGATTCCGGCGTCAATGTGGTTTTTTCCGCAGGCAATACCGGACCGGGCACACACACTTTGAATCCTTATGCGGTGGCGCCCTGGGTTGTCAGCGTCGGGGCCACGGATTCAGAAGGACGTCTGGCAGATTTCTCCTCACGCGGCGACTTCGCCAGTCCGCTATTCCATCCGACTCTCGTTGCGCCCGGCGTCAATGTTGTCAGCTTGCGAGGATCGGGAATAGCAAACGTGACTGGCGCGTCAGGATTGATAGGCGCGGATACTCAAAAACTAAATTCGACGGAGTTGCCCTATTACACAACAGCAAACGGAACCAGTTTTTCCGCGCCTCAAGTTGCAGGCGCGATCGCTTTGATGCTCGAGGCAAATCCGAGTCTGACGCCCGCAAAGGTGAAAGATATACTCGAGCGTACTGCTACTCCGCTGCCCGCGTATTTTGAACATGAAGTTGGCGCAGGGATGTTGAACGTGCACGCGGCTGTGCTCCAGGCGGCTTTCCCCGGTCGCCGTATTGGCGACTGGCGCACGCTGAACAGCGGCCAAGTGCAGTTCTACAATGACCCTCTCACCACTTTCACAGGCACCGTTCAGCCGGGTACAAACTCAGACAGCACTTTGTCCCTGCCGGCCAATGCGTTGTTTGCTTCAATTCAAATTGGCTGGGGTCCATTATGGTCAACGAATGATCTCGGCCTTCAGGTTTACAACAATGCGGGAAGTCTCGTCGCCCAAGCGAATTCATTAAACCTGGTCGGTCTAACTGGTAAACAGGAAAAGGTTTCTTTAATTCGTCCGGCGGCAGGGAATTGGCGCGTCAGCGTTCGGAATAGTTTGGGCCTGCTGGGAACTTCGCAAACGTTCAACGGAGTACTGCAAGTGGGACGCGCTAGTTACGCGCCGCTGAACGACATTGGGAGTTTGAGTCCCGCAGTTCGCGAGGCCATTTACCAGAACATTCGAACTCTCGCGATGCAGCCAAATGGTTCATCATTCAGGCCCGACCGGACGGCCACGCGGGCTGACGTTGCGATGGCTTTAGTAGCCGGCGCGCAAGTTCCGCAATATCTGGCTGGACAGCCGCTTTATTCAGACGTGCAAGACCTGACGACCAGGTTGTTCGTCGAGAGCGTGCAATCGCCTTCGAACGGCTCAATCTTTCCGGATGCCTCACCCGGCGACCAGTTTCGACCCAATGAAGGCGTATCTCGCCTCACCGCTGCTGTAGCTTTGGTCAGGGCCGCTGGTTTGCGGGCGGAAGCGGAAGCGAAAGCTGGGACGCCTTTAGCAGTTTTAGACGCTAGTCTGGTTCCCAGTGAGCTAAGAGGCTACGTTTCGTTGGCGATTGAACAGGGACTTTTGCAGAGCGATTCGCTCTTCCGGCCCCAGAATCTCTTAACCCGAGCGGAACTGGCTCAGGCGATTGCGCTCCTGGAAACGCGCAGGGGCAGATAAACCTTAATCCACTATTTTTTTGAGGGCAGCCGCTTCGGCTTCGGTTAGAGATGTGAACTCGAGGCCAAACCCTACGGCTTCCTGGCAGGTTGTGACGTTACCACGCAAAGGGAGCCATTCACCCGAAGGCAATTCGATTTCCAGCGACACCAGTTCGCCGATTTCAACGCGAGACATGGAATCGACGAAACATCCGCCCATGGCAAGGTCACCGATTCGACATTCCTGTTGACCTGAAATTCCCTCCCAACGCGCTCTAAGATTGATTGTGGTACGTTCATGTTGGCGTCTGTTCTGCGTCATCTCGGGCAAGCTCTCCTCAAACCCTACCTTACGATGCGAAGGGAAAGGCCGCAAGACCTTATATTAGGAGAGTTGTCCGTAGAACACCCGCGTATCGTAATCAAAGGCGACCACTCCGTTTTCCTGATGGGAATCGAATAACTCATGCAAGGCCTTGAGCATCGGCTCAAAGTTTGAGGTACCGGGTTCCGGTGTGTAAGAAGTGGAGAGAACTCGTCCTTTAAATCCTTCAAAGTCGAATTCTTGCCGGTTAGGGTATTCCTTGTAGTTGAATTCATGCGGCGCGAAGAATCCGGCAACCTGGTTTCTGGGATCAAACTCCTGCACTTTCGCGTAGTCGGTCCCATATTCACGCAACAACGCCTCATAGTTGCGCAGGAATGCAGTGGAATCCAGGCGTCTATCATTCCAAATCAGCGCCACAAAGCCCCCTGCTTTCAAAATGCGCAGAAACTCGCTGCGCGCGGCTGCGGCGTCGAACCAATGGAAAGCCTGTCCGGCGGTTATTAGATTCACACTAGCCTCAGGAAGCGTTGTGGCCTCGGCTGATCCGTTTACGCTCTGAAACCTGGAATAGCCGCGCAAGAGACTCTCGGCAGTAGCTCTCATCGCCTCGTTAGGCTCCACGCCGATCACCGCATTACCATTTCTGAGCAACAGCTCCGACAGAATGCCAGTGCCGGAGCCAACGTCCGCCACTACCGCAGCGGGGTTCAGGCCGCATTCCGAACGCAGGAGCTCCAGAACATCGGCCGGATAGCCAGGACGGTATTTCGCGTAAGTTTCTACTCGACTGGTGAAACGTTCAATTGCGCTTGGCATAGCTGATAATTGAAAGTTCTGAGGCTACCGGTGCCCGTATCCTAATCCAGCCCTTGAGCGCGAGCGATAGCTTGCTGGCGATTGTCGATTTTAATGAGCACCCGGTATCCAAGCAGCAGGAAAAGGATAAACGCAAAAGTTAGCGGCAGCCTGACATCGGATTTTACCAGCATCCAGAAATGCACCACGCCCGCGACGCCGGCAAGATAGACCAGACGATGCAACTTTGCCCAAAGCTTGCCCCCCAAACGTTTCACCATCCTGTTTGTCGAAGTAATAGCGAGGGGCAGCATCAAAAAGAAACCGGTCATGCCAATGGCGATGAACGGCCGTTGCCGCACGTCACTAACGATGCTGCGAAAATTGAAAAGCTGATCGAACCAGACGTAAGTCAACAGATGCAAAGTGCCATAGAAGAAGGCGTAGAGTCCCAACATGCGGCGAAATTTGGCGACCCAGTTGGCGCCTGTGACCTTTCGCACCGGTGTCAAAGCCAACGTAATCATCAAGAAGATGAGCGTGAGCATTCCCGTCGTGCGCGTCATAAACTCCACGGGATTCGCACCCACTCGGTTGCGATAAACGTCCCAAAGCAGCAACGCCAGGGGAACCAGCGCGTTCAGGAAGACTACCAGGCTTGAAAACTTGAAAGGTTTCATTAAACGATTGACATTGAACTTAGTACTTTGAACTTGGAACTTGGCACTTAGTTCTTAGCACCCTCCAAACAGAACAAAGTACAAAGTACAAAGCTCAAATCTAGAAATTTCGTCGCAAATCCATTCCCGCATACAAATGCGCCACTTGTGCCTCATAACCATTGAACATGAGTGTGTCTCGCCTAAAATAGTCGCCGATGCGTAGTTCGGTGGCCTGGCTCCAGCGCGGATGCCACACATTCGGATTTACGTTCGAATAAAACCCGTATTCGCCAGGCGCTTGAAGATTCCAGGTTGTCGGCGGCTCGGCTGCGACCAAACTGATCTTCACCACGGATTTGATGCTCTTAAAACCGTACTTCCAGGGCACCACTAACCTAATCGGCGCGCCGTCCTGAGGCGGGAGCCTTTCCCCGTAAAGACCGGTGGCCAGAATCGTCAGCGGGTGCAGAGCCTCGTCGAGTCGCAGACCCTCAACGTAAGGCCAGTCAAGAACTCCGGTTTGCTGGTTCGGCATCCGTTGCGGATCATGGAGTGTTTGAAATGCCACAAACCTGGCTTCAGCAGTTGGTTCAACCAGCTCGAGCACTCTCGCAAGCGGAAAACCAATCCAGGGGATCACCATCGACCAGCCTTCAACACAACGCAGGCGGTAAATCCTTTCCTCAAGCGGAAACTTCAGGAGCTCGCTCAAATCAAAAGTACGCGGTTTGTTGACAAGTCCCCCAACTGCAACGTTCCAGGGTTCTGTGATGAATCCCCGGGCCGCTACCGCAACTCCTCCTTTGCTGGTCGAGAACTCATAGAAATTGTTGTAGTTGGTGATTTTATCCAACGGGGTCAGCGCCTCGTTGACCGCAAAGCCCTTGTCGATTGCTTCGTCGTTGCTCGGCTTGCCAACATTCGTTAGCGTTTCCCCCTTTGGTGTTTCCAATGGTGGCGGATTGAGTTTGCGATAGAGCAATCCCGTAGTTGCCATCGTGGCAGCTAACACACCGCCGCGCATGAATAGACGGCGATTGAGGTAGAGACGCTTGTCTGTGATCTGGTCTGGGGTATTGTCGGTCGCGTTCTTGTATGACATCTACAGTATTAGAACCCTACCGGCGCTTGAGAGTTGCTGTACAACTCCGAGCGAGCCGATAAAACGCAAAAGTCTTGAGTAAGTGATTGCAACATAATAGTATCGCCCCGCCTTGGGCCAAAACTGCGCGTCCCCTTCAACCATTTGTCGCAGCAAGACGAAAAAACATTACAAATTACTCCGCCGGACTCGGAAGTTTTAACGCCGTTATGGCTAAAACTCGCAAAGTGGGGCACGGTACTTGGCTCCGCTCTTACCGTCCTTGCTTTTTCCCCACCCGAAGGAATCGCCCCAAAATCCTGGCAACTGTTCGCAATTTTCGTCGCTACGATTACCGGTTCGATTGTGCGGCCACTCTCAGGCGGCGCAATTGTGTTGCTGGGAGTAACAACGATTGCGTTAAGCGGAGTGTTGCCGGTTGAAGAAGCGCTTGGCGGTTACGCGGATCCGATAGTCTGGTTGGTTTTGGCGGCATTTTTCATTTCGCGGGGCATGATCAAAACAGGCTTAGGACGTCGCATTGCTTTCCAGTTCATCCGCACGCTGGGTCGACACTCGTTAGGCTTGGGTTATGCACTCGTCTCCACCGACATGTTGCTGGCGACGGTAATCCCCTCAAATGCGGCCCGCTCAGGCGGGATTATCTTTCCCATAGCAAAGAGTCTGGCGGAAGCTTACGAGTCCAAGCCGGGGCCCTCAGCGCGTCGCCTCGGTGCCTTTCTGATGACACTTGTGTACCAATGCGATGTGATCATTTGCGCGATGTTTCTTACGGGTCAGGCTTCGAATGTATTGATAGCTAAATTCGCGCAAGAGGTTACAGGGATTGAATTGACTTATGCGCGCTGGGCCCTTGCCGCAGTTATCCCGGGCTTGCTATCCCTCGTTGCCTTTCCGCTCCTTCTTTATCGAATCTTCCCTCCCGAAATCAAACATACGCCAGCAGCTAGTGAGTTTGCTGCAACAGAGTTACGGCGCCTGGGACGAATGTCTCGGCACGAGAAGCTGATGCTACTGGTGTTTGCCCTGATTGCTGGTTTATGGATGACCACTGGTCTTCACGCGATCAATTATGCGGTGGTCGCACTCGTGGGAATCGGTGTTTTGCTCTTAAGTGGTGTCTTGAGTTGGGATGACGTCGTAAGCGAAAGAAATGCCTGGGATGTTTTCATCTGGTACGGCGGTCTCGTCAGAATGGCGGAAGCCCTCGGCGAAACAGCAATCATCAAACGATTCGCGGACGCTGCGGCGGGGTTTACCAGTGGGTGGGTTTGGTGGCTGGCACTTGCTTTACTCCTGCTCGTTTATTTCTATGCGCATTACGGCTTTGCCAGCATTACTGCACATGCCACGGCAATGTATATTCCCTTCGTTACCGTAATCATCGCTGCCGGAGCACCTTCATATCTGGCCGTGCTCTCGCTTGCTTACTTTTCCAATCTGAGCGCCTCGTTAACCCACTATGGCACAACACCCGCGCCGATCTACTTTGGCGCGGGATACGTCACGCAGCGAAAGTGGTGGAGCCTCGGGTTGATTGCCTCACTCGTTACAATTCCGATTTGGGCAATCTTCGGCTTTATCTGGTGGAAAATCCTGAAACTCTGGTAGTTTTCGCCAAACGCTTGTCATGTAAAGCAAAGTTTAGTTTGCGATCTCAGAATCTGCGAGTGGAAGATATGGCTGGTTACTCCGGAACACCTTTGCTCAAGAAACTCGGTGTCAAACCGGGTTTTCGCGTTGCCCTTGTTGGTGCGCCCAGGAACTTTAAGGAGGAACTCGGTACACTTCCGGCGACTGCGAAATTCACTTCTGCGACGGCTAACTCGCTGGACCTGATTCTAGCGTTCGTTTCTTCTGAACGAGAATTGAAATTGAAGTTTGGCCCACTTGCAGCGAAGCTCCAGAGAGATGGGATGATCTGGGTAGCCTGGCCCAAGAAGAGCTCCGGAGTCGCCACCGACCTGACTTTCAATAACGTGCAGCGAATTGGTCTTGATGTCGGTCTAGTTGACGTAAAGATTTGTGCGGTGAACGAAATTTGGTCCGGACTAAAGTTTGTGTATCGACTGAAGGATCGAGTTGGCCGATAGCTAGTGATGAATTTCCACAGGGTTCTGTGGAAAACTGTGTGGAAAAATCGATCATAAATGTCACGAGATTGTTAGAAACGAATTACAGACCATTTTGCACACGCGTGCGGCGACGCCCGAATGACTTTGTCATCAACGAATTGACTCATCTCGGTTGCTGGAAAGCTAAGTTAGCAGGCTCAGCAAGCTCTGCAAATCATCTAAGAAGATCAAACCTTCTGCGTCCCTGACATTAACGAGCGATCTCATTTCAGGGATCTAAACTAACAGTAGCTTGTGCTTGCTACTAATGGTAGGACCAACCGCACAGCGTCGAACTTGTTGCGGCCAAACAGAGGGCGAACGCTTTGTGCTTTTGCTCGGAAGTTGAATTTTGCGAATGAATTTACGCGCAGAAAATTTATCGCGATTCAATTTCGACGATATTCTCGACGATAGTAATGCCAAAAATTTCAAGGCTTGCGATCACCTATCTTCACGTATCAGAGTCGTTTGCATTTTCAATTTGCTGATCTTTTGTGCGCATGACGATCGAAAATTTTTCTGAACGCGATGTGTCATTAGTATTTCGAAAAAGTAGTTGCAAAAAAATCTTCGATGACTATAATGCGACTCCCCTCGACTGAGCGAAAGATTGTTAGAGCGAAGTGAAGTCGACAATTGGTTGTTTGCATCTGTTAGCGGGTTAAGAAGTCCTTATAAATTTTCTATCGCAAGGCCCCCGTGAACCTTCTACGCAGATCCAACCTAGGTTACGACAAAGACACCAAAAACCTTTTCCGGTAGGCGCTAACAATCCCAGGCGAATCCGGTTTGACCGGTCCCTTCGCCGACCAACGACATAACCGCCGACATGCTGACCGGCAGACTCCTCTATCTCCGATCAACGGGAGTTTTGTCTTTCGCGACGTTCACGCGGGAAATACTGTTGATTGGTGGAGCGTCGAAATGAAATCCGAGCCCGAACGAATTCTTGAAACAAAAGATTGTCCGATCTGTGCCCAGGCATTACCGCTGTCTGAATTTGGGATTTGCCGCGCGCGCAAGGACGGCAGAAATCTTTATTGCAAGAGTTGTATTCGCAAAAAGGTAACTGAAAGCCGGCAAGTGCTGCGGGAATACAAATCAGCTCGCAAGCGTTACGTTTCGCAACAAACTTTAGAAGCCCAGGGAAGCGACGCGGCCTCGCAAAATTTGTCGCGACTGCTGAGTAAACTCTCTCCAATTGAACGCGTTCGAGAAGCAATCAAAAAAAACGCGCGAACGCAAAAGGAAATCGCCCAGGAAACAAAGCTTGGGAAGGATGAAATTGGCGACGCGCTCGCAAACCTGCTGCTCTGGACTCACGAAATACGTACCGAAGTTGTTGATAACACACGCATGTATTTTCTTAACGAGGCGGCCGACACCACAACTATGCAGATCGAAGTGCCGCAGCTGCCACGGCGCAAGCCGGATGTTCCCAGTTCATTCAGTGCCCTACAGGGCCTGATGCCGGGAAGGAAGCCGGAAGGGGAAACCGAGAAGATTGGTGGTTGGGTGGCGGCTTAATCCCGAAGGGCGACCTTGCTAGTCATCAAATGCATCAAGGACCTCACGAGCGTGTTCATCAGGTTTGACCTTCTCGAAGATCTTTTTAATCTTCCCCTTCTCGTCGATGAGAAAAGTGGTGCGTAGTACGCCCATGTAGGTTCGCCCCATGAATTTTTTCTCGCCCCAGGTTCCGTAAGCCTCAGCGATAGAACGGTCCGTATCCGCCAGCAGGGCAAAAGGCAGCTTGTACTTTTCCGTGAATTTCTTGTGGGCCGACTCCTTATCCGGGGAAACGCCTAGAATCCGGATGCCCCGTTTCTTAAATTGAGAAAACGCGTCTCGAAACGAACAAGCCTCTTTAGTGCAGCCGGGTGTATCATCCTTGGGATAGAAATAAAGTACGACTTTTTCACCGCGCAGGTCTTTCAGCTTGACTGTGTTTCCTTCGGCATCAGTTGTTGTGAACGCAGGCGCAACGCTTCCTTCTTTGAGCATGATCTTCTCCCGCTGATTGGTAGGTAGGATTACGAAAGCCATTCTAAGCGCGCGGTCGAAACCCAGCAAGAAAACAGCAAATGGCCACTAAGAAAGCAAAGGGAAACACCTACTGGATGGTGAAGCAGGAACCAGAAACGTATTCTTGGGACGATTTTGTGCGCGATGGGCGGACTGATTGGACCGGAGTGCGTAATTATCAAGCGCGAAATAACCTGCGCGAGATGAAGACTGGTGAGCGCGTCCTGTTTTACCACTCAGGAAAGGACAAAGCGGTAGTCGGTATCGCCGAAGTAGCCAAGAGTGCTTATCCAGATCCCACGGCTCCTGACCCACAGTGGGTTGCCGTGGATCTGAAACCCATAAAAGCCTTTGCGTCCCCCGTACCCTTGGCTTCCATTCGTTACGACAAGCGGCTCAGCGGATTGCCGCTGATCCGGCAGTCGCAACTTTCTGTAATGCCTTTAACCAAGGATGAATTCGACGTGCTGGTGGGAATGGGAAGCGGTACAAAACGAAAGAAGTTAAGGTAAAGCTTGGGAGGGTAGGGAAGGATGTTTCAACACATCGATTACACGATGGTGATTGTCTCTGATATGGCTCGTTCTGTTGAGTTTTATCGCGACAAGCTGGGCATTCCCCTCAAGTTTGAATCGCCTGAGTGGACAGAGTTTCTAACGGGCACAACAACGCTGGCCCTTCATGGGGGCGGGATCAAGCAGGAGAGACGCGGGGGCGCGGGCAAAGACGCCGGTACCTGTTCTATTGGCTTCAATGTTGAGGATGTCGATAAAACTTACGAAGAGATGAAAGCCAAAGGGGTCTTTTTCGTGATGGCGCCAACGCAAAAAGAAGGCGAAGGAATCAAGCTCGCGGTTGCAGTAGATCCTGATGGACTTCCTATTTCTTTCGCGCAGACGGTGGATAAGTCCGCGTAGCCAACGAGTGAACTTTGCTCAGCTTTTAGGTGCTGGGATTTGCGATAAGAAAGAGAGTGAAGTCCGCGAAACGGACCGCTGGGTCTTAACTGAAGAGTCGGGGTTCCTTCGAGGTTGAGAGCGTTTCTCGTGTTGCTACCTCTGCGAGCTCGGGGTATTTATCAAACAGTGGCAGTGGCGCCGGCACCTTATTGCCGTCCAATATCGATTTGATCTCCAAAGCATTAACAACAGCCTTTCCCAGAAAGTGATTGTTGGTAATCACATAACTTTCCTTCGTCTGCTTCGCAACCTCCCTGATCCTTGTAATCCAGGGATCTAACTCCTCCAACGAATAGAGGTAATTGTAACGGTCGTCGCGGGGTGCCTGCTCGCGAAACCAGTTTCCGTAGTTGCGGCCATGCAGGCGAACATAGCCAATCCCTGAGGTCGTCAGCGCGGCCGGTTTGATTGATTTCGCGAATACCGGCTGATCGATATTGCAGATTCCCACTCCCTTTTCTTCTAACTCCTCATAAATTCCAGGCGTGTTCCATGACGCATGACGCACCTCGAGGACGAGGGGATATTCTCGAAACTGGGCAAGCAGGCGCGCCAGATACGCGCGCTCCTCGTCGGTGTTTTTGAATGACCATGGGAATTGAATAAGGATTGCGCCAAGCTTTCCTGATTCTGCGAGGGGATTCATCCCTTCGCGAAAAGCCTTGTCATCCGCGGCTGTAGCCTTGCCGCGCTCGTGGGTGAAAACTCGGTGCAGCTTCGCCGTGAAAGTGAAGCCAGCATTGTCTGCGACGCGTGTCGCCCACGCTTTGGTTGTAGCCGGAGCCGGCGGCCGGTAGAAGCTGCTGTTGATCTCGATTGTGTCGAAAAATCGAGCGAGATACGCGAGCGGATCAAACTTCGATCCCGCTTTCTGCGGATAGACGACACCTTCCCAATCTTTGTAGGACCAGCCGGCGGGACCGATATGGATTGCCGCTTGCCGATTGGCGATTGTCGATTGTCGATTGGCCCTCATATCAAACAAGACCGGTTACTTTGAGGCACCCCGAATGTAGCAAGCCTAACAGTTCATTGCACGGGTTTTAGTCGCCAATCGCCAATCGGCAATCGCCGATCGCTAATCGCCAGCGTTCCCTATGGTATAACCATACCCATTCGATTCCATTCAGCGAAAGGAGGTGATCCCATGCGTTTGACCGAAATGGTCTCGTGTTCCGGTTGAGCGGCTAAGCTGCCTCCGAGCATTCTCGCTCAAGTCTTGAGCGGGTTACCAAAACAGCCTTTCAACGAAAACCTGATTGTCGGTTTCGACACTGCCGACGACGCGGGTGTATTTCGCCTTCGCGACGACCTGGGAATCGTACAGACCCTCGATTTCTTTACGCCGATTGTTGACGATCCATTTGTCTATGGTCAGATCGCCGCCCTTAATTCCATCAACGATGTGTGGGCGATGGCAGGAACTCCACTAACGGCAATGGCGATTACCTGCTTTCCGAAGAAGGGCGTGGCGCCGGAAATACTGGGCGAAATAATGCGCGGTGGTCTGGAGACGTTGAATCAGCACGGCGTCACCTTAATTGGCGGTCACAGCGTAGACAATGATCAGATCATGTTTGGTTACTCGGTAACCGGTGTGATCGACCCGGCGAAGATTGCGACAAATTCAGGCGCACAGGTAGGAGACGTAATTATTCTTACGAAGCCAATTGGTACAGGTGTTATTTCCACGGGAATCAAGTTAGGAAAGACCAGCGAAGCCGTGGCAGCAAGTTCGGTGCAGACAATGTTGACTCCCGGGAAATATGCTGCTGAAGCGATGCGGGAATTTGGCATCAAGGGCGCAACTGATGTGACTGGCTTTGCTTTGCTCGGTCATTCGTGGGAAATGGCTCAGGGTAGCAAGGTTACGATTGAGATTGATTCGGCCGAAGTTCCCCTGATCCCTGGAGCGCTGGAATTGGCCAGTCAGGGTCTGCTGACCGGTGGTGACAAGACCAACCGGCAATATGTCGGTGATGACGTTCAGATCGACGACGCCCTCGATCCTAATCTCATCAAACTGTTGTTCGACCCACAGACTGCCGGTGGGATGTTGATTGCGGTTGGCGCCGACCGAGCTGAGGCGCTCTTGTCACGTTTGCGCGAAAACTACGTCCAGGCGAGTGTGATTGGAAAAGTAGTAGAACCAGGCAGTCGTTCTATTCTAGTTCGTTAGCTTCGAAAAAAT
>DASSCX010000166.1:0-14655 GCA_035697425.1 Pyrinomonadaceae bacterium | reverse complement strand
GCTTGTTTGGCGCATAGGGTCGCACTTGCGAAAACTCACCTTCTGACATGTAGCGTCCGCGCGCGTCTTGATAGACAAAAATGAATCCTTCTTTTTCAAAACTGGGCGACGGACCAATGTTCGAACGGTAGTTGTCGATGCCATAAGGGGCGACGCTGTAAGGTGTGCGTGTAATCAGAAAGGGATTAGTTCGCGAACTGTCCTTAGGTACGTAGATCGAAGTGAAGAGCCGCACACCGTCACGCATCGGCACTCGATACTCGTACTTCGTGTAACGCGCGCGAACAACGTCAACGCCGGATGGCGCGGTTTGGGCGTGAACACCAAGAAAAGGGAGGAGCAGAATTGCAAGCGCGAGTATCCGTTGGCGTGAAATGGGTGTGAGCAACTTTGGTAGCCCTCCTACAAGAGTGGAATGTCTTGTTAACACCGCCAACCTGCAAATGCTGCCGGTAAATTTCTGTGCGAGTAAAAAGGCAGGGAGCCCGTACCAAGGGCGAAGCCCAGGATGTTCCTAGCCAAAACGGCGGGGCAAAGCCACCGCCTCACATCCGGCGGCAAAGCCGAACCCTACCGCGCCGTCGCATGATACTCCGTCAAGTTGCTGAATGTAGATTGTAGACTAATTAGTAACACCACGCGGTAGCGCTGGAATTGACCTCACCCGCGACCGGATCAATTGGCAATTGGTGGATTCAAGTTTGAAATGCAACATACGAAGCGCCAACGGCGCGAGCTGGGATAGCCAGGGGCAAGTGCTGGGCGCATCGAAGCACGTCGCCCCTGGCACAGTCGAAAAGATAAAGAAGCACTGAAAGTGCGCAATACATTCTATAGGTGAGACGTTATGCCGCTCTTTCAGAGCTCGGACTCCATTTGCTTCCCTTTCGATTACACTACTTCAACTCGTCGACTTTCCAATCTGAATTGGCAATCGCCAATCGGCAATTCCACGCCGCTTTGCTAGAATCACCCTTCCCCCAAAAACAATTTGATTCTGGTCGGAGGTAAGAATGCAAACTAAAGCACTCAGGAACCGCTCGGCTTTGAGCAAAGCCTCTTTTCTCGTCGCTTGTTTGTTATCGCTAGCCGGCTGCGCTTCGGCGCAACATATGGATCATCATTCCGGAGTTACCTCGGGAACGACTACTGCCGATCCCTACGAGCAGGAATGGGCCAAGGCACGACTGGCCAAGTCGCCACGGCATCAGGAATGGGTCAACGTTAAGCACGGCGATCGCACTGTGAGCGCATTTATTGTCTATCCGGAAGTGAAGACCAAGGCGACCGCGGTGGTGGTGATCCATGAGATAAACGGGCTCACGGAGTGGGTGCAAAGCCTGACCGACCAATTGGCCGAAGCGGGTTATGTCGCGATCGCGCCCGACTTGCTTTCCGGTATGGCACCGAAAGGTGGCGGGACATCCGAGTATGGAGCAGACCGTGACGCAGTGGGGAAAGCTATTCGCGCCTTGCCGCCAGATCAAGTAACGGCTGATCTAAACGCCGTCGCCGACTATGTGGCAAAGCTACCCGCGGCAAACGGCAAGATCACGGTCGCGGGTTTCTGTTGGGGTGGCAGCCAAAGCTTCAGGTTCGCCACTAATCGTCCCGATCTAAAAGCTGCATTTGTTTTTTACGGTTCGGCGCCTGAAACGAAAGAAGAGCTGGCCCGTATCAAGGCCCCTGTGTACGGGTTCTACGCCGGCAATGACGCGCGTATCAATCAAACCCTGCCGAAAACAATCGAGCTGATGAAAGAGTTAGGAAAGAAGTTTGAGCCAGTTACTTATGAAGGCGCTGGACATGCGTTCATGCGCTCGGGCGACGCGCCCGAACCTAAAGCCGCGGCGACTACCGGAGACAAGGACGCCGACGCAAAAGCTGCTGAGGATTATCAGAAGTCCCTCACCTCATACCAGGCAAACAAGAAGGCTCGTGATGAATCGTGGGTACGCTGGAAGAGTTTGCTAGGTGGGATCTAGTCCTTTAAAAAAACTGGGGTGGCCACGGAGGGCCACCCCCAACAATTTAACTATTGTCCTTTTGAAAAGAGTTGAGACTGAGCCCGTCGACTCACCTCGCAATTTTCACAACCAGCTTCTCTCTGTTCCGCACCACATTCAGAGCGTAGTCGGACCCGGGTGCGATTAAAAGTTTGATCGCATCCGACAGCACTGCTCGCCCGTTGATAGCTTCGATCACATCGCCGGTACGCAGCCCGGATTTGTAAGCAACTGTTTGCGGGTTTACGTAAACGACCAGCAAGCCGGAGCCGGCGCCAAAGCGCATAGCTACCGCCGGTTTCAAAGCAATTGTTTCGATACCTTCGCTCATCAACATCCCGGCCAGCGAATTCGCTGCGCCATTAAAAGAGCGCACGATGCGTTCCACATTGATGTCAGCGGAAGTCGCGCCATCCTCGGTTGAACCAGAGAAACCAACAGGGCCATTGCTCAAGGTAACTTCGACGGCTTCATTGGTGGGTTGTCCTGGTCGCGCGACGGTGAAGTTGACCGGATTCCCGGCGCTGATTTCTTCGAGTGACCAGGAGAACTCGTCGGCATTTTTAACCTCACTCTCGTTCACTCGGAGAATTACATCTCCAGGTCGTAAGGCGGCTCCCGCGGCGGGACTGCCGGGCGCCACTGAAGTTAAGAAGATTCCTCGATGTTCCTGCCAAAGCGACCTCGCCATTTCGGGCTGCCAGCCGCCGCGAACCATTTGTTCAAGGGGAAAAGTGCCGAGGGGCTCGCCGCGAATTCCCAACCAGGGTCGCGGTACGCTCGCCTGTTTGTCGAGCACCCGCTTGGCTGCGCTGTGCACCATTGCACTGGGTAACAAAGTAGCTTCCGCTCGGTCGACAGCTTCGACAATGCCTACCGTCTCACCGGCCTCATTGATAGCGACGCCTCCGATAGCGGCAGGTGAGAGATTGTTGGAGGTGACCTTGATGCGCGCCACCGCTCCCGAGGGAGCGCGGGTCACGCCAATCACTCTGGCTTCAGTCTCGCCGATGCGCACGTTAATTCTGTTCGGCAGTCGCTGATCCACTTTCCCAACTGGCTCCGGCGCCAGCAGCCGGATTTTCTGGCCGACTGCAACCGGCAACTCCCTATTAGATATTTGCGCCAGCGCGCTGTGGCCGGAGAGCTTCAGAACCGACAAACCGGTTACGCCGTCAAGACCAATGTAACGTGCGAATAATCTCTTCCCATTGCGACCAATCACAGTCAAATCCGGGCGGTCGAAGAAATTGTTAACGCCGCCCAGTAATCCCGTTTCGGCTACGACTGGAGTGCTTCCGGGCCTAAGGGGTGAAGGTGGCGCTGGGGGCGCGGCGGGAGCCATAGCCGGACCCAATTCCGCGTCAGCCTGTGGCAGCCGGGCCGCGATCGTTTCGCCGTCGCCCATCGCCACGCCTGCTATCACACTCGTGTGTACTTCGTCTTTCATCTTAAAGGCGTCGTCGAGTCTTGTGATCGCGTCGATTTCTTCACCGGAGCGGATTAACAAACGAAACATCTTCAGACCATTGAGTCGATGCAGGATGGTCACCACCTGCGGCGCCGCCCAGCGATCTTCGACGACAACCGTTGGTCTGCGTACCGCTCGCGCTTTCCGCCCTTGCGGCGCAGCCGCTGTCGGCGCCGTTGGCAATGGCTGCTGCGCGGAAGGTCTACTCGTAGCCTGGGCCCAAACACTCTGGCCCGTCGTCAAGAGAGCCAGTGCGACGAAAAGATGTTGGATCGCTTGTTTCATTTCACTCTGAATCTCATTCCCGTTTACCAGACTGTACGGGCTGAGGTTTTTACCATTGACGCTCCGCGTGCAACCACCTGTTGGGAGCCGAAACTTACTGCGGGCAATGAAATAGTCCGCGAATCCCCAGTCGCATAGTCGACTGACACTCGAAGCGGTTCGGCGGCTTCGAGGGGAAACATCGCTGAAGTTTCACTCCTTGCCAGAAAGTCGTCACGACGGACCATATTGCTGTTGGAGCTTCTGTTTCCTTTTCGAGTGCGGACGCGTTGTTTCACAGCCGTTGGCGGTTCTTCAATGCTCGCCGGCCCAGCTGACTCAGGAGACGCGCTGGCGCTTAACTCAGACTTCACGGAAGCGGGGTTACTGGGCCGCACGGCTACTGGCTCTCCAGTTTTTGTGGCTTCAGACTTGGCCAAAGGTTGTTGTGACACAGAGTCGTTCGTCGCACGCAGGTAAATCCCTACGCCGATGAGGATCGCAAGCACCGCAAAACCGATTGAAGGTAGGCCAAAACCAAAACTGGAAAATGCTGAAGGACGCTCGGCGCGCAGATTCGCGAGCCGGGCGCGTAGACGAAAATCAAAATCACCCGGAGCTTCGACGGTTTCCAACCCTGCAATCATCTGGCGCAACTTCTGCCGCTCATCGTAGAAATTGCGGCACGTCCCGCAGTCTTTCAGGTGCGCCTGTACATTTGCGTCAGGCAACTGACCGCTTTCCAGCTCGTCAATTTCCTTACTGACACTCTTGCAACCGATTACCTTCATAAAGCCCCCATTAGAAATATGCCTTCATCTTCTCGCGCAGAAAATCTCGTGCCCGACTGATGCGCGATTTCACAGTTCCTTCACTCGTTTGCAGGATCCGCGCAATCTCTTCGTAGCTGCGCCCTTCAACATCCCGCAAAATGAGCGGCGCGCGATATTTTTCCGGCAGCGTGCTGATTGCGCGTTGCACCGCCTGGCGCCGCTCTGTGGCCACTAACTCGCAGTCAATCAACGGGCGTTCATCCGCAGGATCAAATTCCCTTGCCTCGCCCCGATCGGTGGTTTGAAAGAACCCTGTCAGTGAAACCAACCTGCGACGCTTCCGCTTTCTTAACTCGCTGATTGCCAGGTTCGTGGCAATCCGGTAGAGATAAGTCGAAAAAGCGTGGCTGGTTTGATAGCGATCAACCGCCCGATAGAGTCTTACGAAGGTTTCCTGCGCCAGGTCTACCGCGCCGTCATAATCGTTGGTCATCCGGTAGATGTAGCCTGTCAACTGATTACGATAGCGTCCCACTAATTCAGCGAACGCGTCCTGGTCGCCTGTCCGCGTCGCTTCGAGCAACGCGTGATCAGAAGTCGAATCCGAGATCACGTCCTGCCGCACAGCGGTAGGAAAACTTAGCTCATCAATGGAACTCAGTGTCTCCATCAAGGTGGGTAGGCTCTCACGCGCTATCACAAGTACGTAATCCTCTGGGAACTAGTCTCGCGCTCCGACGTGAGCGGCCTCCGCGCAGATTATACCCCGACAGACGACCGCCTGCAGGCGTACACGCCCGAAGCCACCTCCGGTTCCGAAAAGGCAAGTGATTTTGATTGAGACCGCGGTCTGTGAAATTAACTAGGCCGAGGGATTCTTGAAAAGGGCATCGTCAACTTTCACCCCGAAAGTCACGGTCAAGATGCGAGTTTCCTGCGTCTGCTTACCATCCTCTGACAGGATGGTCCGAAAGGGGACGAGGGTGCTTTGGGCGTAACGATAATCCGCAAACCGTTTTAGAAATTTCGCCCTTCCCTCTTCATATTCTAACCACAAAATATGAAGAGTCTTTGCGCTTATATAAAAGCGAGTCGTGCGTTGTTCCTTGTCCGTCAAATCCAGAACATAGAGGTCGAGGCCTTTTTGTTTATCCTTGCCTATCAAGTTGACGGTCGCGCCCGTTTCCTTGTACCGCAAAAGCGCCTCGATGCTGTGACGGTGTTGCGACATGAACGCCGAGGCCGCATCTTGTCGCGGGGTGAACGCCGCGCCATTGATAATTCCCCACAGCTGGCCGCCACCAAAGATCAAAGAATACTCGAGCGTAGGCATCTTTTGGTCGAGGCGGATCTTGTCGTTGTCGAGACTATCCCCGCGCACAAAAACGCGCTCGTAGGTCGCTTCTTCCATCTTGCCGTCGCTGGCCAGGCGTGTGATGCGTCCACGCTCGACACCATTTCTGCGAATTTGTTGCAACACGGGGCGCGACCCGTAAATAAAGATGGCCGACTCCGCGATCTGTTCGCCGGTAAAAGTTTTCGTGTTCTTGTCGACCTTGACCGGCGCGGGAGTGGGCGTCGGAACAGCACTCGTACGGTCTTGAGGGTTCAACGAAACAGCGCCCGAGGTTGGCGCAATCGCGATGATTCCAATTATGAGGGCGCAGAACACCGCGGGGGCTATAAACAATCGCAACAAGAATTCAGTTCTCCCGTTTTGCAGGATGTTGATTATTTCGACTGACCGGGGAAAGTACTTTTGCCAGCGGCGGATTCTACCATAAGGAAAAGCCGGAGGCGTTGACAGCCCACGTTCTCTGGTCGCCTGCTTTCTCGCCGCCCATCTTCAGCCGGCGCAGTGGATCCCCGACTTAATTTCATGCTTCGGCCGGTTAATTGATGCCGTTTCATAAAGAATCGGATGCCTGCGGCTCACATTTGGTCATTTGACATGCCCCTTTTGGCAGCGTATTTTCCAAGCTTTCCAACCCCGCGAACATACTTAACCGTGCGTCCGGTGTTATCCGTAGTGACATTCTCTTTGCGCCGAGTTGCATTAATTTGCTGAAAGGATATTGAGTTCATGAATCGAGTTGGTATTTTGGTGGGCCGTGAAAAGACCTTTCCCGAAGCCCTGATCAAGACAATAAACGAATGCGGAAATGGCAAAACTGTTGCCGAGTACATTACCCTCGGGGGCATTCGACATGACGATCCCCCCAAATATGACGTTGTAGTCGATCGGATTTCACATGAAGTCCCTTTTTATCGGGCTACGTTAAAACGCCTGGCTTTGGAAGGCACTATCGTCATCAACAATCCCTTCTGGTGGTCTGCTGATGACAAGTTTTTCAACTACGCCCTGGCCGCGAAACTCGGCGTTGCAGTTCCCCGCACCGTCCTCTTGCCGCAAAAAGATTACATCAAGGGTATCGTCAGTGAGAGCTTGCGCAACTTAGAGTTCCCGCTCGATTGGAAAGGCATCATCGATTATGTCGGTCTGCCTGCCTTCCTGAAACCATTCGACGGCGGCGGCTGGAAGAATGTTTCAAAGATCAATTCTATTGAAGAGCTGTGGAAGGAATACGACGAGACAGGCACGCTTTGCATGACCCTGCAGGCGGCCGTTGATTTCGATCAATTTGTTCGTTGTTATTGTGTGGGCCAACAGGAAGTGATGATCATGGCCTACGATCCGCGGAAGCCTTACCTCTCCGGCGAACAGTACATTCACAATCCCGATTACTTAGCGCCTGCCCTGAAGGACCGCGTCACTAAAGATGTGCGAACTCTTTGCACGGCCCTCGGCTACGACCTCAATACCGTCGAGTTTGCGATCAAGGACGGTGTGCCTTACGCGATCGACTTTATGAACCCGGCGCCTGATGCGGAACTGGCCTCAGTGGGTGAGTACTATCACAACTGGATCGTGGGCGCTGTCGCAGACCTGGTCTTTAAGCGACTGGCCGAGCCCAGGCAGCGTCCGCGTTATCGTTGGGATGCGTTGCTGAATCCGGAACCGCAATCTACTTTGGCGGTAGCTTCAGCGAGCGAGCAACGAGCTCGGACGATAGTTCCGGCTCCGGCCGAGAGTAACGCGCCGAAAGCAAAAACAGCGAGCGCCGCGACGGCGCGCAAGAAATCCAGTCCCAGTCGTTCAAAACCGACTGCCTAAACTAAAAAGATCAAGCGGGGATTGCGAACTTGTGTACTTTTGAATCAAAGGACAGGACTCGTTCCTGTCCTTTTTTCTTTGCCTAACTATCCACCGGGACGCTGGCGGCGTTCTGCCAGGAGCCGCGTTCCAAATAGACCCAGCAGCCAGGCGAGGATCGATGATGAGGCCAGCGCCCATCCCATGCTGCCGATTGTGGAATTTAAGTAAGGACCTAACAATGCGATCAAAATACTGGCGTTTGTAATTCGAGCCGCCAAGCGCCGCATGTGTGAAAGAGTTTGCAGCCAGTTGATCCGTCGTAACTCGGTTGACAGGTAATCGTCATCGTCGTTGAGACAGAAGTAGTAATCAGCTTCGCGGTTTGCGAATGCCACCAGTGCCTTTTCATTGGTCGCGGCTGCGGCATCGCGATATTGATTAATGACATGCGCCAGCTTGCCATTGCGCAAAGCAACGTCCGCGAGTCCTAACCTCGCGCGATAAGTGCCGGGTTCAAGCTCAAGCGCCCGCTGAAAATTCCGTTCGGCACGCGTCACGTCGTTGTATTCGAGTAAGCTCTCCCCAAGTAAAGCCAGAAGCGCGGCGTCTTCATCGGCACGCATTGAGGAAAGCCGCAGCGCTGCTCGAGCCCGCGCCAGCAACTCAGCATCCGCTTCGGCACTCGCTTGCGATCGTAGCAAACGCGCGAAGTCGAAAATCAACCAGGCGTCATGTGGCAGAACGATGAGCGCACGCCGAAAAGCCTCCCCCGCTTCCTTCAGGCGTCCGGCGATTCTTAGTCTGTTTCCCAGTTGTCTTAAGTGCACCGCCCTTTCAACGTCGGCTCCGGTTGCTTCTGCGCGCGTCTCTGTAGTTTCGTTACGCCCGCCAACCTTGACAGCGCTCGTCGCATTATCAAGAACATCGGGAGACGCCAGCTGCAACGTCTTCACTTCCTGACTCAACAACTTTGGATCGCAAAGATAGTCGCGCAAATCGCGGGTACGCAGGTCCAGCTTGCTGTCGAGAATCAAAGGAAAGAGTTGGCGCACCATGTCTCGATAACGCGCGCCGCCGGAGGCGAATACAAACCCGGTCCCTTTCCCAAAAAGTTGACTGCGATAGCGGTAACGCACTCGTCCGCCACGGCGGAGTGTCCGGACCGCATTGGTGTCAACTCGTTCGACGTCAACTACGCTGAGTTGCTCGCGTCTGCCGAAAAGGAGGTGACGCAGAAAAGGAATGAGACCGCGCCGGACCAAAACTTCTCCATCAAATGCGATGCGGTCGGTCAGGGCCAGGGCTGGTACCACGGCCCAGGCAACGACAATGGAGAGCAAGGCCCATCCCTCGCGTCCCGAGCGCAACAGAAGCGCAGCCACGAATGTCAGGACGCTCGAAACCGCGAGATAGGCTCCGGGCGAGACGCGAACAGTCGCCAGATAATTTTGCTTGCCGGACTGCTTTCGGGCCTTGGCCACTTCGGCAAGGGACTTTAAAGCCTCGATTTGTTTCGTTTCGTTCACTGGTTGAATGGCGTTGCTTTCTAATATGGAGGACACGCAACGGGAACCTCCAGCGCAAAAGTTCCGCGCGTGGATCCGGGTTGAGTGTAACGTAAGTCAGCCAATTGCACGATGGTTTCACTTAGGCAATCGGCGCCTACCACTCCATAAACAGGAAAACGAGCAAAGCCGAGAAATATCCGGGCGCGTCGGTCTTTCACAGCACTAAGTAAGAAAGGCGAACTCATGGTATCGGCACGCTCATGACGAGCCGAGGAGCTGGGATAGCGAATGTCGTCAGTAAGCGATACCTCGAATCTATAGGCCGCGCGATCCGTTTCCGCAACTGCCAGCCAGCGAAAAGGATTTGCCAGTGTCGGCATCGCCGCAAAGTCGGTCACCGTCTCGCCTCTCTCCCTCGCGATACTCGCTGCGGCAAAATTGACTTCCTTGAGTGCCATGGCATGCATAACGCCAAGCCCGGTCCAATAAATGACGAGCAGGAGGAACGCTGCCTGCGCCAGCCGCGGTCCCCATCGCTGAGCTGCGCCCAGGCGATGCGCCAAAACGAGGGCAATGATCACTCCGACCCAGAGAACTTGCACGAGAGTCGCATTTGCCAATCCGCGTTCAGCAGATGTTGTCATTACCAGGTATGTAAGAACAATCGCCGCGATCGACCAACAGACTGCCTGCCATTTGCGTTTGGCGGTCAACAAAAAGACTGCGCTGCCGAGCAGTAGCCAGATGAAAGGATCGACAATGAAGACGAGATCTCCATAGAACCACTTACTACTCCACGGAAGCAAAAGCCTTACGCCGTAGTTGTTCGTCCAATCCAGAAGCGGATGAGTGGCACTAACAATCAACGATGCCAACACCAGTCCTTTAAGACGTACGCTGGGTGAACGCGACCGCAGTGTAGCGAGCCCGCGATCACCTAGCCAGAAAATCAGTGGGAGGAGCAAAGCAATTGCAAGCGTGCCAATGATTGAATGAGTGATGTGCCGGTGATAGTGAAGGAATGACCAGCGGTCGGCGAAAAGCAGAACGGCCACATCGGCATCAGGCGCGTTCGCTGCAAGCAAACAAACTGCAGTCGCACCTGGCGACAATCTTTCACAGCCCGCTTTGGCTGCTGCCAATCCGAGGAGCGAGTGAGTCAGGTTGTCCATCGATGATCTGGATGCCGACGGCAGGAATCGGGTCGGGTTAGAGATTCAGCGTTGGTGATTCGGGTGTGAGTTGGGTGAATCGCTCCGGATCCAGCTTTTGCAGTTGTTGAGCGGCGTCGCGTGCAGCTTCCGAGAGAGGAACCGGCGCTCCGTCCTTGTCTTTTGCTTTACGCGCATTGTCGGCTAGTTGGAAAAGAAGGTCGGCGGCTTCCTTGAGCTTGCCCTGTTTTTGATAAACCATGGCCAGTCGCAACTTTGCTGTTTCAGGTGAAACAACCACGCTATTGAGGGCTGCGATTTGGGTGTATAGCGATGCCGCCTCATCGTACTTGGCGTCGACTTCCCTGGCTTGTGCGAGGGCAAATTTTGAAAGAATGGCCACATCCGGCAAACCGCTCGAACTCAACTGCGTCAGCTCGTTGATGCCCTTCTCGCGTTCGATGTAAAGCTGGTTCGTGGCCACGAAATAGCGGGCCTCGGTATGGTAAGGGTCACCATACTTGGCAGCCACCTTCTCAAACTCCTCGATGGCCTTTCGGGCTCGTTCCTGTTCACTCGGAAATGAAGGTGCGCTGGTTCCGGGTATCGGATTGGCATTTACCGGCGTCGCGGCTATCGCAATCGCTCTTCCAATCGCGCGGCGCGCTTCCTCAGTCTTGCGCCGGCTCCACATTAGCCAGCCACCAACGAGAGCTGCGGCGACAATGACCCCGCCAATAAGATAAAGGATCGTTCGTCCCTTGCCTTCAAGCAGGTCACCTAAACGGTCAAAAATGCCAATCGTCGTGTCGCGAAAGCGATCATGCTGGAGTTCGCGAGCGCGCTTCTTTTTGTATCGAGCCACGTGATTCCTTCTTGCAAGTCCCCATAGGGGCGAGCGTTCTTCAAGGTGTATGATAAGCGAAACCAGCACTCTAATGGTCGGTCGGAAACATTGTCAAGCGGGTGATTTATTCGCGGATGGCTAAGCTTGCATCTAAGAAGTTGGTGGAAATCTTTAGGGAACAACACGAGTACGACCGGTGTCTAAGGTGTCGCCTGTTCGGGAATGGACCTAGGCCGTTAGCTACTCCGATTCCCGCCCCAGGGGGTAAGCAGTGAGCTACGGAGAGCCAATTGCCCTCCGCGGGCAGATGGATTTGGAGCAGGTTGCCGGGGCGACCCCGGAAGAAGTGCGGTCTCCGCTCGAGACACAGTTCATTGAAAGATTGAGGCAAGGTGACGCAGCTGCTTTTGAGTTGCTGATAACCGAACGCTCCGGTGAAGTTTACGGTTTGCTTTATCGGCTTACGGAAAACAGCGAGGAAGCGCGAGACCTGACTCAGGAGACATTCCTGCGAGCGTTTCAGAGCATCGGGCAGTTTCGCGGCGATTCCGATTTGAAGACTTGGATCTACCGGATCGCTATCAATCAGGCGCGGAACAGGTGGCGCTGGTGGCGGAGACGGCGACGTGATGCGACTGTCTCATTGGATTCTGAAAATGCCCACGGTAATCAACCGCTAATCGAGTCGCTAAGGTCAGAAGGTGATCGGTCGCCAGAGCAGGAGACGCTGGCGCATGAGCGGGAGCGGGCCCTGCGGCGGGCGCTGCGCAGCTTGAGTCTTTCATATCGCGAAACCGTGATCCTGAGAGACATCGAAGGATTTACTTATGAGGAGATCGCGGAAACTTTGGGGATTAATGTGGGAACAGTGAAATCAAGGTTGGCCAGGGGCCGACAGGAATTAAGAACAAGGTTGGAAGGATCTTTGTAACATGATTGCCGATTGCCAATTGCCGATTTCCAATTGAATAGTTCGTAATCGGTTCAAAGATTCCAATCGAAATTGGCAATCGGCAATCGTAAATCGTATGAATGGCTGCCCCGCCCCGGCTCACAGACAACTCGGTGCCAAATGGGTCGATGTGAAAAGCCGGCGGGACAAGCGGTAACTACCGGGATGAGGAGAACGAATTGAAAACGTGGCCAGCAACACCCGTTCGAAGCGTCGTTCGAGTCAGCTCTTTAGGCGCTGTGACTTAGTCGGAATGCTTCCTGTTGAAGCGGGGGCAGCCGGGGCCGGTCAGCCATTCAACACGATTGCCAATTGGCGATTGCAGATTGCCGATTGGAGCTCAATCAGTGGGGCTTTTCGATGGTAATCGATAATTGGCCGGCAATTGGCAATTGGAAATTTCATCATGTTGTGTGAAGACGTAAGACAGTCGCTATCAGCCTATATCGATGACGCGCTGACATTGCCGGCTCGAGTGGCGCTGGAGGAACACGTCGAAGTGTGTCCGGTTTGTCGCGACGGAGTTGTGAAACTGCGTTCGATTACCCGTGCCTTGGGTGGGTTGCCGGCACCGACGCCGCCCGCAAACCTTATTACCACTGTCTCGAACTCTGTGATGATCGAAGCTGCCGCCCGCCGGCAAGCTCCGCGACCCTCTTTCGCCCAACGCATCTCCCGCTTTATTGAGCCACGATTGTTCCCCTATAGCGTGGGCTCGATGGCGTCGCTGATTCTCTTCGTTTCGATGTTCGTTGCACTCAGGCCTCATTTCATTGCGCTTCATGAAGCAGCGGCCCAGGATTCCGGCGTCTTTGTGATTCCCGGCCGGCCTGGCTACGACATCACTCAACCCGTAACTTCGGAAGACTTTGCGGCCAGCCGCGCTCCCTTCGCAGCCCAATCACCGAGCTTGAATCCCAAAGGCGCGCTGGCAATTCTGACCAAGTCATACTCAAGCCCGCGTCTCGATGAGCATCAGAATGCGGACGACATGATTGTCGTTGCGGACGTGTTTAGTAACGGCTCTGCGTCGCTCGCTGGAGTTGTCCATCCGCCGCGCAACCCGCGCATGCTTAACGAATTCGAACTCGCGTTACGACAAGATGCCGCTTTCGTTCCAGCCTCTATGGATCGCCGGCCCGACACGATGCGGGTTGTATTTACCGTACAAAAAGTCGACGTGCGGGAACGGAATTTCTAAGTCCATCGCCGCCGCCCCGGCTCCTAATTTCGCACTGCATAAGACACAAAATACTTGTTGACTGCCTCAGTCAACGGGCATAGCATGTCGTCCCCCCACCCGCAAAAACCCCGACGAAGGTTTTCGCTTATCCCAAGGGGAATTGACCTCGCCTCTGATCCAAGCTCGAGGGCAACGGATCAAGACTGATTTCAACCATTCGGCGCTTAGGTTTTGTGACCCTGCCAGCCTACCAACCAGACTTCCAATAAGCTTCTGAGGAGGGAATATGCCGTCGTTAAAGTTCAACCGCTCGTACGTTGTTCTCGTACTGCTCTTTGTTTTGACGTTGCCGACGATGGCCCTTCCGCAGAAGGCTAAGCAAATCAAGAAAGTCCCGACTCCGACGGGCGCCTTTCCCGGCGAACTGGTTTATGCGCTTACCACGGGGAATTCTCTCATCAGCTTCGACA
Organism: Pyrinomonadaceae bacterium; assembly: GCA_035697425.1. Taxonomy (GTDB): domain Bacteria; phylum Acidobacteriota; class Blastocatellia; order Pyrinomonadales; family Pyrinomonadaceae; genus PSRF01. The sequence continues at coordinate 873 of DASSCX010000166.1, read as the reverse complement.
GCGTGGCACCCGGCTCGATACTTAGCAGCGTAACCATCACCGGACTTCAGGCTGGGGAGAATGTTCTTGGAATCGATTTCCGACCGGTGACCAGACAGCTATACGCCTTGGGAAGTACCAGTCGTCTCTACACAATCAACTTAACAACTGGGGTGGCCACGATTGTCGGCGCGCAATTCACACCGGCCTTAGTCGGAACTGCCTTTGGTTTCGACTTTAATCCCACCGTTGACCGCATCCGCGTTACGAGCAATAGCGATCAGAACCTTAGGTTGAATCCGAATAATGGCACCGTAGCTGGAGTTGATAACACCATTGTTTACATTGCTGGTGACCCAAACGCGGGCTTTGATCCCAGCGCTGTCGGCTCCGCTTATACGAATAACTTTGTAGGCGCCACGACCACAACTCTTTACGATATTGACTCCAACCAGGACACTCTAGTGATTCAGAATCCCCCGAATAACGGAACGCTTAACACTGTCGGCCCGCTTGGCTTTGATACCAGCGAGCTCGTGGGATTTGATATCTCTCGAGTCAGCTCCACAGCCTTTGCCTCATTGACTGCGCCAGCCGCAGTCGCATCTGGTTTTTATACCGTTAATCTGATAACCGGAGCGGTCATCCTCGTCGGCACTATCGGTGGCGGCGCCACCATTCGTGGTATTGCAATTGTGCCTACCGCCCTTGCCGGCGATCTTCTAATTAGCGAATTTCGACTTCGTGGCCTGAGCGGAGCGAGCGATGAGTTTGTAGAAATCTACAATCCCTCAAGCCAACCCCTTACCGTCGCGACGTTTGATGGCTCTTCAGGTTTTTCCCTTGCAGCCTCGGATGGGGTAGCCCGATTCACAATTCCGAATGGGACGGTTA
>DASSCX010000165.1:0-15524 GCA_035697425.1 Pyrinomonadaceae bacterium | reverse complement strand
TCCATATCTAAAGGGCCATGGATCAACCACAACAAAAGTCCGAAGCAAAAGATCCGCGGCGGCGCCGGCGCCGGCCAACGCGTTCCCCAGCCCCAAGCGGCGGCCCACGCGTTTTTACCAAGTACGCGCCACGTAAAGCCGCTGAGGGCCAGAAACTCTCGTGCACCAAAGAAACAACGCTTAAGCCTGAGCAGTTGTTAGAGCTTTACCGCTATCTGAAACTAACGCGTCTGGTTGAGGAACGTCTCGTTAATCTTTACCGCCAGACGAAAGTTGTGGGCGGCGTGTTTCGTTCGCTCGGTCAGGAAGCAACTGCCGTCGGCACTGCCTACGCGCTCCAGCCGCGCGACTTTATTACTCCCTTGATTCGCGATCTGGGGGCGGTGCTCGTTAAAGGAATTCGGCCGCGCGAAATCTTCGCCCAGTACATGGCGAAAGCCTGGGGACCGTCCGGGGGCCGCGATCTCAATATCCACTTCGGCAACATTGAAAAAGGTTTTGTCGGACCCATCTCGCATCTCGGCGATATGATTCCCGTGATGACCGGCATCTTACTCGGCGCGCGAATGAAAAAAGAACCGATTGTCGCGATTGCTTACATCGGCGACGGCGGCATGAGCACGGGCGCCTTTCATGAAGGCTTAAACTTTGCCGCCGTGCAACGACTGCCTTTGATCGTAGTTGCGGAATATAACCATTACGCTTACTCCACGCCCACCGCCTTGCAGACTGCCGTGAAGGATCTTGCGGAAAAGGCCGCCAGCTATGGCATTCCGGGACACATTGTCGATGGCAACGACGTCGTCGCCTGCTATGAAACGACGCGACGCGCGGTGGATTTTGCTCGCCGCGGCGGGGGCGCGGTCCTGATCGAGGCAAAGACATATCGCCGTAAAGGACATGCCGAACATGACGATCAGCGCTACGTCCCGCCGGGCGAGATTGAATGGTGGGAAAAACACAACGATCCGATCGATCGTTATGAGCGCTACCTGCTTGAGTGTGGCGTGGCCGATAAGGGCAAGTTGGAAGAGATAACCGCCGGCGTGGTGCGCGAGATTGAAGAAGATTGTGACTGGGCCGAAAGCTCGCCCATGCCAGATCCAGAAAAGGCGGCTTACCGCGTGTTTGATAACGCAGTGGTGCCACCAGCGTTGCGCCCGCAGTTATTGGAAAGTTAGAAATTGGATCGCGGGCGTCTCGCCCGCAATGAGCGCGTAGCGCGAACAATCACCCCCAAGAGTCAAGAATCAAACAAGGAGACTCGATCATGGGAACAGACGAACACAAATCCGGGCAAGCAACGTCACAGGCGGTTGACGATCGCGGCACCAGCGAAGCCGAAGGACGAGACTTGCTCAATCGATTGCGTGATGCTGGGTTCCAAGGCAACGATGAAAAATTTGCCGTCGCCTTAGGACGCCCGATCGAAGAAGTAACCCAATTTCTTAACGGCGCCGCTACAGTCGACGATGACGTTGTAATGAAAGCGCGCGGGATAGCGAAAGAACGCGGGATTGAAATTGAATAAATTTAAACTACGAACTTTAAACTTTGTGCTTTGAACTTGGTTTTGAGTTACGTGACTTGAATCTTTCAGATAGGGTAGCGATCAAAGAACTAAGCACAAAGTTCAAAGCTCAAAATCACAATCCTAAGTTCAAAAATCAACTAACGACCTGAATGTCAACCGTCGCAAAAAAAGAGCACAAATCGGCGCGACCTGAACGTGGTGGTGTAGTTACTTTCGTAGAAGCCATTCGCCAGGGCATTTGGGAAGAGATGGAGCGCGACCCGTCTGTCTTCGTCATTGGTGAAGACGTCGGAGCTTACGGCGGGGCTTTCAAGGTAACCGACGGCTTGCTCGATGAGTTTGGCAAGGGACGCGTCGTTGATACTCCGATCTCAGAAGGCGCAATCGTGGGTGCGGCCTGTGGCGCGGCCCTGATGGGGATGAGACCGGTGGCGGAGTTTCAGTTTATCGACTTCATTTCCGCAGGCTTTGATCTGCTGACGAACTACGCTGCCAAGTCGCGTTACCGCTGGGGCGGGGGAATTGCCGCAGTGTTCCGCGGACCGTGCGGCTCGGGACTCCGTACCGGACCATTTCACTCACTGAATCCCGAAAGCTTTTTTCTGAACACTGCGGGACTGAAGATGGTCGAACCGGCGAGCGCCTATGATGCGAAGGGTTTGATCAAAGCCGCAATTCGCGATCCGGATCCCGTTCTTTATTTTGAACATAAAAAACTTTACCGCCTGCCTCGGCTGCGTGAAGAGATTCCGGCGGACGACTACATAGTCGAGATTGGCAAGGCCCGTACTGTGCGCGCCGGACGCGATCTGACGATCATTACTTTTGGCGCGATGGTGCTGAATGCCCTGGATGCCGCTGAAGAGCTTGAGAAGGAAGGGCTGGACGTTGAGATTATCGATCTGCGCACCCTGGCGCCGCTTGATCGAACGGCCATCCTGGAAAGCGTGAAGAAGACCAGCCGAGCGCTGATCCTGCATGAAGCGTCACAGACCGGCGGCATCGGTGGCGAGATTGCAGCGTTGATTAGTGCCGAAGCTTTTGAATGGCTCGATGCTCCAGTCTTGCGCCTGGCCTCGATCGATACGCCGGTCCCTTACTCACCACCGCTTGAAGATTATTACTTGCCGCAAGTAAAGGATGTGGTTGCTGCCGCGCGCAGACTGGCAGCCTATTGATTCGGAAACTGAGGAGGAAACAATGCCGAAATACGTGATTGAAAGAGAAATCCCTGGCGCCGGCAATCTTTCAGCAGATCAGCTGCAGGGTGTCGCACAAACCTCTTGCAACGTTTTGCGTGAAATGGGCCCGCAGATTCAATGGGTTCAAAGTTACGTGACGGGCGACAAAGTTTATTGCGTTTACATCTCGCCCAATGAAGAGTTAATTCGGGAGCACGCGCAAAAAGGTGGCTTCCCAGCAAACCGTATCTCGGAGATCAAAACGATTATTGATCCCACGACTTCGGAAGAAAAAACGCAATCTGCGGGGGGCTAAGAAACTGGCTTGACACGCCTGCATAGGGAAGAGGGGCAAGCCACTCTTCCTTACTGCGTGAATTTAAGGTTTTCAAAGTGGAGCAATCATGGCAACTGAAGTAGTAATGCCGCAGATGGGTGAGTCCATCGCGGAAGGAACCATCACCAGGTGGCTGAAGAAGGTTGGCGAACATGTCGATCGGGACGAACCGCTGTTTGAAATCTCGACTGACAAAGTTGACGCGGAGATTCCTTCGCCAGCCGCCGGCACGCTCACGGAAGTTCGCTTTAAAGAAGGCGACACGGTGGAAGTGAATACCGTCGTGGCTGTGCTCGACGGCGCCGCGGCCGGTAACGGATCTGCTGCACCGGCGGCTACGCCTGCGACGAAAGCCGAGCCCGCCCCAGCGGTGGAAACGAAACCTGAAGTTGTTGCTGCTCCTGAGCCAACTCCTTCTGCCGCCGCGCCGGAAGCAAAGCCGTCAGCCTCGCCAACTCAGCCACCGGCCCCAGCACCTTCGGTTGAGGCTAAAGCTTCAGTCGCAGTAACAGCCCAACCACGCGAAACTCCCGTCCAGAAAACCACTGGCACACCCAGCGTCGAAGAACTCCGGCGCACAAAATCAAGCCCACTCGTGCGTAAGATTGCGAAGGAGCATGGCGTAGACGTTGCCAGTCTGGAAGGAACAGGAATAAGTGGGCGCGTAACTAAGAACGACATCCTCAGTTTCATCGAATCCGGAGCGCCCGCGCCCGCGATGAAAAGCGCAGCGGCTCCAGCTCCGGCGCGAGATATCCCTGCGCCGCCGCCTACCAAACCGGGAGAAGGCGATCGCGTCGAGCAGATGAGTGTGATGCGCAAGAAGATCGCAGACCACATGGTGGTTTCGCGTCGCACTTCCGCACATGTCACGACGGTCTACGAGATCGACATGTCAGCCATCGCCAAATTGCGTGAGCAACACAAAGATTCTTTCCTGGAGCGGACTGGTACCAAGCTCACGTACATGCCGTTTATCTTCCAGGCTATAACCAAGGGCCTGCGAAAGTTTCCCATCTTCAACGCGCAGGTGAGCGGCGATCAAATCATCTACAAACGTGACATCAATCTCGGGATGGCCGTCGCGCTTGACGCGGGTTTGATTGTTCCCGTTATCAAACGCGCGGACGACCTTTCGATCTCAGGTCTGGCACGCGCGGCAAATGATCTTGCAGACAGGGCCCGCAGCAAACAGTTGAAGCCAGACGAAGTTGGCGGCGGGACCTTTACGATTACCAATCCCGGCGTTTTCGGTGGTCTATTCGGAACCCCGATCATCAATCAACCGCAACTTGCCATCCTCGGGGTCGGCAAGATCGAAAAACGCGCAAAGGTGATCACTTCGCCGGAAGGCGACGATTACATTGCGATACGTTGGATGTCGTATTTTGCGCTCAGCTTCGATCATCGCGTGATTGACGGCGCCGATGCCGAACGCTTTCTGGCGTATGTAAAAGAAGAACTCGAGGCCGGAGAATTCTCGATCTAATGCTTGAATAAATCTGGTTTGACAAATTCGCGGCGGCAAGCTTTCGATGGTTTTGTCACCGCGTTTTTGTAATGAAGCTGGCACTTATTGCGATCAAGTAGCGATTCGATGACGAATGAAGCTAGCGCTGGAAAACGTCTTGACTTAACATTTACGAGCGACTAGAACAGTGGGCCTAGCGTTCAATGCGGACAACAAACTAAAAGAATTGATCGTCAGAGTTTGACGATTCCCGACTCGCATCTGTGGGTCACCCACTTTCGAAGATAAGGAGATAGGTTTCTATGGCAATCCCGAAGTTCAAAATGTTTTCCTTGCTGATGCTGGTTATGGGCCTGATGCTTTTGACAGCACCGGTGGCTCTCTCGCAGGGCAATACCACGGTCAGCTCGCGCACAGTCGCGAGTGGCGAGAAAATGAAGATCAAGGGCGTGGTCACGCGCCGCGACGCTGATACGTTTACCGTGCGCGATAATAATGGCGTCGACACGATTGTGCAGCTGACAGACCGAACCAGTGTAAAAGCGAAGGGCGGTTTCCTTCGCAGTGGGGCAAACTATGCTCAGACACAAATCCTGCGCGGGCTGAACCTTGAGGTCGAAGGCCGCGGCAGTTCTAACGGTGAGCTCGTCGCCGAGAAGATCCGGTTCAATGAATCAGATCTTAGAGTCGCCCGTGCCGTGGAATCACGCGCTGCGCCGCTCGAGGATCGAGCCACTACTACTGAAACAAAACTTAGCCAGGTTGAGCAGAACGCACAGCGTCTCTCCGGACAGCTGGACGAATTGGCGGCCGTGGCCAACACCGCTAAGGGTGGCGCTCGCGCCGCTCAAGAGACTGCCGATGCGGCCGTGGCCGGTGTGAATGCCACCAACGATCGCATTTCTGCTTTGGACGACTATGAACCGCAGACGGTCGCAGCCGTGAACTTCCGTTCCGGCAGTGCGGTACTTTCGAAAGATTCAAAAGCGACGCTCGACGACGTTGCTACGAAGGCTCTGAACTCCAAAGGCTATGTGCTTGAGGTTTCAGGCTTCGCAGATACAACCGGAAGCGTGGCGCGCAACCGTGTGCTCAGCCAACGTCGTGCTGATACTGTGATTCGTTACCTGATCGAGAACCACAATATTCCGCTCCGCCGCATCGTGACGCCTTATGGCTATGGCGAAACGAACCCGGTGGCCGAGAATAATACTCGTGATGGCCGTGCGCAGAATCGCCGCGTAGAAGTTAAATTGCTGGTCAACAAAGGCCTGCTACAGTCAGCGCCGGCAATGTCGACCAGCCCAACTGGAAACTAGTGTGAATCGAGTAGCAACGGGAAGTGCAACTCTGATCTCCCGTTCCTCCTCTTAGTTGCCATGAATCATGCCGTCGCTCGACACGACGAATTGAAGTAACATGCTTGGCCAGCAGACGGCGGCATGAGGATTGGCGAGATGAACACTAAACGTTGGGGAAAACATTTAAGGCCAGTGCTGCTTTGGTCAGCACTGGCTCTTTTTTTCTGCATAACTCCGGTGGCGGGACAACGACTGAAAGACCTTCCCGCACCGCCGGCACCACCCAGACTTAAGCCCACACCTACTCCAACTCCGGTACCGCCACCGAAAGACGAAGATGTCGACGTCATTCGCGTGAGTTCAAACCTGGTGATGGTGCCTGTTTCTGTTGTGGATGCGAACAGCCAGCCGGTACTGGGCCTGCAAGTCACTGACTTTCGCGTGTTGGAGCTGGGTCGCGAGCAGCAGCTGACTGATCTGGGCAACCCGGATCAGGTGCCGCTCGACATTGCGATCCTTTTTGATATCTCCAGTAGCGTCAGCCAGAAGGGCTTTTTTCAGTTCCAACAGAGAGCGGCTGCAAGTTTTCTCCGGCAGGTGATGAAGCCCGTCGACCGGGCGGCTGTTTTTACCATTGCCGATCAGCCGTTGCTGGTTGCACCTTTGGCTCCAGCAGAGTCGGCAGCCTTAAAGCTGCAGCAGATTCCTGCGGCCACTTCACCAGTGCCCACTGCGTTCTACGACACCGTAGCGGCAGCAGCAAAATACTTAACCGAGAAGTCGGAAGAGCGTCACCGCCGGGTAATTCTGGTGATCTCTGATGGAGATGATAATTTCAGCAGTCTGGTGAGAGATCTGACCAAGGCGGAAGCACTCGCAGCTCAGCAGGGTACCGAGACGCCTGCCAGCGCCAAGCGCAGTCTCGACTCGCGTCGTGCCCGCGCCGTACTGGAGACCCAAAAAGCGGTCCAGCAAGCTGATGCGGCCTTCTATTCAATCAATCCGGGCGGCCCCTCGGTGCGCCTAAATCTGATCAGCACGCGGGCGCAAAATGCGATGCAATCGATTGCCGAATCCACTGGTGGGAATGCTTTTGTACCGGAGGGCGAGCAGAATCTCGAGCGGGTATTTAATGAGATTGCGGCTGAACTAAGAGGTCAGTATCTGTTGCAGTATTATTCGAATTCTCAAACCGGCGCGGAGTTTCGCACTATCAAAGTTTCCGTTCCCGCGCGCTCGGAAATACGCGTCCGTGCGCGGCAAGGTTACTACCCGAAGAAATAGTTTCGAGTTCCGCGTTCAGAGTTCCGAGTTCGCGTTTCGAGTAACACAACCGAATCCCGGAACTCCAAACTCAAAACTATTCTCGGCGGTAAATCGACAACTACCAACTCAGGTCGACTCGAAACTCGAAACTCTAAACTCGAAACTCGAAACTTGTTTATCTCATCTCCAACAACACATCCGTAAGTCGATTGACTACGTCGAGTAGAGATCTCCCGGCTTTATCAAACTGGTTTGCTGCAGCCTGTTCTTCGGCCGCAGCGGCGCCCGCCGCAACTCCCGCCAGTTTCGTATAGTAGCGTCGTAACTCTATAGTCGAACTGAAATCAGACTCAAGCTGATCAAGAACTTCGCGCACCTTCCGAATGCTCGTGCGCACAGTTACCTTGTTCTGCTTTGCTTGCTCCAGGACGGCAGGGGATGCTTCGTTACGACGCGCGGCATCATCCACGCCTTCCAATCCCTTCGCCACACCGCCGAGCACAAAGATAAAGCGAGTCAGCGTTTTTATTTGATCAGCAACGCGTTTAGCTCCGATGGTTCGCTTATCAGTAAGCGATGTAGTGGTAGATCGCGCGGGCGTAGACTTGCGACCGCGTGTTTGTGCCAGCGTAGTCCCGGGGACCAGAATGGTAGCAACGAGCAGAAAAAAAGTGATTCTTTTCAAGGTGCCTCTCCCTACTGATTCGTTCGCGATAGCTTTAGTTGAGTGTTGCCAAGGTATTCCTCGCACTCGTTCCCAGTCAAGTAGGCCGATTCCGGATAGACCGGCTTTATGGGAGAATGACGCTTCCAACAGTCGGATTGGTTGTACACGCAGCTAATGATGGTGAGGAAAAAAGAACTCGAAGTGCGGCGTCTGGGACGTATCGATTACGAAGCCGCGCTCGCACTGCAAAAAGAAATCGAGCGTGCGGTGCAGTCGGGTCAGCAACCTGACACGCTGCTGTTGCTCGAACATCCCCACACTCTCACCATCGGCCGGCGCGGAGACAATTCGGCTATCCTGTTACCCGCTGATTCACTAGCAGAGCGCGGCGTTACCGTCTTTGAAACCAATCGTGGCGGTAAACTTACTTATCACGGCCTGGGCCAGATTGTTGGTTACCCGATCATTGACCTTAGTCCGGATCGGGAAGATGTGCATCGCTTCGTCCGGGACCTTGAAGAAGTTCTGATCCGCACGATGGCTGATTTTCAGATTGCGACTTTTCGCATCCCGGGGCTGACCGGTGTCCACACTGAATTGGGGAAGGTAGCGGCCATCGGTGTGCACATTGCTCGCTGGGTGACCACGCACGGATTCGCCTTGAATGTAAACACGGACCTTAGTTACTTCGACTTGATCATTGCCTGCGAAGGCGAGCCGGTGACTTCAATGCAGAAAATCCTGGGTCGTGAAATTGACATAATCGAAGTTGAGAATCGCATCATTACCCGGTTCGCTGAAGTATTTGAAATGCAGTTGGCGAGCAGGGAGTAGGATTCACAAGATACCTAACAGTAGGTAGTTGACGTTATACTTCGTGTCGTTTCGTGTGATTTCGTGGATCGCTTTCTTTAGATCTTACTTAGGAGGATCCACGAATTCACACGAAACAACGCGAAACATGAAGCGCATCCTGATACCTACTCGCGAGGCCCATCTGCTTCTCTACTCGCCCGTTGTCTACTGTCCACTGCCTGCCACCAGCAAATGAACCAGGTGCTTACTCTTCAACTGATCAAAGAAGCTGCCCTTCGCATAAAGGGACACATCCATCGCACGCCAGTGCTAGCATCGCGTTCTTTCAACCAGATCGCGGGTAAGCAAGTATTTTTCAAATGCGAGAATTTGCAACGCGCGGGCGCATTTAAGATCCGGGGTGCCACCAACAAAGTTCTCTCGCTCACTGATGCGGAGAAGGCACGCGGCGTAGTCGCATTTTCCTCCGGCAATCACGCCCAGGCAGTAGCTGTCGCCGCCCGCGAGGCGGGTGTGCGTGCGGTGGTTGCCATGCCTGACGATGCGCCCAAAGCGAAGGTCGCCGCCACTCGGGAGTATGGTGCCGAAATAGTCTTTTACGATCGACAGACTCAGGACCGCGAGGGGGTTGCATTCGAGATTGCCGCACGCGACGGTCTGGTGATGGTGCCGCCGTATGACGATTATCTGATTATGGCTGGCCAGGGGACGGCCGGTCTGGAGTTGATGGAAGAGGTGCCGGACCTCGATTGCGTTTTGACGCCATGCAGCGGTGGTGGACTCTTCGCCGGCGTCGCGACTGCCGTCAAAGGAATCAATCCTCGAGTTCACTGCTTCCCAGTCGAACCTGATTCTGGGGACGATACGAGGCAATCCTTTCTTAAGGGGGAGCGCGTTACGATCCCTCCGCCACCGACAATCGCTGACGGCTTACGCGTTCAGTCACCCGGAGCACTTACTTTCCCGATCCTGCAGCAAACAGCGGAAGCTGTTTTGACAGTCTCGGATCCTGAGATCATCACGGCAATTAAGTTCCTGCTCTTTCGAATGAAGGTGCTCGTTGAGCCTTCGGGAGCAGCCGCAGCAGCCGCGGTGATGCAGGGCAGACTTCCGCCAGAAACCCGGAGGGTGGGTGTGATCTTATCCGGTGGAAATATTGACCCCCACGCTCTCGCGACATTACTGAATGGCTCTGAGGGTTGATTAGAAAGACAGGGTGCGAATGTTGGGGCGGCACCCCCTCGGTGCGCGAAATGCGCATTTCCCACAGCCCGATGTTAGAATGCCCTTGAGCAATCCAGACAGGAGTTCTTTCCTTTGGCCCGCGAACTAAACGTCATCAGCAATACGCCTAAACCGCGACAGCCCAAGCCCGAATGGTTGAAAATTCGGCTCGGCGACCCTACCAATCAGAACAATGTTTTGAAACTGATTGAAGGCCTTAACCTGCACACCGTCTGCCAGGAAGCTCGTTGTCCGAACATTTTCGAATGCTGGTCGGACCGAACCGCGACTTTCATGCTTGGTGGAGACATTTGCACGAGACATTGCGGCTTTTGTGCGGTGGGCAAAGGTCAGCCTGGCTCGCTTGATGCCGGAGAGCCTCGCCATGTGGCAGAAGCAGTGCGTCATCTGAACCTCGCACACACGGTGATCACTTCCGTTAATCGCGACGATCTACCGGACGGCGGTGCCGCCCACTGGGCGCAGACGATTCGAGAGGTGCGCGCTCTGAATCCGCAGTGCAAGATCGAAGTCTTAATTCCTGACTTCAACGGCGACGAAGCTGCGCTCGATACCGTGCTGGACGCAGAGCCTGACGTGCTCAATCACAACACTGAGACTATTGCGCGTCTCTATCGCCGCGTGCGGCCGGATGCGGTGTATCAACAATCGCTGACCTTGCTACGGCGCGCCGCAGCGCGACGTGATAATGAAAAACGCGGCATGCTCACCAAGAGCGGCATCATGGTGGGACTAGGTGAAGAGTTCGACGAGGTTGTGGAACTGATGAAGGACTTGCGCTCCGTCTCCTGCGACATCATGACCATCGGTCAATATCTGCAACCTTACGAGAAGCGCCTGCCAGTGGAGCGCTATGTCACGCCGGAAGAATTTGAACGCTGGCGCGAAATTGGAATGGAACTCGGCTTTCATCACGTGCAGTCGAGCCCCTTAACGCGTTCTTCGTATCACGCCCGGCAACAGGCAGAAGACCGCGTCATTCCTGCCCCTGGGCTTTCACCTGCGGAAAACTTTGCCAATTAGAGCCCTCGCGAAGTCGACCAAAGCTTCTGGGGCCTTGGTGCCCCCAAACTAACGAATTTAGATGAAAGCTGTAGTCTTCCATCAACATGGCGGGCCTGAAGTGCTTGCGTTTGCTGAGGCGCCTGCTCCTGCGATCAAACCTGATGAAGTTTTGATCGCGGTCAAAGCCTGCGCTCTGAATCACCTCGATGTCTGGGTACGCGGTGGCTTACCGGGAATCAAGATTCCCTTTCCACACATTCTCGGAAACGACATCGCAGGCGTTGTCCGTGAAGTGGGCCAGCTTGTGACCTGGGTCAGCGTAGGCGACGAAGTAATGGTGCAACCAGGAGTTTCCTGTGGTCACTGTGCGGAGTGTCTGGCTGGTCGGGATAATTTCTGTCGCGACTACGACATCCTTGGTTACCGTCGCGCCGGTGGCTACGCTGAGCTGGTTGCAGTCCCCGGTGTGAATATTATTCCCAAACCGCAGAGCTTGAGTTGGGAAGAGGGGGCAGCCTTACCACTCGTAACGGTTACCGCCTGGCACATGCTTGTCACTCGAGCCGAAGTGCAACCCGGGGAGAACGTGCTGATTCATGCGGCGGGAAGCGGTGTCGGCTCAATCGGTATTCAAGTCGCCAAGCTGCGCGGCGCGCGCGTGATCGCAACGGCGGGCTCGGATGACAAGCTAGCTAAAGCGAAAGAATTGGGCGCCGATGAAGTGATCAACTATCGAAACGAAGATTGGGCTCAGCAGGTCAGAGCACTCACGAACCGCCGCGGTGTTGATGTTGTTTTCGAACATACTGGTGCCGCGACCTGGCCGGGTTCAATCGCCGCTCTAAAAAACAATGGCCGCATTGTCACTTGCGGCGCCACCAGCGGCTACGACGCGCGAACCGATCTGCGACAAATTTTCTATCGCCAATTAACGATAATGGGATCATTCATGGGGACGAAGGCCGAGCTTCTTGAGGCGATGAAGTTTGTGGAAGCAGGCGCGATTCGGGCGGTTGTTGATCAGAGCATGCCCCTGGCGGAAGCGAGACGCGCGCACGAGTTGATGGAAGATCGTGCTCAGTTTGGAAAGTTGGTGCTTTTACCGTGAAACGGGAATCGTAAATCGTGAATCGGTCGGTGCCCCGCACCCGAAGTTCTTTGCAAAATCCGGCAATCGGCAACCCTGAGAACCGGATCGCGGGCGTCTCGCCCGCAACGCGCCGCAGGCGCGCAGTTTCCAGTTGCCCGTGAAACCTTTTTTCGCGCTTCGCGCTCATTGCGGGCGGGACGCCCGCGATCCAAACTCCCTATTTCCCGGTGTAGTCTTCAACCACGAAACGCTTTCGTAAGGCCGGCATGCCGCCTTGCTCCAGATCGAAGTTGGTGCCGCCGATTACTCGCTTGCCATCATCCGTAGTAACCCAATCAATAACCTGGGGCGCACTCTGACGCAGAAAGTTAGCGTCATCCCTGTCAAGCGGCTTGCCGTCGGCGCGTGAAAATACCCAAACATATGTGAAGTTACCGTTGCGGATGAACTGCAAGTCGCGCTCAAAAGCGCTCTTCGGTGAGGCTGTGGGAAAGGGTGTCCCCGAAGACGACTCGCCAGGCTGGATAGATTCCGGCGCAGTACACGCCGCGCTCACTAGCAGAACAGTAACCATAACGATGAGCGGTAAGCGCGAAGCCTTCGCGGACGTTGTTGAATCGGGAAACTTGATTTTCATTTTTCAATTGCGCATATCAAGGTGCTCCCGGCGACGGTAACTGCGACGGCGACGCCGACGGCGACGGCGACGATGACGGAATCGGCGCTCGTCCGCTAGGCCCCTCAATTAACAGATCTTCGGGTGACGGCGTCGGCGCTGGTCCGCTAGGTCCCTCGATCAATGGTTCTTCCGGTGGTGGTTCCAGCTTCTGGTCCCGCAGGCGCAGGATGGTACACTGCGCATCCTCGTAAACCACTTCAAACCAACCGCTCTCAGTCGCTTTTTCATAAAAGTCGTCGTGGCCATTGTCCGTGAAAACGTAGCGAGCGCCAAACCGATCCCGAATCAGGGGTCCGGGGTCGTCCTCCTCCCCGAGCGTGATGCGGTCATAAAGTTGGGACAGCGCGGGATTGCTGTCGAACAGGTAAGTCGGATCCAAACCTGATACATATCTGTGCGTCGGATCAAAGTAGAAGAGCCGTGGGAAATCATCCCAGTCAGTATTAAAAATGATCTCTCCTGGCGGGATATTCGCGCGCATCCACTCCGCACCGGCTCGGTAGTAGTCGTGTTTTTCACTTGTGCCGATGTCGAACATGGTCGCGCGAACGTTGAGAACGAAAGCGGTGGCCAAGGCAATAGCCACGACCGCCCCGATGATCGTTCGTAGCAGCGCACGCTTCTGCTGTTCCTGGGACGAAGCTGCAAGCTCGTCGCGATCCAAAAAGGGCTGGAGCTCGTCAAGCACATCGTTGGGAAGGTTAGTAAACGCCGAACGGGCGCCGACCAGCCAGGGCTGTAATGAAAACGCGGCAAACATCACGGCGAACGGCGGCCAGTATTCGGCGATGCGTTTCCAGCGCGCCATCATGATCAGCAGGAGAGTGGAAAACAGCAGAAAGAACAACGGATGGTGCGCGCGTTCCCGATCCCCAGGATCGAAAGCAATGTACCCCACCACCATCGCCACACACGCAACTAAAGAATTACCGAGAAACTCCCACGAGTTGTACGGGTACCATTCCTGCCCAACCTTCGTGGAAAAGTCGCTGGGCGTTAACTTGACGCGCACGTGCTCGTAGAAGAGATGCAGGTTTTGTGGGAAGTAAGGGTTGATAACAAAACCGGCTACCGTTCCCAGCAACACCCACACGAGCGGCCGCCATTCAAAGCGACGCTCAGTCCACGCAATCACTACGACCCAGAAGCAGGCCGCCAGAATCAGCAGCACCACCATGTCGTAGGTCAGCGAGAAAACAAACGCGAGCGGAATTAATGGCCAATACTTCTTCTTAAAGAGTAGCCAGATGCCTATCACCATGAAGGTGATCGCTAACGGCGGCGCTTTCGCCATGTTGAGGCGAAAAAGAAATGGAGCCGAGCAGCCGAGCAAAGCCAGCAGCCAAATCATCGCGTAGCGAATGCGGAAGTGCAGCAGCAGCCAAAAACAGGAAAACACTGCGATACTGGCAAAAATGATTGAGGCGAGCTTTGCGCCTTGTCGCAGATCGCCAAAAGTGAAAGGGATCTGGAAGACGTGAAAGAGTAGATGATGATCGACGTAATGGTTCGGATTCAGCGTGGTTAACGGCAACCAGGTGAACGCCGGGGGGAAGCTACGATGACGCAGCGACTCCCAAAGCATTCGGCTCCACTTGATGTGATAGTAGCCGTCAAAGTCGCCGCAGCAGATTGCCTGCGTCGCAGACTGGAGCACTACAAACACCACGACTACAATAACCGCGCCTGCAATGAACTGCGCGGCAAAAATCGTCTTGTCTGATTTTAGGAAGGCGGGAAGCGTTCGGGAAGTCTTCATCAAACGTCAACTGTGCTCTCTCGACAAGCGCAGCCCGGTTCACAGTTGGTCGATAAGATCTAAAAGTTCCCTGGGTTCGATTGGTTTGGTTAGGTGAGCGTTGAAACCTGCATCCAGCGAACGCTGGCGATCGTCAAACTTAGAATAGCCCGTCAACGCCACCATGGGTACTACTTCATAACCAGAAATTTCTCGCACGGCCCGCGCCAGTTCGTAGCCATTCATCTGCGGCATTCCAATATCGGAAATGATCACATCAAACTGCCCTTCCTTCACCAGGGAGATGGCGGCCAGCGCGGAACTCGCAGTCATAACTTCATAGCCTGCATGAGTGAGCAGCACTGAAAGCATTTCTGTGACATCGGCGACATCATCAACCACAAGGGCGCGCCGCCTTTTATCCTTTCCCAGCGAAGACTGTTCAGCGAATGAATGCCGCTGCGTATCGCCTGGCGTCGCAGGTAGGAATTCGCTTTGTAGATCTGGGAGAAGAAAATTGCCGGCAGGAACCAAATGGTAATGTAGCTGCATTGTTCGACCTTCTTTTCAGCGCCACAGTGTCTACCGAAGATCAGAAGCCTACCAACAATTTAGCCGAAATAGTTAACTGGTGTCTACACTTTTGAAAGTGACGCAAAGTGTTAGTTTGCGCCTCGCAAGTCGTGGACACCTCAGACATGATTTGATAGCTTGAACTGCAATGTATCCCGCCGGAAATCTGTTTATTCCCGTATCTCACGGACGTCTCGAAGCCATACTTAAAGAGCCCGGCGATCCGCCACGCGGGGTGGCGCTAGTGCTGCATCCGCATCCGCTCGGTGGCGGCACCATGCACAATAAGGTCGTATTCCGCGCAACGGCGGCGCTAAACGAGTTGGGCCTTACAACGCTACGCATCAATTTTCGCGGCGTCGGGCAGAGTACGGGCACACACGATGAAGGCCGGGGAGAAGTTGAGGACGTGCGAGCCGGCTTAACCTACCTTGAGAAAAACCATCCACATTTGCCAATGACACTGTGCGGTTTTTCTTTCGGTGCACGCGTGGGCCTGGAGGTGGGGATCACTGATGAGCGCGTTGTGAATCTCATTAGCATCGGCACACCGCTGGATAAATACGATTTCAGCTTTTTAGAAACTTGCCGCAAACCGATTCTCCTTGTACATGGAGAACA
>DASSCX010000164.1:0-10239 GCA_035697425.1 Pyrinomonadaceae bacterium | reverse complement strand
GGCTTTCGCTGTCTCTACAGTAATGGAAGCAAAGGGACTGGTGGAGGGATATAGCTTTTGGACGTTCTCCGATATTTTTGAAGAGAGCTACTTTCCCTCAAGACCTTTTCACGGCGGCTTTGGTTTACTCACTTTGCATGGCATTCCCAAACCCACCTATCGTGCCTTCGAACTTCTTCGTCAATTAGGCCGTGAGCAATATCTAGTTGACGGTCTTCACGAAACGGTTGACTGCTCTGTTGTCCGTGACGATTTAACGGTGACGGTGCTACTAACAAATTACACGACGCCCGGCCACGCCATCGAGACAGAGCAGGTTGAAATCCGTCTGGATAACGCTCCCAAGCCAGTCTCGGCAAACATACAGAGAATTGACGCCGAACACGTAAATCCCAAACGGTTATGGTGTGAAATGGGGCAACCCGAGTACTTGAGTCATAAAGATGTTGAGCGATTGCAAGATGCAACATTACTGGTAAGTGAAAAACAGCCTCTTGAATACAATGAAGGATCAGTTGTTCTCAAAACGAGTCTGCCACCTCAGGCTGTCGCGGCATTAACAATTGAATTTGGTTAGGAGCGTAACTGAGAAATGGACGTGTTAGAGCCATCTCTAGCTGACGAAGATCTTGCACAGCTTGAATGTGACACTTTCAGGTACTTCGCCGATGAGATGAATCCCGATAATGGACTGGTGCCGGACAACACGAGGAAAGGAGCCCCCAGCTCGATTGCGGCGGTCGGTTTCGCTCTCTCGGCCTATCCCATCGCAGTTGAGCGCGGCTACTTGACCCGGGACGAAGCAATCAGGCGTTGTTTACTCACGCTACGCTTTTTTTATGACGGCCCTCAGGGTACTGGGCCGGAAGATATCGGCTACAAGGGCTTTTACTATCACTTCCTCGACATGAAAACCGGGAAACGGGTGTGGAACTGTGAAATCTCTACGATCGACACGACCTATCTGATTGCGGGGGCTCTCACGGCTGCGATGTATTTCAATCGTGACACAGGTGATGAGCGAGCGATTCGCAGGCTTGCGGATGCCCTTTACGCTCGCGCCGATTGGCATTGGGCACAAAATGGCGCGCATACAGTCACGCATGGCTGGAAGCCTGAGAAAGGATTTATCAAGTACCGCTGGACCGGATACAGCGAAGCCCTGATTCTGTATGTTCTGGGGCTTGCTTCACCGACTTTTCCCCTTCCCGAAGAAAGCTATCGCGCCTGGACCCGCACCTACAAATGGAAAGAGCTTTACGGTCACCAGTTTCTTTACGCCGGCCCGTTATTTATTCATCACCTCTCACACATGTGGATAGATTTTCGCGGCATCCAGGACGAGTACATGAGGGGCAAGGCGATCGATTATTTCGAAAACAGCCGGCGAGCGATCTACGCGCAGCAGGCTTATGCGATGCGTAATCCCAAAAAGTTTGTCGGCTATGATCGCTACAGTTGGGGAATTACGGCGAGTGATGGACCCGGGCCGGTGGTGCGCCGCATCAACGGTAGAACCATACGCTTCTACGATTACATCGCGCGCTCCTTTCCCCATGGTCCCGATGATGGCACGCTCGCGCCCTGGGCCGTCGCAGGATCATTGCCGTTTGCCCCCGAAGTCGTATTGCCGTCACTCAAACGTCTCAACGAGGACTATCCAGAGATGACGAATAAATACGGCTTTAAGTGTAGCTATAACCCAACCTTTACCTCGGGGAAGAAGAAGGGCTGGGTTTCCGAGGGGTACTACGGTCTCGATCAAGGTCCGATTGTGATGATGATCGAAAACTACCGCTCGGGATTTATCTGGCGACTGATGCGTTCCTGTCCCCACATAAATGACGGACTGCGGAAAGCGGGCTTTGGAGGTGGCTGGTTGGGTGCTGGTACTTAGAAGCTTTATAAGAAATGTCTCGCTTACCGTGCGAGCTATTTTTTCTTTCCTTCAGATTCCGGTTCTTCGGCCCAGAAGATCCATTGGGCGCCGTTGGCATGCTTCTGGCGTGAAACCAATAATCCACTCTGCTCAAGCTGAGTGCGTGCACCACGCTGCATATTTGCATATAGGCACTGCGCGATGTCAGAAAACTCCCAGCCCTGCTTTTTCAGTTCAGTTCTCTCGAAAGCACGCTCCATGTTCGAGCGATTGCGTTCAAATAACGCGACCACCTGTTGCGCCATGTCTTCGCACAAGCCGCGAAACTCCTGGCATTCATTTGCTTTGAATACTGGAAAGTTTGGCTCGTAGTAACGCTCAGTTGGATGTTTCTTCTCCCAGGCTTTCGATTCGCGCAGCAGCTCACTCTTCATCATGTCGTTGATGTGCGTGTGCACGCTTGGTGGTGAAAGGTTAAGCGCTTCCGCGAGTTGCGAGATAGTCTTAGGTTTGCGGGCTACGAGATTCAAAATCTCTTCTTTGGTTCCATCTGGCAATAGCTTGTTTTTTGTAATGTCGGACCAGGGATCGCTGTACCCGCCAGGTCCTGAGGAAACACATTCACACGGAAAACGTAGGTCTCGAAGGCCCTTTGAATTAACCATTTTTCCTCTTTACAACTTTCGTTTTAGGGCGTACCCTAAAAGCCGTTCCCGTAAAAATAGTTTACCCCCGAAACTCCTGGCCGAGTGCTATACATTACCGCAGTTGTTGCGCGCGCAACGGTAGCATCGATTGCGTTTTTTGTGCAAAGCGCAGGCCCGTTTTCACTCCCCAAAGCTCCCTTTCCTGTTCAAAAGAAACCCCCCAGACTGTAACGATTTTGGTTCGATGGGAGTAAGGAATATGACTAACCAATTCATACCGGTCGCGAGACTGCGCAACCTGCTTGTCTCAGTATTAACCGTCATCACGTTGCTGTGGATCGCCACACCCGTGGGTTCTAGAATCGCTAAACTTCTTAACTTCGACAACCGCATCGATGACAACGCCCAACAGTTACTCAGGGAAGGCAGACAAACGTTCCGCTTTGACACTTTCGGCGATGAAGCTTTTTGGGGTGGCATGCTGCAACTTCATCAGGCGATCGAGGGCAGCCAGTTTGGCGGAGTTGGTGACGGCCTGAGTCCGAACGAGGCACTGGCATTAGGTCTTAAAGTCGATGTGGATGCACTACCGCGACCCCTTGTGAACCAGTTGCGGCAAGGTAGAGTGGATCTGAACGATCCCGCTGTCACGTTGACGCTGTTAAGGCATAACGCAGTACTTGGGGTCGAAGGGTTTTTCAACGATGGCAATGGCCGCCTAAGCTCCGTTGGCATCACTTGCGCTCTCTGCCATTCCACAGTTGATAACTCGCTAGCTACAGGAATTGGGCACCGGTTGGACGGTTGGGCGAATCGTGATCTCAATGTCGGCGAGATTGTGGCACTGGCTCCAGATCTGAGTCCATTCAGTAGTCTCCTGGGGGTTAGTCAGGATACGGTGCGAACAGTTCTCCGCAGCTGGGGACCCGGAAAGT
This sequence comes from Pyrinomonadaceae bacterium, assembly GCA_035697425.1. Classification (GTDB taxonomy): domain Bacteria; phylum Acidobacteriota; class Blastocatellia; order Pyrinomonadales; family Pyrinomonadaceae; genus PSRF01. The sequence goes on along the minus strand of DASSCX010000164.1, from coordinate 6,778 downwards.
TCGACGCCGAGCTGATTCTCGATGGCAAAGCATTTAATCCTCAACAAGTCTCCAACGGCGTTGTGACCGGCACCAACGTACCCGGTGCGACTTTGATCCCGCCTGCCTTTGGTCTTGCCGGCGTGAACCTGCATACATGGACCGGTTGGGGTTCAGTCGCTCACTGGAACGCTTTTGTGGCCAACCTCGAAATGCATGGGAGTGGCACGTTCTTCGATCCGCGATTGAACAATGCGTCGAAGTTTCCGATCGCAGCAGCGAATGGTTTTGGGAACGTGCGTAATACCCCGGATCTCATTACTCCAAAACTCGCCGCTCTTCACTTTTATCAACTGGCGATTCCAGCGCCTCAGCCGCTTGACGGGAGTTTTGATGCGGTAATGGCTGATAGAGGTGAAGCCCTATTTAATGGCAAAGCCCAGTGCGATACCTGTCACGTACCGCCTCTGTTTAGCGAGCCAGGTTGGAATATGCACACGCCCGCAGAGATCTGCGTTGATAGTTTTCAAGCAGATCGATCGCCGGATGACCGTTACCGGACATCGCCACTCAAGGGACTGTGGACACATCAGAAGGGTGGTTTCTTTCACGATGGCCGCTTTGCCACTTTACTTGCTGTCGTAAACCACTACAACACATGTTTTGGTCTTGGTCTGACTGATCAGGAGAAGAATGATTTAGTGCAATACCTGCTCTCGTTGTAGGCGTGGTATCGAACGTTGGCTCGATGGCGGAATACGGGCGTGTTGCGCGTCGCCCGACGCGGTCAGGGGTGAATTACGGGGCAGCTGAGGGGAATGGTAGGGTGGAACCCTGCTCCCACCGTCTCAACCGAATTCCCGCTGATAACCCTCCCAACGATTTTTCATCTCAGCCATGAATTGCACGAATGCCGGATCTTTTCGGATGGGATCGAGAAAGGGGTCACGCGCAAAAAGCGTGTAGCAGGGGAAGCCTTCTTTCGCCGTGATGCGCAGCCACTTTAAGGCATCAGCACTCTTCCCATTCAGCGCGTAGACGCGAGCGTTATTGTACGTGTAGTGATGGTAGGCCTTGTCTCGGCGAACTTTTTCCATAACCCAGGGAACTGCAGCCTGAGCCTCCCGGTGCTTACCCTGTAGAGCCAGAAACAGAACCTGGTCGCGGCGTTGTCGAGGATCGTCGGGGTTCTTATCGTATTTCTCGATGAGCGGGACCGCTTCTGGGAGCATCCTTTTCTCCAGATAGTAGTGAACGTCCGGTCCGCGATTGAATAACCTCTGATTCAAAGTCAACGAATCATCCGGTCTGGCCAACTGCGAAGGCATAAACGAATATGCGCGTTTGGTGGTGTCGCTTGTCGGATCGCGTTGCAGCGCTAACTCAAACTCCGCTATCGACCGCTCTTCGAGGCCGATATGGTAATAGATCGCTGCTAAGACATGATTCGTGTTACCTGGATCGAGCTCTTTCGCAAGGCGCGCTTCGCGGAGCGCAGCCTCAGTTTGCCAGTTCTCGAAATGGCTCCACAGGATGAAACAACGAGCGACGTGGACTTCGGCGAGTTGGGGATCGAGGCGCTCCGCGATTTTTAGCTCTTCTTTAGCGCTCGCGATCAAACCAAGTCCACCTTGCTTGAAGTCTGCCATCCAGGCGTACGCATATCCGAGTTGCGCGTGAGCAAGGGCATAGTTCGAATCAAGCGCGATGGCTTTTCGCAACAGCTCAATCGCCGTCTCTGTTTCGTCTTGTGCGTCGCCGGAAAATCCGCGGTCACTGAAGTAATACATCGCTTTGGTGTAATAGGTGTATGCGTCAGAGTTGCCCGTGTAGCGTTTGATGAATCGCGCTTGTTCCGTGGGAGTTAGCTTAAGCTGGAGACGCGCTGCCACTTCTTTCGACACTTCATCCTGAATCTCGAAAATGTCGGTGAAGCCCATGTCGAAGCTTTCGGCCCAGAGCGACACGCCGTCTCGCACGCGCAGCAGGTTTACGCTCACGCGCAGCCGGTCGCCCTCGTGCACGAAAGTGCCGTCGAGCACTGCATCGGTCTGCAACTGCCTGGCAGCCTCCAGCGAATCAATCTGCTGATCAGCGTACTTGCGCACAGCGCTAGTGGGTCGCACCGTAAGCCCGCCGGCTTGGCTGACTTTCGTAATAATAGTGTCGGCAATCCCTAACCCCAGGTAGCCGTCGCTGGCTTCGCGATTGAGCGATTTCAGCGGCAGCACCGCCAGCGACTTAATTTCGGTTTGCGCTGGCGGGGCGGAGTTTTGGCTACGGAATAATGCATAGACTATCCCAGCGATAATTAATGTAACGATGAGTCCGCCAAGGAATAGGCGCTTCCGCAATACTAACGGCAGAGAAAATTGTGAAGTAACCGCTTGGCGGTTGCTCGCTGTATCTACCGGTCCCAGATCCAACTGACGCCGCAGGCTCTTCAAATCTTTCAGCAGGTCATCCGCCGTCTGATACCGCTGCGAGCGATCTTTAGCCAAAGCTTTCGTTATTACTCGTTCTAAAGCGGCATGAACTTGCGGCGCAGATGTGGTGATGAGGGCCGGCTCTCTTTCCGCTATTGAGATGACCACGTCAGTGGGAGTCACTCCCTCAAAAGGCCGTTTGCCCGCCAACATTTCGTAGAGAACGACTCCCAAACTCCAGAGGTCGGTCCGCGCATCAACTGTGAGACCGCGCGCCTGTTCCGGCGACATGTAGGCAACCGTGCCGATCACAACGCCGGGGGAAGTCTTCAGCGCTATTTTGCTGGTCGCGGCTTCCACGTCGAGTCGCGCCGTCTCCCGGTCGGTAAGCTTCGCCAGGCCGAAGTCGAGGATCTTCACGTACCCATCACGCCGCAGCATGATGTTCTCCGGCTTGATGTCGCGGTGCACAATCCCCGCCGCGTGCGCAGCAGAGAGCGCCGAAGCAACCTGGATGGCGGCATCGAGCGCTTCTCCGATCTTCATCGATCCTTCCGCGAGGCGTTCCCGCAGTGTCACTCCCTCAACGTACTCCATCACCAGGCAGTGACTGCCGTTTCCTGTCTCCACCACTTCAAAGATCATGCAGACGTTTGGGTGCGAGAGGGCGGCAACGGCGCGGGCCTCCTGTTCGAACCGGCTCAAATGTCCCTTGTCCTGAGTGAAGAGAGCGGGCAGGAACTTGAGGGCAACTCGGCGCGCCAACCGCGTGTCCTCTGCGAGATAAACTTCGCCCATCCCGCCAGCGCCGAGAGGGGAGATTATGGTGTACTGATTGATCGTCTGCCCGGGCACCAACGCAGCCTGTCCCGCGGCCAGGATCTTCGCCGCAACATCAAAAGCCGGAGACTCTATGAAATCTGCAGCCCGGTCTTCATAGGCGAGCAGTGACTCTACCTCGCGGCGTAATCCCTCGTCGCCAGCACATGCTCCCGCGAGATACTCGGAGCGCTCGCTCACTTCCTTCTCCAGTGTCAAGTGGTAAAGGTGCTCTACTTGCTGCCACCGCTCAGACTTCACTGCCAGCCTCCCGCCTTCAGATCTCTCAGGAGCCACACCTTCCCCAAACGCCCGTCGCAACAGCTCGCTCCAGAGACTGACCGATGGATGCAAAGGTGAGGATATTTCACGTAAAGCAGCGACCTGGTGCCTAATTTCAGTCTGTCGCTTTGGTAAATGATTCCCGCCGCAGAAATCTTCCTGCTCGATGCCTGCTCGCCTCCCTTTAGCGGTTATCTCACAAAAGGGATCGGTAATGCTCCCACTGTTGTTTTTGTTCGGTCAGGAACTTGATGAATCGTGGATGTTGTCGGAGGTTATCCAAATTCGTGTCCCTCTCGAACAGGGGATAGCACGGGAACCCGTCCTGAGCCGCCACCTCCAACCACTTCATTGCCTGGTCAGCTTTATTCATGTGCGCATAAGCACAGGCGATGTGATAGGCAGTGTGATGGAAGTGGCCAAATCCCTTTCCCTTTGTTATAGCCAACTTGATCTTTTCCTCAGCCACGCGTTCCTGGCCAGCCGAAGCTGCAAACACCGCCTCCAGGCTTGTATAAAGGCCACGATTGTCCTCCGGATAATCTTTCAAGAATTGAGCCAGCGTGGCAGCCGCCTCGTCTTTTCTTCCCAGGTTGAAGAGGGCCCAAACGATTTGGTGGCCGACAAGCGATGGATTGACTTCTCTGGGAACACTCCTTAAAACAGTGAGGGCTTGTTCATATTTGCCCTGAAACAAAAGCATTTCGCCAATACGATATCGCGCTATGGTATTGCTTGGATTGACGGCAACACCTTTCTCCAATTGCAGCATTGCTTCGTCAAGAAGCCCAACATGGCCATAAACAACGGCGAGTTGATTTCGTGCTTCATCCAGGCTCGGGTTTAAGTCAAGCGCGCGGCGGTATTCCTGGATGGCCCTGTCGTGTGGGAAATGATTGGATGGCGTCCAAAGTAGGCGGCCCCGCGCCAAGTGTGCCTCGGCTAGATCTGGATCCAGAGTCAGGGCCTTTTCGACGGCAACAAAAGCTTTTTCTTCCCACTGCTTCTCATCCGGCGTGAACAAAAAGAATCTCCACACACACGCCTGGGCCAACTCGGCGTAGGCCGCCGCGAAGCTCGTATCTGCAGCAACGGCGCGTTCGAACATCTCAATCGCAGTTTTATTGTCGGTTTTGGTTTGCCTATTAAGATAGAAACGGCCGCGCAAGAAATAGTCGTAGGCTTCCGGATTGATTGAGCGCGCCTGCGTCAAGCGCATTTGCTCCTGCGAGGTTGGCTTGATTTGAATTTTCTGCGTGATCGCCTGCGCCACCTCATTCTGAAGCGAGAAAATTTCGCGCATGTCTCGATTGTAAGTCGCTGACCAAAGGTCCTGCTCGTTGGCAGCGTGGATTAGCCGCACACTGACTCGCACCTTGTCCCCGAACCTTTGCACTGAACCTTCGACGATTGCGTCTACACTTAGTTCGCGCGCTATCTCCGTCAGTGGCTTGCGTGAGTCTTTGTATTGCATCACCGAAGTCCGCGAAATCACCCTCAAAGCGCCCACCTTTGAGAGGCCGGAGATCAGGGTGTCAGTCATCCCATCAGCGAAATAGTCTTGCGCCGAATCGCCTGAGAGGTTAGACATTGGCAGCACGGCGAGCGACTTAATTTCTGCTTGTTGGGCTGGTGTGAAATTGCTGCGAAGGTAGCGTGCAGCGATCCACCCACCAATCATCAGCAGCACTAACGCGGTGAGAATCAGCGTGCGCCTTTGCTTCAAGCGCGGAAGTAATAGGGAAGTAATCTGCTCGCCATCGCTTGTCAGATGCACTGGCCTGGCCTTTGTTACCGGTTGCTGGTGGCGTCCCGCTTCAGCTCCAATCATCAGATCCTGGCGTAGCTGCTTCAGCTCATTGAGCATCTCCTCCGCGGTTTGATATCGCTTCCCCCTGTCCTTCGTAAGCGCTTTCCTGACGATGTCTTCCAACTGATTCGGAATCTCGGGTGCGAGACTTATCAACGAAGGTGGTTCTCGCTCAGCGATCGAGATGAGCAGGTCGGTCGGCGTTTCACCTTCAAACGGACGGTGGTTGGCGAGCAGCTCGTAAAGCACTACACCGAGGCTCCAGATGTCCGTGCGCGCATCAACCATGAGGCCGCGCGCCTGTTCAGGCGACATGTAGGCGAGGGTGCCAATCACCATGCCGGGAGTAGTTTTGAATATCATCTTCGTCGCCGCTTCTGCATCGACTTGCGATTCGAGATTAGTCAGCTTCGCCACGCCAAAGTCTAAGACCTTCACATAGCCATCGCGTCGGAGCACGATGTTCTCCGGTTTGATATCGCGATGCACTATTCCGGCCGCGTGTGCAGCAGAAAGCGCTGAAGCGACCTGGATGGCGACGTCGAGCGCTTCGCTGACTTTCATGCGTGATGCGGCGGCCCGCTCACGCAGCGTCACACCTTCCACGTACTCCATCACGATGCAATGGCGTCCCGCGCCCGTTTCGATCACTTCATGGATGATGCAGACGTTAGGGTGCGACAAGGCGGCAACTGCGCGCGCCTCTTGCTCGAACCGGCGCAGATGCCTCTCATCTTGCGTCAAATGCGCGGGCAAAAACTTTAGCGCGACTCGACGCGCCAGTTTAGTATCCTCGGCGACGTATACTTCGCCCATCCCGCCTGAACCAATAGCAGAAATTATCCTGTAGTGCTCGATCTCATCGCCGGCTGTCACGGTTGCGCTTTGATCCCCGGCCATCATCCTCGCCGCGACTTCCAGAGCGGGTGCTTCGATGAAGCTCTTTGCGTGGTCTTCATATGAAAGCAGGGATTCAACCTCGCGCCGCAGTTCCTCGTCTCCGGCACACGCTCGCGCGAGGAAAGCAGGACGCTCACCTACTTCCTTCTCTAGTGTCGCGTGGTAAAGCTGCTCAACCTGCTGCCACCTGTCAGCCTTCACTGCCAGCCTCCCGTCCAAGTTCCCTCAGGAGCCACACCTTCGACAAACGCCAGTCTCGCATCACCGTCTCGTCAGATACCTTTAATACCTCTGCGACCTCCTTAACCGACAGGCCGCCGAAGAAACGCATTTCGACGACTTGGCCCTTGCGACGATCAACTTCAAAAAGCGAAGTTAGTGCTTCATCCAGAGCGACCAGGTCCGAGGTCCTGCACTCAGTGAGCGCAGTTGCCTCTCCCAGTGAAACTTGAATGGCACCAGCGCCGCGCTTTAGGTACTGCTTGTCGCGCGCAAAGTCGACAAGGATGCGCCGCATCATCTGCGCCGAGACCGCAAAGAAGTGCGCGCGGCTCTGCCACTG
>DASSCX010000163.1:0-4032 GCA_035697425.1 Pyrinomonadaceae bacterium | reverse complement strand
CAAATCCAGGGAAGCCGTGAAGTGGCTGCGCGCGACTGCCAAAGAGGGTTTTCCAAGCTACCCGTTGTTTGCACGCGATTCGCTTTTGGATCAGATTCGCGATGACCCCTCCTTCAAAGAGTTCATGACAGAGATGAAGACTCGTTGGCAGAACTACCAGAATGAGTTTGGCTGAACCCGACGCCCCCTCGTAGTAAGAAAATTCCCAGCTCGATGGAATTCGGTCTGCTTTGCGCTTCTACTATTAGCAGTCGGCACTCACGCTGACGTGCTATCGCCTTTAACGGAAAGGAGCGGAAGTTCATGGAGTATCTTGGAATCAACATCATCGAACACGGTTCCCTGGCGACGGATGAGGTTTGGGTGATCCACAAGAACAACGCTCCTCAAGTTCCGGCAGAGTTGCGTGGCCGTTTACCGGTTCCCTGCATCCTAACTGGCAACGCCACGCGCGCACGTCAACTGCTCTCATTCATGCGCGCAATCGACACTCAGTACATTAACAGCGGCGCCAGTCGCTTCGTACAGAGAGTCCAGGCTTAAGACCTTCCCTTTACCAATACGGTAAGTCCCCGAACTTGATCGGTGTTTAGGATTGTCCCGCCCGCAACACGCCGAAGTGTGCGTTTAGGATCGCGGGCGTCTCGCCCGCATTTTCAATCCCACATCAAGTCGTTCGCGCTTCGTGCTCATTGCGGGCGGGACGCCCGCGATCCGTTTTTGGGGCAGGATGCCCGCGATCCCAAAAGACGCCCCGCGATTGAATGATTCTTAAGCCTGCACTGCCAGAAACTTCTCGATAACTTCCCGCGGCCAGCGACAGTGGTTAACGCCTTCGCGAAAAGTAGCTAGATTCACTTGCGTTAGTTCCTCGGTCGAGAGCGGCCGGAATTTTAGCAGCCGGAGTTTGGATTCGTTTTGGCACTTCGGAGAGGAATAGTATGGAGACTTGCGATTGATTTTCACTTTTCACCTCGATCGAAATATTCGGAATGAAAGCTGTTGGGTGCTTTCACTCCGAGTGAAATACAAGCTCCGTGCCGTCATTGAAAGAGGCGGATTTTGACCGAGCAAGAAGGGCTCAGCGTGGCAATTACTCAGGAAAACTTCAAATTGATTGGTTAGATTGACAGCCTTCGGTCTGAATGAAAGCTCGCTCTATTTCACCCCTGTTCACCTGGGCTTAGAAGCTGCGGAAAGCTTCTTAAGTCGCTCTTGAAAGTAGGTTCTCCAGCTTTCTGGAAGAGGTTCTAATTCAGCGGCCCGACGCAGCAGTGCCGTGTCGGCCCCATGGCTTACATACAGGCGTGTTATGTCGCTGACCTTGATGCCACTCTGATGCCTTTCGATCAGCTCGATCGCATCACCCACACCCACCTCACCTTCCTGCAATACGGCCAGATAGAATCCGGTGCGCCCGCTCGCCAGGAATCGCTTAATGATGTCTGTGCGGCCAAAGCGAATACCGAGCTTGTAGCAGGGCATGCGGGGCTCAGTCACCATCACTGTAGCGGCACCGACTACAAACTTGTCGCCGATGTTTTGCTCGGTTTCTGAGAGTCCTTCAGTCGTAAAGTTTTCCCCGAACATACCCCACGGCAGATCCATCTGGGGAAATTCACCTTTCCAGTAGTCGTAATGTTCGGATGGATAAACGTAAACGGCCTTGGGGGGTCCGCCGTGAACTGTAAGATCCGCTTGGCGATCGCCATCAAGGTTTAATGTTCGCAAATGCACTCGACCGATTACGGGTTCTTTAAAGATTGCAGTGGAAACCGGATTGCCGTCGCGCATAACCAGCCGCGGCCGACCGACATTCAGAGAAACGATTTTCATGATTGTAAGCAGTGTTATTCACTCTGAATTTTTAATGGGGTCGATCTGATCAAAGCGCAAATTGCTGCTTCCCTGCCCTCGACCGGTCTCGCGACTACGACCAATCCAAACAAACGTGCGTCCATTAAACCAGCGCGTACGTTGCCATCTTCTCTTTATCAACGAACCAGCATAAGGGACTTCTTCTTCATTTACGAAGTAAGGAGGGGCCACTTCATTGAGCATAACGCCCTTGGCCTTGATCACTTCTCGCGGTGGCGAACCGAGCTTAGGCATGGCCGCGCGTTGAAACTGGATCTGCTGCACGCTACCGGGCTCATGGACCGGAAGGAAAGGAATCCAGTTTTCCGGTACCGTGGTTCCGAGGACGTAGCGAATACTCGCGGGCGAGTTAGGAATTGGTTCTGGTAAAGCACCGGTTTTATCGGCGGCATCGTTGCCATTGATTCCCTGGCTGCGCGCATCAGGTATCCAGTCTTCTACGGCCCAGACCATGTTAGCCATCTCATCGCGCAGGAAGTTCACCTGCTCGATCGGTTCGCTTTCCAATGTTTGTGTAAGTGCAGCCGGAAGGAAGAACTGGCGGTTGTACTGTCCCATCTCGTTTTTGTTGCTGAGATTAAACATGCTCCAGCGCTGCCAAATGTTCTCCTCTCCTTCATCGGCGGCCTGAACAAGCGTGCGGTCACCAAACACGTCTGTAATAACGAGGCCTTTGATTTCGCACAGAGTGTTCACCGGCATCGCGTACGGAATAACAAACCAATCGTTGCCATAGATCAATCCGAGCTCAGCGAATAACAACAGTAAGTGATCGGTCGTCTTGGCGTTGAGATTGCCGAAGTTGATCTGGCGATCCTCCATTTCCCAGAACCGCGGGTTCGGCATTCCCTTGAACGTCGCTGCCGCGGGCAAGAAGGAGATCGGCTTGAGGGCCTCGGGTACCGGAGGCGGGAGTGCAGGTTCGGCGGTGATCTGTGGGCCACGCGCGTCTAATTCGAACGAGTACCAGTCAAGGCGGCCTTCATGATAACGGCTGGCGTCCAAGACCAGCTGACCCTGCTCCGCGCGCGGTGCGGCAGCCTGGAATCGATAGGTTAAGCGATGTGGATCCCAGGCGTTATCGCTCGGAGCGTGGGGCTGCGCATACTGTCGTTCGAGCCATTGTTTTAGCTGCACAGCAAATCCCGCGATGTCCGCTTGATCGCCAGCATCGATGCCAACGTCCGTGTTCAAAGAGCCGTTATCAATAGCCTTCAACAATTGTTCGCCGTCAAAATCACGAGCTTTGGTAGCGATGTAAAGATTCAGACCGTCGACCTGTCCGCGGAAGTCGGCTTCTTTATTCTGTGGAAATGGAAACGCGCTCAGATACTTTCCTGCATACTTAGTGCGCAAAGCTGCAGTGTGCAATTTTAGGAAGTACTGTCCGGCCTGTACCTTTAGCGCATGGCTAAACGGGACCTTTTCCCTTTCCACGATTGTTTCCAAGGGAACTTCCAGATCGTACTCACGACCGTTGCCGCCACCAAGGGCAATGCGATCGATATGCGCGTGTGTTGTCAGTAACCGCGCGTCGATTGCGGAACCCGCGTCCTCGGCTTCGAACTCACCCATTTGCCATTGTCGCGTCAACATCCAGAGGGGATCGCGAACTTCGGCTCGCAGACTGCGCGCGAAGTTCTCTGTTCGCGCCCTCGGCTCGAGCCGGTTGTAAGCAGTGATTGCGGGTTCGCGGTAGATCTCGAGCATCAGCGGCGCTTCCGCCACTGCGCTCGATTCAAAGACTGCCTGCATTAATGTGGCCATAGACTTATTCTCTTATCGATATGTTGGCAAGCGTTGCCACTTTCTCGGCAACAAATTTTACGTTCCAGGAATAGTCGAGAGAGATTCCATTCCTGCCCGTGCTGAACTCCGAAATTGTAGACGGCAACAGGGTCGCAAAGCCGCCCATGGTGTCGATCATGTCGGGTTCAACGGCGCGCAGCTTGGCTCGCTCGATGGTTTCCAGAACAGTTTCGGTCAAATTGTTCCATTGCCACTTGCCGGTGATTTCGGGCGTGATGGCGAGCAGAATCGCGGAAGGCGGCGCACTGTTCGGCTGATCGTAATTGAACGCGATACCGGTCACTTCTTCTTTCTGTGGCAGCGCTTCGGTCCATTCATCGATCAAAAGCCCGACTTGCACCGCCG
>DASSCX010000162.1:0-11004 GCA_035697425.1 Pyrinomonadaceae bacterium | reverse complement strand
CCGGCCGCAGAGCGCTGCCACCGAGCGTCTCAAACAACTCGGGAACAGAATAGGAGCCCCTGTTTCGGGTTCGGTGTCGATTGAAGAAACTCGCCAAACGTCCGAATTCGCGGAACGAATTGCTTCGCCTTTGAATAAATTGCTTCCGCCTTCAGCGGCCGAAGTCAAGAAACTTCAGAAGCAACTAATGCAGGCGGGATTTCGGCGGTCGAGCGCACCGGCTACTTTCCGCGCCCTCCAATTTACGGCTATGGCCGGATTCCCGGCGCTCGTGGCCCTGGCCTGTGCCGTTTTGGCCCGTCCGCTTAACAGTGCCGTTCTATACATCCTCTTTGCTTTCGTAATCGGTTTTTTCCTGCCGCGTTATGTGCTCAAGAAAATGATCAGGTCGCGACAACAGCTGGTTCGTTGGGGCCTGGCCGATGCGTTGGACTTGATGGTGATCTCGATCGAGGCCGGACTTGGCCTCAATGCCGCAATGGTAAAAGTAAGTACGGAACTGCGTGATGTTCACCCGGATATTTGCGACGAATTCGAGTTGGCGAATCTGGAAATGCGCGTTGGTCGTGAGCGCGAAGAAGCGCTGCGCAACTTGTCAGAAAGAACCGGTGTTGATGATCTCTGCAGTCTCGTGGCCATGCTGATCCAGGCTGATAAGTTTGGTACGTCGATCGCAAAAGCCATCCGCGCCTTTTCAGATTCACTACGGACGAAGCGCCGCCAACGCGCTGAGCAAGCTGCGCAAAAAGCAGCCGTCAAACTTTTGTTTCCACTTGCTTGTTTTCTGTTCCCGACTTTGTTCATCGCCATACTTGGCCCCGCAGCCCTCCAACTGATTGATACATTTAACAAGATGTAAAGGAGCTGGCCATGCATAAACGAAGACTTATCGCTATCGCAATCGCTTTGATGTTGACGCTGGTTACAACCGCAATGTGGAGTGCGTCCACGATCATGCGCGAGGGCGATGCGGACGCCAACTTCCTGGAGGACTCAGGTTCAACTGTGGGCGCTGAAGAAGCGCCGAACACTGAGAAGAAGAAGGGCAATAAAGTCGCTCGCATTTTCACCGCTCCGTTCCGGGCGTTGGGAAAACTCTTCGGCAAAAACGACAACAAGCTGCAACGGATGAGCGAGAAAGATGCCGAGAAGTTTGAAAGCGTCGGCGTGATGAAAGTCACCGACGAGCGCACGCGCGCAGCGTTGGAGAATCGGGCTGAGACCGCTCGTGAACATCTGGCAGCCGGGCGCGACTACCTGAATCAAGGCAGGATTAACGAAGCCATCTCGCAACTTTCAACTGCGACTTCGCTCGATCCCAAGCTTGCGGAAGCTCATAACTTGCTGGGCGTTGCTTTCGCACAAAAAGGCTTAGCTGATCGCGCGAAGGATTCTTATGACCGCGCAGTGAAAGCTGACCCCGAAGATGCTCAGGTGCTCAACAACCTCGGATACACGCTGTATGAAAATGGAAACTATCGTGCGGCGGTAGATCGCTTGAAGCGCGCGCTAAAACTGGCGCCGCGCGACGATCGCATTCTTAACAACCTGGGCTTGGCTCTTTGTCGTCTCGGAAAATTCGAAGACGCTTACAAGAGTTTCGCCCGTGCCAACGGTGAGCTTACCGGACACCTGAACATGGCCCGCATGATGGAAAGATTTGCTCGCGAAGATGACGCAATCAGGTACTACGAAGGCGCGCGGCGCATAGATTCGCATTCAACGTTCGCGCTCAAACGCCTGGCCGATCTTTATCAGCGCGTGGGCAAGACGGAACAATCAAAAGAGGCTCGCAATGCGCTGGCAGCGATTGCCGCCGAGCCCAATGTCGCCCTGAGCGGTAAGTAACAGACAGAAAGAGGACTGCGATGTCACAAACCACAATACTCACGCGCAGCGAAGTCGAATCGATGGGCCCGCCAGTTCCCGAAGAATTGGCCGACACCGGCATTGCCGAAGGCTTTCTATGCGACCTGGCTTTAAAACATGTCGCCATGATGCCGGAGCCGACGACTACTGCCGTTGCGGAACGGCTTTGCTTGCCTCGCACACTTACTGAAGACATCCTGCAAAAGCTTTACCGGGAAAAGTTGATTGAAGTTAAGGTGCAAACCAGCGTCGGCTCGACACGTTATGCAATGCTCGATCACGGTTGGGACCGGCTCGCACGGTTGGTTTCAATTTGCGGTTACACAGGGGCGGCGCCGGTTTCCTTGCGCGACTACTCGCACATGATGCGACTGCAATCGATTCCGTCTGAGTCCGCAACGATGGAGGTCGCGCGCGCAGCGTTCCACGATCTTGTTTTGCCGGAGTCGCTACTGCAAACGTTGGGTTGCGTGATCAACTCGCGTCGCTCGCTGTTTCTCACGGGCCTTCCCGGCACCGGAAAAACTGCAGTTGCCGAGCGCATCAACGGCGCACTCCCGGGAGCTATCTGGATTCCGTACGCAGTCGAAATCGACGGTCAGATCATTCGTGTGTTTGATTCTCACTGTCACCGCCCGGCTTCTGAGGATGAAACACCCGTCGATCACGATCGCCGCTGGGTGTTAATTCGCCGGCCCCTGGTAATCGTCGGCGGCGAGTTGACGCTTGAGAATGCGGACCTGACATGGAGTGAGACGGCGAAATTCTACGAAGCGCCGTTTCAGATGAAATCAAACGGCGGCACCCTCGTGATCGACGACTTTGGAAGGCAGCGTGTCGCTCCTCAAGATTTGCTTAATCGCTGGATCGTTCCCTTGGAGCGGCGCATCGATTATCTGGCTCTGTATACTGGCAAAAAAATTGAGGTTCCTTTTGAACAACTTGTTGTTTTTTCCACGAACCTCGACGAGAAGGATCTAACTGATGAAGCGTTCCTCAGGCGCATGGGTTATCGCGCCCGTGTGGAACCGCCGACGCCGGCAGCATTCACGGAGATCTTCAAACGCGCCGCTTACAACCGAGGCATTCGCTGCGATCAGCAGGTGCTGGATCACTTGTTAGCCAAATATCGCCGTGAACAGCGAGTGATGAAAGGCTGCGAGCCGCGAGATCTGCTCGATCGGGCGACAGACATTTGCCTATTCGAGGGTCAGGCTTTGGAACTTACCCCGAAAGTCTTGGATACCGCCTGGCGAAATTACTTTGGCACCTCGCATTCGTTTGCAAATCAGGAACGCTCAGCGGATGAAAAATCGCTGGCTGATCCGCTGGAGCTGTAAATATCCGGAAGCAGGTTCACAAATGACCCAACGCATCGGGCTACGTCTGTCTTCTTTGGTTTGTCTGGCTCTGATCAGCTGCGTGTTCGCGGGAAGCGCTTTCGCGCAGAAATCTCGCCGCGCAAAGGCCAAACAAGCAGCGCAGGAACAGGCCCTTGATGAGGCGCTCACTGGAACTGAAGTACAACTAAAGCTCAAGGACGGATCGCGAATTACCGTAGAGGATGCCTGGGAAAGTGAACAGGGCTTCTGGTATCGCCAGGGCGGGATGACGCACTTGCTGCCACGTGAACGGGTAAAGGCTATCGTCCGCGGCAGTGACTCGCGACCCAAAGTTGAGAAGCAGGTGGCCAGTGTTACCGATCTTAACCAGACTCCTGCCAAAATCGAAGAAGCAGTTTGGATTTATCTTGTTGGGGGCGCGCGCGTCGAAGCTGATAGCGCCAACGAATCGCCTGCGGGAGTTTGGTACAAACGCGGCCCCTTATCGATCTTTATCGAGAAGAGCCGTGTGGACCACATCGAGCGCGAGTCTTTGGGGACTCTCGCTGCAGCCGATGCCAGGAGACCGCGGGGCTGGAGTACCGGCCGGCCGAAGATCGATGCCCTGATCAGGCAAAACGGTGCGAAGTACGGAGTAGATCCTTACCTGATTTTCTGTGTGATGGAGCAAGAGTCGCATTTCAATGCGCGCGCACTGTCGCCAAAAGGAGCTGCCGGCTTAATGCAATTGATGCCTGGCACTGCGGCGCGTTTTGGAGTTCGTCATTCGTTTGATCCCGCGCAAAACATTTCGGGGGGCACGCGGTATCTCAAGCAACTGATGGCCAAGTTCAACAATCGGGTTGACCTCGTGCTGGCGAGTTACAACGCCGGCGAGGGTGCAGTCGTTCGCTTCGGACATCGGGTTCCGCCTTACCGCGAAACGCGTAATTACGTGAAGCGGATCAGCTTCCGTTATCGGCAAGTTAAGTCTCCCGTTAGTCCTGCCCGCACCGCAGTGAGTGCCGGCGGATTCTAATAATCCAGTGCAGAGGAGACGCCCTTGTCTAAGACTCACGTTTCCAGATTCTCTTTCGCTGTTCTCGCCTTCCTTTTGGTCTTGCTGTGCGTTGCCGGCAATTCTCCAGCTTCGGCGCAACAGCATTTGCCGTTGACCAACTCAGCGGTAATTAAACTAGTCCGCGCCGGCTTTAAGGAGAAAACTGTAATCGCCATCATTCGCACCCGAGCCAATCGTTTTAATCTCGAGCCGGATCGACTAATCGACCTGAAGCGAAATGGTGTCAGCGAGAACGTTATTCTGGCGATGCTCTCGCAGAACGACGCCACATTCGAAGAAGACGGTTGGGGCAACGATCCTTTCTTCAATGGCGGAAATGGCGCAAAGCCAAAGAACAATTCGGCTGCAGAGAATGAGACAGACATTTTTGGTTCGAGCGGCAGTTCAAGTGGTGAGTCTCGCTCGCGGGGGGAAAGCGCAGGAAGCTCGGGGCAGCTGAACACAACGGGAAGCGCCACAGTTCGCATTATTCGACCACCCAGCGAGGCTGGCGGCGCGCCCCTGCGACTGGAAAAAACTCCAACGCTGAATAACGAGGCGATCATTGATCTCGTTGAGGCAGGTTTTTCAGAGGGCACGATCATCAAGCGAATTGAAAGCTCACCGAGCGACTTCGACCTATCACCTGCAAAGCTCGTGGAATTACGAAAGCGTCGCGTTAGTGATGCGATTATTGCGGCGATGAGTAACGCGATGGATGGATCCGAACCCAAGAGCACCACTCCTGGCTCTACCGGAGAAAAATAAAGTCATGCGAGGGGCAGTCGCTTACAAAGCGAGAGCGGCGCTTCGCGTTTCACTCGCTACCTTTTGTTTAAGCGCGCTCTTTGGTGCCGCAGAAATCGTAAGACCCGGACTCGCACAAAGAGCCAGTCTGGCTAATGCAACCACCACTCAAGCTAAAACCTCAGCCAGCCCAACCCCGACGCCAACTCAAACAGAACAGGAGATCGATCCTGACGATGTGATTTCCGTAGAGACGACGGAGATTCTGCTGCCGGTTACGGTTCGCGATGCCAACGGGGAATTGGTGTCTGGTCTTACACGAACAGATTTTCGTGTCTTTGAAGATGGACTCGATCAGCCATTAAGTGACTTTAGCCTGCGAAAGGTTCCAGTAGACGCAGTTCTGATGGTTGATGCTTCCTCTTCTGTCTCGAGTAATCTGGACGACTTTCGCGTGGCCGCGGAGGGGTTCGCCTCTCACCTGGCAGTTAATGACCGCATAAGCCTGATTCAGTTTGACGATCGGGTGCTCTTGTTGCAGGACTGGACGAAGAGTCTAGTGCAACTCCGTCGCGCTTTGCGACGAGTGTCGCCGGGAATGTTTACCAGATTCAACGACGCTCTGTTGTTGGCAGCGCGTGATCAAATGCCTCGCGGAAATGCCAGGCACGCGATCATCGTCTTGACTGACGGCATCGACAGCGGACGTGGGACAACATTTGAAGCGGCGTTGCGCGCAGCCCTGCAATCGCAAACCACCGTCTACATCGTTAGCAACTCGGAAATTGAGCGAGCAAAGAAGCAAGCGGAGCTGTCGGCGTTGCAGTCCGGGTCGGACGCGTCACTTAGGTTCAACGAGCTTAAGATGAACGACCTGCGCCTCGGCCTCGAAGCTTTGGCGGCAAGCGAGCGAAACATGGCACAACTGACCAATGCCACTGGGGGCCGGCTCTACAAACCCCAGTCCTTTAGTGACCTGGAAAAAACATACGCCGAGGTGGCTGATGAACTGCGACACCAGTATGCCTTGTACTACTCGCCCCTCAACCGAAAGCGCGACGGTGCCTTCAGGCGCGTGAAAGTAGAGACCCGCAATCCAGCGCTACAGGTAACCGCTCGCATCGGCTACTTCGCTCCAAAGAAATAGGAAACAGATCTGCTGTTAGCATCCCTTCCTGAATTAGTTTCACCTCGGGTTTCCACGTAATTTTTCACCGCTCCGAGCGTCGCGGATAAAAGGGAACGACCCCAGATCAGGGCGGGCCAGAATGGCCCACCCGCCTGACTCTTCGGGGATGTGTGCACTCATGATACAGCCTGGTCCACCTGAGGGGGCAAAATTTTGAATCCCGATTCCGCGGTAAGGCTCACTGTTTCAGCAGTTAGGTTTGCAGGACTGTAGGCGGCATGGTCATTGCCAGATGCTTCGTGCTAGTCTTGCAGCCGTTTTGGATCAGCCCCCGGACTAGCAAGCAATCAAAGAAAAATTCACGAGAAGGAAAACGAGAATAGATGCGACCAGTCAAACATGCGGAAAAGGGCCTGACCTTAATTGCCGGAGCTCTTCACGACGTTATTCAATCGGTAAATAAGTACAAGCCAAATCCCTCCTTTACGCCTAAGTGGTCAGACAAACCGCTGTTGAAGTCCTGGCAGAAAAGCAAGCCAACACTCGGTTGGCCGCGGACCACGGATTCGCTTTGTCCCAACTGCGTAATTGAAGCCCGCGAGTCAATTCTCAGTGGCAAGCAGGACGTCAGTGTCTTAATTAATGAGAAGGTCGGAGAAATCAAGGCCCAAATCATTGAGCGTGATGGTCAAGTCTGGATGGTGAAGGACTGTCCGATCCACGGCCATTTCGAAGACATGATGGCTATCGACGTCAAATTCCTGACGCACATCGAAAAGATGTTTCCCGGTCGCGACATCGATGCCCACAATGACGAGAAGTTGCACAACCACGGATCAAGTACGGTGAAGTACGGCCGCGGTGCGGTGCTCACAGTCGATCTGACGAACCGTTGCAACATGATGTGTGACCCGTGCTTTATGGACGCGAATCAGGTTGGTTTCGTTCACGAGCTGAGCATGGACGACATCAAAGAAATTTTGGACAACGCCATCACCATCAAACCGCGCCGGCAGATGTCCGTACAGTTCTCAGGTGGTGAGCCTTCTATTTCGCCGCACTTCCTGGAGTCGATTCGTTATGCACGCCAGGTTGGATACAACAGCGTGCAGGCGGCAACAAACGGAATTGAGTTTGCCAAGAGCAAAGAGTTTTGCCGTGAAGCCGCGGCGGCCGGACTGCGTTATGTCTACCTCCAGTTCGATGGTATCGGTAACGACGCCAACAGCCACCGCCAGGTGGGCAATCTCTTCGATGTGAAGATGCGCGCGATCAATAACCTGCACGAAGCAGGAGTTGAAATTGTGCTGGTGACGACCTTGGTCAACGGAATTAACAACGACCAGGTTGGCTCCATCGTTCGCTTCGCTTTGGACAATCCGAAGAAGATTGCATTTCTGTCGTTCCAGCCCGTTTCTTTTACTGGGCGTGACGAAGAGATTACCGAGCAGCGTCGCTTACAACAGCGTTACACTCTTTCGCACCTAGCGCACGACGTCAAAAACCAGGTTGGTATCACTGAGCCCACGCGCGACTGGTTCCCGCTCTCGCTGATGGGAGCCTTCGCCGATTTCGCTGATTTGGTCCACGGCCCGCAGGCCGAGTGGGGTCAGGTTTCCTGCGGTTGTCATCCCAACTGCGGTGTGGGCACGGCAGTGATGGTTGATAAGGAAACGCGCGAGATGAGGCCGGTGCCGGAGTTCTTAAACATTCCCGGTCTCGTAAAAGACATGCAGAAGATCACTGACGCGGCCCGCGGCAAGTGGATGTCGAATATGATGATGGGCCTCGCGCTCTTGAAGCACTACAACCCTTACAGCTCGCCTTCCCAGTTCACCCTGTACGAGTTGTTCAAGAAGTTCGATAAATCGTTCGGCTTGACGGGTAAGGATTACGGCAAGGTGAGCGGCGACCGCACCACGCAGGACATTGAGATTCGTCGTTCCGATCGCTGGAACTTCCTCTTTATCGCCGGCATGTGGTTCCAGGATCTTTTCAACTACGACTTCCGCCGCACCGAAATGTGCATCATCCCGTACGGCACGCAAGAAGGTGAGATTTCCTTCTGTGCTTACAACACGGGAATTGGCTGGAGAAACATCATCGAGAACATGCACCAGAATGCGACCGTGGCAAAGTGGTACGAGGAGCACGGCCGTCATGAGATTTTTGCCCGCGGCAAGGAAGTGGACCTCGCGGACAAGAGCCACGGTATGGTGCTTAATCCTATTGACCTGACGCGCCCGAACAAGCCAGAGATGGAAGGTCCGAAGACGGCGCACGAAGAAGCTGTGATGATGCGCAAGCTCTATCAGGAGCTGGTGCTGAAGAAGCAGCTTGATACTAAAGAAGCGGATAAGCCGGTCCAGATTCAGGGACTCAGCCGTAAGAAGGTTGAACCCGCAAACGCAGAAGTAGTCGCGGTATAGCCTCAACTTCAAGTTGAGGAAATCCAGGGGCGTCCTCGGTGGACGCCCCATTTCAGCGTAAGAGCGCGCAGGCACTCCTAAATGAGTTTGGGAACGAAGCTAAAGTTGCCAACTTGACCGCGAGCGTAGCTGACGTGTTAAATAAGTGCGCTGAATAGGCGTTACCACTGATAAAGTCAATCAAAGAGACGGAGATAGAATGGCGATAGTTACTGTTAACCAGGGTGAATCGATCGAGAGCGCATTGCGGCGTTTTAAGCGCAAAGTAATGACTGAAGAGATTATCAAGGACGCAAAGAAACATGCGTTCTTCATCCCGCCGGGCCAGAAAGCCAAGTTGAAATCGGCACTCGCGCGCAAGCGAAACAAGAAGAAAGGCCGCATGCGCAGCGCCCCTCCTCGTGACTAACGAGATCTTTGCCACCTCTTGTTGCGACGAACAGCGGTCGCACTTACCCAGCAGTTCCTCCTTAGAAACGAGCGGACGAGGTGAACTCCCCCGATCCACGAGGGCGCAGCCTCGCGTGAGGCCTTGAAAACGTTGAATCACCGATGACCCGTATCCTGCTTACCAATGACGATGGGATCCACTCTGACGGCTTGATCAAGCTCGAAGAGGCTTTGAAGGAAGTCGGTGACGTTTATGTCGTCGCACCCGAGTCAGAAATGAGTGGTGCGGCCCACAGCCTCACACTCGCCCGGCCACTTCGCATTCGGCAAATCGATGAGAGACATTGGACCGTAGACGGCACGCCGACCGACTGCGTCACACTCGCCTTGAATCGCATCCTCCCCCCTGAAGAGCTTCCACAAATTTGTGCTTCGGGAATTAATCACGGCGGCAATCTTGGCGATGATGCCACTTATTCGGGCACAGTCGCCGGCGCCCTTGAAGCGACAATCCTGGGCGTGCCCGGACTCGCGTTCAGTTTAGTCGCTCGCGAAAACTTCGACTTCTCTGAACCGGCGCGCTTTGCTATCACCGCGGTGCGAAAAGTACTCACCGAAGGCTTGCCTGAAGGCACGCTATTGAACATTAACTTTCCGCGTGGCGAGATCAAGGGAGTCCGCGTCACGAGGCAGGGAATTAAGAATGCACGCCCCGTGATCAGTGAACACATCGATCCGCGCGGCAAACCTTATTTCTGGATCGGCGAAGAGTACTTCAACAAGGGCGCGGCCGACGGCACTGACTATCAGGCAATTGAGCAGGGCTGTGTTTCGGTGACTCCGTTGCGCAGCGATATGACCGATCACCAGGCGTTGTTGGGTCTCGACACTTGGAATTATGTTGACGCCGCCGAGTTACTTAAGAGTTAGGATCTCCTTTCTATTTTCCAGCCCAGGCTCTAAACTCCAAACGAAGTGGCAGCAACTGGTCAACAGTCTTCCGAACGATCTCAGGACTACGCGATCCCACGTGACCGGATGGTGGCCCGTCTGCGCGAACACTACGACATTCAAGATCCCAAGGTGCTCGATGCTATGCGGTCCGTACCACGTCATGCTTTTGTTCCTGAAGCGCTGCAAGGTCGTGCCTACGGCGATCACGCTCTACCTATTAGTTCGAACCAAACCATATCGCAGCCATACATCGTTGCTCGCATGACCGAGTTGCTTGAGGTCGACAAGGAATCCCGAGTGCTTGAAATCGGCGCTGGATCCGGTTACCAGACTGCGGTATTGGCAAAGGTTGCCGGACAGGTTTATTCGATCGAGCGGCTCGGCGATCTGGCGCGCCAGGCCCAGGCGAAAATTCGTGAGTTAGGAATTTATAACGCTACGGTTAAGTGTTTCGACGGCACGCTCGGTTGGGCCGCTCATGCTCCCTACGACGCCGTTCTCGTCGCCGCTGGGGGTCCCAACATACCTGAGCCTCTCGTGGCGCAGTTAAAGATTGGTGGTCGACTAGTTGTACCGGTGGGACCAACGCGTGAGTCACAACGCCTGGTGCGCGTGATTAAGACTGAACGCGGCTCTAAAGAAGAAGATCATGGCGCTTGCGCTTTTGTACCCTTGATTGGGCAACACGGGTGGTCAAACTAATTTATGGATTCTATTTATGAGCTGATTCATCAGCTCCGAGATCTACTCAATCCCAAACTGATTATTGAAACGCTGCTCGCTAAGGGCGGCTTGTTTGTATACTTAGGGCTGTTCTTCATCGTTTTTGCTGAGACTGGGTTGGCTCTGGGATTCTTTCTCCCCGGTGATTCACTGCTGGTGGTAGCGGGATTGTTCGCGGCCACCGGCAAGCTAAACGTAGCGATGCTGATCGGCATCTTGTTTGTCGCAGCGGTGGTCGGCGACGCCGTTGGTTACTACACCGGCGCGCGTTTTGGGCCGCGCCTTTTCAAGAAGAAGAAATCACTACTCTTTCGACCCAGTCACTTGCAGAAGGCGCACTCGTTCTACGAAAAGTACGGTGGCAAAACGATCGTGATCGCT
>DASSCX010000161.1:0-13795 GCA_035697425.1 Pyrinomonadaceae bacterium | reverse complement strand
ACATTGTTGGCAAGCAGAAAAGATTCGCGTGAGACAATTTCAAACTTGCCGCCCAGCCCGACTTGTTTGGCGCGCCAGGCGTATAGCAGAAGTGAACCGCCAATTACCAAAGTAAGAAATGCGAGAATGAAAACGCCGCGCTTGGGATCGGTAGCAAACGCGTGCACCGAAGTAAGTACACCGGATCGTACGAGAAATGTGCCGAGCAGACTCAAAGAAAATGCAGCGATGGCCAACAGAACAGTCCAACTCTTAAACCCGCCTCGCTTTTCGGTTACCGCCAGGGAGTGAATCAGCGCCGTACCCACCAGCCAGGGCATGAAGGACGCATTCTCAACCGGATCCCAAAACCACCAGCCGCCCCAGCCGAGCTCGTAGTAGGCCCACCAACTGCCAAGCGCGATGCCGCAGGTTAAGAACATCCAGGCGACAGTGGTCCACGGCCGTGACCAGCGTGCCCAGGTCGCGTCAAGCTGGCCACTGATCAAGGCTGAGAGCGCAAACGCGAACGCCACCGAGAAGCCCACATAACCCATGTAGAGCATTGGTGGATGGATCACCATCGCCGGATCCTGAAGCAGGGGATTCAGGTCGCGTCCATCTGCCGCGGCGGGAAACAGACGATCGAAAGGATTCGAAGTCAGCAGCATGAACAGGAGAAAGCCAACGCTTATTGAACCCATCACGCTGAGTACCCGCGCGACCATCGCTTCGGGCAGATGACGACTAAAGAGCGTCACCGCCACAGTCCACAGCCCCAGCATCAAAGCCCAGAGTAATAACGAACCTTCGTGTGAACCCCAGGTGGCGGCCAGGCGATAGTGCAGTGGCAATTGCGAGTTGGAATTCGTGGCTACGTTCAGAACCGTGAAGTCATTAGTGATGAAAGAATAGCCCAGGCAACAGAAGGCAATCGCAATGAAGAGAAATTGCGCCTGACCGGTGGGGGCTGCCACCGCCATCCATGAACGAATGCCGCGCGCGGCGCCGATCATGGGAATCGTGGCCTGCGTGAGCGCCAGCAATAACGCCATGATCAATGCGAACTGTCCAACTTCAGGAATCATTTGCTATTGATTGACTACGCTCTTGGAGGCTTCACGTGCGTGTTTCGCTTTGTCGATTGCTTGCCCCGCTTCGGGAGGCATGTAATTCTCATCGTGCTTGGCCAACACCTGGTCCGCGTAAAACACTCCGTCGGCGCCAATCTTCCCCTGCGCGACGCAACCCTTACCTTCCTTGAATAAGTCTGGAAGGATGCCTTTGTAGACCACAGGAATGCTCTCTGCCGTATCGGTGACAACGAAGCGCACGGTCAGGCCATCGCTGTCGCGTTTTACTGTTCCCGCCTGCACCAAGCCACCAACCCTAAAGGTCCTGTCGAGCGGCGCTTCCTTAGCTGCGACCTGCGACGGCGAGAAGAAGAAAACAAGATTTTCCTGAAAGGCGCTGAGCACGAGAGCCGCAGCGATTCCCAGGCCGGCAAGGCCCGCAACGATGAATCCAAGTCGTTTATGACGGCGTTTCATTTTTTACCCCCGCTGACCAGTCCTTGGTGTGTTCCTGCAAGCGCCTTTTCCGCTTCCAGAGGAACAGGATCTCGCCTCCAATGGCGATGAAGCTAACCAGATAAGAACCCCAAACGTAGAAGCCGTAGTCGCCCATGTAGATGAATTCTGACCAGCTCATTTTCGTTATGCACTCACTTCCGCCAGCCGGGCGACGTTTTGCTCGCGCTCACGGATGATACAGCGAACGCGCGCCAGCACAATGGCAACCGAATAAAGCCAACAGGCTGCGAGCATGATCAGCATGGCCGCAAGCATTGGCGGCGCCATCGTTGGCTTGTTGAGTATTCTAATTGTCGCACCTTGATGCAAAGTGTTCCACCACTCAACGGAAAAATAAATAATTGGCACATTGATGACTCCTACGATTGCCAACAATGCCCCGGCGCGATCTGCACGACGCTGATCTTCAATCGCCGATTGTAGTGAAATGAATCCGACGTACAGGAAAAACAGAATCAACGATGAGGTTAGGCGCGCGTCCCACACCCACCAGGTGCCCCAGGTTGGTTTGCCCCACAAGGCCCCAGTTACAAGCGAAAGGAAAGTAAACATCGCGCCCGTAATTGAAAGTGAAGTTGCCATCATTGAAGCGAGCCGGGCGTTGAAGGCCCATCCGATCGCCGCATAGATCGCCAGTAATACGTAGAGGAACATTCCCAGCCAGGCCGCGGGAACGTGAATAAAGATGATGCGATAGGCATCGCCCTGCTGGGCATCAGTCGGTGCAACAAAGAAACCAATGTACAAGCCAACGACGAAAAGGATCGCCGCCGGAATAGCGAACCAGGGAATGAGTTTGCCAGCAAGAGGGTAAAAATTCGCAGGGGCTGCGTATTTATAGAGGTTCATAGATTTAGAACTACGAGCTTTGTACTTTGAACTTTGTATTTGGTTTTAGTGTTTCAGCGCATACAGTCAAAGAATTAAGCGCCTCGGGTAAAGTCATATCTCCTGGAAAAGTCAGCAATAATAAGCGGCGAATGAACAAAGCACAAAGTACAAAGCTCGTTCTTCATTCTAAAGATATCCTAAGCGCAGCCGCAGTCGCCCACGGAGCAAACACGAGCGTTATTGCAAGCAGCGCACCTAACAACGAGAGGTTCGCCTGGGGACTCAATCCCGCGATACTCGCGTCCACTGCGCCGGCGCCAAAAATCAACACCGGAATATACAGCGGCAAGATTAGCAACGAGATGAGCACTCCGCCACTGCGGAGCCCCAGCGTTAAAGCGGCGCCAATCGATCCGATCAAACCCAGTACCGGTGTTCCAATTAATAAGGACACGACTAAAACGACCAGCGTGTCCCGTGACAATCCAAACTGAATTCCCAGTACGGGGGCCAGGAGCGCGAGCGGCAAACCGCTAAATAACCACAATCCCAGGACTTTCCCCAGCACGATTAGATACAAAGGCTGCGGGGTGAGCAACAGCTGCTCAAGCGTTCCATCCTGAAAGTCGTTTGTAAACAGCCTGCCCAAAGCCAACATCGACGCCAGCAATGCCGCTACCCAGACAACCCCCGGAGCGATGGTTCTCAACAACGCCAGTTCGGGACCGATTCCCAAAGGAAAAAGGCTGACGACAATCACAAAGAAAAAAAGTGTTGATAAGACATCGGTGCGCCGGCGCCATTCCAAAGTCAGATCGCGGACAACGATCCAGCGAAACATTGATAGGGGAGAAGAAGCGTTCACGATGCAAGTTCGAGTCGCTGTAACGAACCTGCAGAGAGATTCAGTTCCTGATGTGTAGCAATAATTGCCATTCCGCCGTTCTGCAAATGCTCTACTATTAATGTCTTCATAATAGCGATAGCGGAGCGGTCCAGCGATGTCAACACTTCATCCAGGATCCATAATTTTGCTCCGGAGGTAATCAGGCGAGCCAGCGCCAGGCGACGTCGCTGGCCTTCGGAAAGCAAGCGAGCCGGCAAGGTATCTCTTCCCGTCAGTCCGATTTTTCCCAGCGCACTCTTTGCGGCTGCCGGAGTCAACGAAATACCGGCGAGTCCATTAGAGATGCGCAAGTTCTCGATCGGATTTAGTTCTTCCTTGACGCCGTTGCGGTGCCCGACGTAGCTGAGCGACTTGGAGTACTCCTCGCCTAACGATCTAATGTTGGTGCCTTGCCAGCGAACTTCGCCCTCCGCGGGGGTTAACAACCCGCAGATTATTCTTAAGAGACTGGTTTTGCCGCTGCCGTTGGGACCCGTTAGTTGTATGACATTACCGGGCAAGAGCGAAAAATTGATATCGCTGAAAAGCAGCCGGTCGCCCCGCACGCATCGTAAGTTTGCCACTTCCAGGATAGTTGACGGCCTCCGCCTTCGAATGTCGGGTCGCTAGCAAAGTCATTGTATTGAACTTTTCGTGGAAAAGCATTCAGTGCGGAGAATCTAAGGCCTTGACGACTTGGTGTGCGCGCGATTCTTTCGGGATACTCTTTCAAACCCCACGAACTGTGCGTTCGATCTGTCCATTCGCTTTCTTCCAAATTACCCAACCACCTTTCAGGACGTGAACACGCGTGAATCCCGATTCGCGAAGGACCTGTGCGGCCCGGACGCTGGCTTCATCATTGGGGCAGGCGCAATAGGTAACGACGTCGCGATCTCGCGGGACATCTTTTAGTGGCGGAAAAGCCAATCTGTACTTCAAGCGCCTAAGTTTCACATAAACAGCGCCCTTGATCTTGTTGTCATCAATTCCATTGGCGGACCGCACATCTATGATCGTTACGGCCTCGTTCTTTGCCAGTTTTGCCTTCAATTCTTCGGCTGTGATGAAGTTGGTCGGCGAAGATGGTTCTTGATCGATTCGCGGGTCCGCCGGGGTTGGGTTGTAGTTCACTCCGCCACTCGTAGATGAAAGCGACATGAGCAGGAATAGTGATGTCCAAGCTGGCCAGCTTTTGAAACTCATTTACTTAACCTCCGAACCTCATGAAGCTGAGTACAATTCCCCCCTACCAAGTCGGGTTCCGCTACTTCACTTTCTTTTGTCGCAAGTGGGCCATGCCTGTTTCCTTGTCGGCATTGAAAGTTCTGGCGTCGTACCAGGAGTAGGTAGCTCCCGCAAAATAGAGGTAGCCCGGGGTGCGGTCGACAGTTTGGCTAATCACGTCGCCACGCAGGTAGGGCGTCTTCTTCGCCTTGTTTGCTTTAGTCAAATCCTTGGCCTGATAAATCGTCATCCCCGAACCCACGGCATTCTTGAGCAGGAATGTTTGTGTCGCCTCCGGATCTCGCCACCCATTAGTTCCGTATCCGTGGATCACAGCCAGCAACGTGTCGTCCGCAGCCACGCGCAGTCGGGGAACGTGCGGCACGTCCCCTGAAAAGGGATCCTTGAGGATCCAGTTAGGAAATTCTTCATTCAGATCGGCAAGTTTGTTTGGCGCTGGTTTTATTACGACGGCTAGATCGCGCGAACTGTCGCCGTTGAAATCACCGTCGATGAAGATGGGTTTGCGACTGGAATCGAGCTCCACACTATCTTTGAATACTCGCTTTACCGCTGCCTTCACATCGTTAATTTCTGGTGGTGGAACCGTAGCTGGCAGCGCAACTTCTTCCGTGTGTGCTATCACGGCGGGCGCCGTTTCTGTCTTTGGTTTGTCGGCTGTCGCGCAACTGGCGAAACCTAAAGCGAAAATTAGAACTGCCAAACAACTGCCGAGCTTGTATGAATCGATTCCTGCTGAAATGACTCTGATTGCACGAAGGTTGGCCATTGATTGCCTCCGCAACTAAAAATGCCTGGAATGGTGTTTCACAACCTGCCGACGCCGTCGGCAAATCAGCGGAACGAAGCCCACCGGATGGGAGGAGTCCGGCGAGCTTCAAGTTACGGGACCTGTAAAGTGCTTTGACGCTACAACGACAGGACGAAAGCTATTAGATCCGATCGCTGTGCAGCGCTGAGCGCGTTAAAGTTATTCCGAGACGTGGTCGCTTGACCTGCGTGTAATTGGATTACCTCGGAAATAGTCACGTTCAACCCCTGGTGAAGGAAACGGTTGCGAGCACGGATACCCCACAAAGGCGCTGTCCGTATTTGGTTCGCGGTAGACTGCCCGCCATTTTGGACGATGCCGTCACCAGTGCCGATGTTATGCAACGCGAAGTCGCTGAACGGATGGATTATTTTGTTGCCCAGAGCCGCGGGAACCGAAAACGCGCCACCATTAATCGAAGTGCCTGGAGCGGCGGTCTGGAAAGTTCGTGTGTGACAGACGGCACAACCTACTGATGTGAACAACGGATCTCCGCGCACCGCTGCGGCTGGAATCGGATTCTGACGACCGGGTGCTCGAGTTGCAGCCATGAAGTCTGCAAACGCAAGCACGTCGTTGCCATCATCTTCGGGATCCGCAACCGGATCAAAAGGTGCACCGGTGCAGTTCTTCACGCCTTCGGCAGTAGTGCACGGATTTTCAGTTGTTCCTGCTGCGGGGTCTGAGGAACTTCTTCCGTTAGTTCCATCGAACTTGTTCGTAATGCCCATTTCATTGAGGTAAGCATCGCCGGCGAAAGACACGAGGCTGGCGTGTTGTGACTTCCAACCGAACCGCCCAATACGCAGGGCATTGTTTGCCTCAACTACCGGCACTGCGGTCAACGTGCCCCGCTGACCAGAGGGCTGTGCCGCTACATTGTTTTGCAGCGCTGTGTTTGAAATGCATTCCACAAAGCCGTCACCAAGAGCACTGGTTACAACTCTGAATGCCCTTACGTTTTCACCTGTGGTGATGTGCTCGACAATGTCGGAATCGGTTCCACGGGCATGAACTAATTGACCGCCGGGGGCGTCGACGAAGAGCCCGTTAACAAGGTGACCGGCACTGAATTCCATTTGTTGTCCGAATGCGCCGACATCAATTGATTGATGACATTCAACGCATCCGACATCGTTGTATGTGGGACCCAGCCCGTCAGCGACTGTTTCCCGTTCGCTGAAAATGAACTTGTTGTCTTCGAATCTGCCATTGCCTCGCGCGGTCGGCGGTTCAGGCTCCGCCACGCATTCGTCAATGGGTGTACCCAGAGCGCCAAAGCCATTGAATAAATCGTTTGGAGTTTTGGCGTCCATGTCAGTCGTAAGAGCCTCACTTGCCGATTGGCCTTCTACGACGGTCGACATCCATATCGGCAAGACGATGGCTGTCGCGAAGAGAACAAAAGCAATGAGCTTGAGAGATTTCAACATTTCGCGGCTCACCTCCGGGGAGCTAGGAACTGAAAGGTATGGACGATTAGGCAAATTGCCTTACGGCAATTGCACTGATCCGCTGTAAATGGAAACCTGCTTGCGCCCTGATGTTCGTTAAGGCTGGCCGGGAAGTAGGTGGTCTTCCTACGGGAGCCAGGTAAATGAGTGTCTGACCGTCATGAGTAAACGGTCGCTCTTCAAACTGGGCTAAAGTCGGGGTGTTGAATACTGGGCAAGAACCACTGTGAGATGGGCGGGACTCTATTACTTCCCAGATTCGCTGTCAATACTTTTTGTCGTCGACTTTATAGAAAATTTAGGGGTTCCAATCGGTCGGTAATTTGCTCCTGAAAAGGAGGTCCCCCTTGCCGCCATCGGGCTTTTCAGTTAAAAGAATTGATGCCGCGAATGAAAACTCCAAAGAGCAATTTGCCAGTCGATCACATGTCACTGCGACCCGAAAACGCAAAGACGAGCAATTCAGTTCCCATGTACCCCTTTTCCGCAATCGTTGGCCAGGAAGAAATGAAGCTCGGCTTAATTCTGAACGTAATCGATCCGTCGATTGGGGGAATACTAATCATGGGTCATCGCGGAACAGGCAAGTCGACAGCAGTGCGCGGACTTGCGGAATTGCTGCCTGAGGTTTGGGTTGCCAAGCAATGCCCCTATCGCTGTGATCCAATGGACATCAATGCTGCCTGCGATGCCTGTCGCGCGCAGTCAGCTTCCGAGAAGAAACTGGATCGGGAACGAGCTCGGGTGGCCGTTGTCGATCTACCTCTAGGGGCAACCGAAGATCGTGTCTGTGGCTCCATTGATATCCAACGGGCCCTGGCAGATGGTGTGAAAGCATTTGAGCCAGGCCTGCTTGCTCGCGCTAATCGAGGCTTCCTTTACATCGACGAAGTAAACCTCCTTGAAGATCATCTGGTCGATCTGCTTCTCGACGTCGCCGTAACAGGCCAAAACAAGGTCGAACGGGAAAATATTTCTGTAGCTCATCCCGCTCGCTTTGTTTTGATTGGTTCGGGCAATCCTGAAGAGGGTGAGTTGCGCCCACAATTGCTGGATCGTTTCGGTTTGAATGTCGAAGTCAAAACCGAAGCTGAGTTGGACGACCGGGTGGAGATTGTGGAAAGGCGTGAAGCTTACGATCGTGATCCGGAGAGCTTCGCAATAGCTTTTGCGGACAAACAGGGGCAGTTGCGGAAAAGAATAGTTGCCGCCCAAAAGCAGGCAGGCTCAATCAAAGTTGAGCGTTCGCTGTTGCGCAAGATTGCCGAGCTTTGCGCGGAACTAGGAATTGACGGCCATCGCGGTGAACTAACGATCAGCAAGGCAGCGCGCTCGCTCGCGGCCTTTGAAGGCAAAAAGAAAGTCGGTCCCTCTGAGATTATGCGGGTCGCGGCGATGGCCTTGCGTCATCGCGTCCGGCGCGATCCTTTAGAGGAAAGGGCGGAGACTGAACGAATTCAGCTGGTGCTTGAAAAACTTTTTCCGGAAACACGGACGACCCGCAGTGATCGTTCAGGTGGCGATGGAGATCAGGGAGGGCGTCCACAGACCGTAAGTCAAGGCGATAGTTCGAGGGCGCGAAATTCTGATGAACGCCGCCGGGTAGCGAGTGCGGTTGCCCCTGAGAGTGATGGCAGGGAAACATCGACGATGCCGGTTGAAGATACTAAGAACCGCGATGTTCGGCTGCCAAAGATGCCATCGTCGCGAAGCGAATTAAAAATCGGCAGAGCGTCGCAAAGCAGCCGCCGTGCGGGAGGTAGTTCAGCCAGGAATTTTCTTCGCGGACGATACGTGCGAGCGGCCACTAACAGAAGTGAAGGATCACGCGTGGCCGTCGATGCCACGTTGCGCGCGGCAGCTTCAAGCCATCTCGCTCCCTTCGGATCTTCACCCCGCCGGATCGCAACCGATAGCCTTCGTTTCAAGGAGCTCAGTTGCAAGACGGGCAGGCTTTTTATATTTGTCATCGACACTTCCGGCAGTATGGCTTGGCATCGCATCAAGCTAGCGAAAATTGCCGTCCTTAAGCTCCTCAAGCAATCCTATATCCGGCGCGATCAGGTTGCGATCGTGGGATTCCGCGGCGAGTCTGCTCAAGTGTACCTACCTGCTTCACGCAGCATCCTGCGCGCTCGTCGTGTGCTTGATTCGCTGCGCGTCGGCGGTGGTACCCCCCTCACGGCCGGCCTCGCGTGCGCTTTAAAACTCGCAAAGAATTCGAGCGGAAAGGTGGGCGAAGTCTCCATCCTCCTGTTTACTGACGGCAATGCTAATGTCGCGCTTAGAGCGGCAGTGACTAGTGACCGTCGCTCGCGCCAGGTGGCGATTGATCAAGAGCTGCAATTGCTCGGTATGGCGATCCGTAAAGAGCGGGTGAGTCTGACAGTAGTTGATACGCAAAGCACTTTTATAAGTACCGCAGACGCCGCGGCAGTGGCGAAGCGACTCGGTGCCAAGTATTGCCAGCTGGCTTAAAGGACACTTGGAGCGGCGGCAAACCGCTCTTTCTGACTAAACCTGATACTGACTGAGGCTTTGCACAAAAGAACCCTGCTCCTCTCATTCACACCTGACTTCAGTCAGGTGACGAGTGTAAGACACTGTGTTAGGGAAACCGTTTAAACGGTTTCCCGTAGATTACCGCCCAAGTTTCCACTTGGCTAAAGCCAGGTGAAAATGTGATAGGCAGGTGATTCATCGTCGTAGCACGTATCGCCCGACTTTTTGTGCAAAGCCTCTGACTGCACGTATTCCCGAACCCTAAGTTTTTAGAATGCAGTCGCCAACGATGAAACAGCAGCTCGACCAGTTGAAATCACAGGATGGCGGTGGAGCCACAGAGCGTGACCGCCAGGTTCTCGAACTCTACAACCAACTGGTTGAGATCGAGGAGCGGTTGATTCCAACTGGGCTGCACGTATTCGGTCAGCCCGGGGCAGTCGCTGAACGCGCGGACATGCTTCGGATGATCGCTTCATTTGATCGCCCTGAAGCCGGAGCCCGCGCTTTGCCTAATCTGGTAGCGGAAAGTCTTGGTGTCTGCGCGGGGGACGAACAAGTCGTTGAGATTGTCTCGCTATCAGTGAAGGAGTTTGTTGATTCAGGAGCTGACGCTGCGGTCTCGTTGTTGATGAATGCGGCGCATGTGGACCCAGAATTATCTCGCCCGGTCTTTGGCCTGCTGGCCAACGTTTCCAAACAACTCGAAACCAACGGGGAGAATCAGGCGTTGTTGCGTGCGCTTCGTGGCGAATACATTGAAGCGGGCCCGGGCGCAGACATCGTGCAAAATCCGGGCATCCTGCCGACCGGAAGAAACACACACGCCGTCAATCCTTACAACATTCCCGCGCCGCTTGCTTATGCGCGCGCGGAGACGGTCGCCAACAATCTTCTCGCTCGTCATCTAAAGGAGAATGGACGTTATCCACGAGCAATGGCCCTGGTGCTGTGGGGACTAGATAACATCAAGACGCAAGGTGAAGGAGTAGCGCAAGCACTCTGGTTGCTCGGCGTGAAGCCCGTGCGCGACTCACTTAATCGCGTGACGGAAATTGAAGCTATTTCCCTCGATGTTCTCGGGCGCCCGCGGATAGATGTGGTGATGACCATCTCCGGAATCTTTCGCGACCTCTTTAGTCCGACCGTGCAATTGCTGGATAAGGCCGTCCGTTTGGTGGCCCAACTCGACGAACCGAGCGAGCTTAACTATGTCAGGCGTAATGTGGACGAGCAGATGTACGAAGGAGCCTGCGAATTTGATGATGCGGTTGCGCGGGTGTTTTCAAATGCGCCGGGGAACTATGGCACGAACGTCAACTTCATGGTGCTCGACTCGCAATGGGAACGCGAAGAGACCCTTGGTGATTTGTTCGTAACGCGGAAATGTTTTGCGTACGGCCGTGATTCGAGCGGGCGCTCCATAGAAGGGCGCGAAGCAAAGGTAGCGATGGATCGGGCCCTCTCGCGAGTTGAGGCGACATACCAAAACATTGACACGTTTGAGATCGGGATCACGGATGTAGATCACTACTTTGAATACCTGGGCGGGATTTCAAAGGCGGTGGAGCAGAGGGCGAATGCACGCCCGGCAATCTATTTGTCCGATTCGTTGACGCGAGAGTCGAAGATTAGGACGCTCGAAGAAACGGTGCAATTGGAAACGCGCGCCAAGACGCTGAACCCAAAATGGTACGAGGGCATGTTGCATCACGGCTTTCGTGGTGTGGCTGAGATCGAGAACCACGTCTCGAACACTTTTGGTTGGAGCGCGACGACGGATGCCGTCGACAATTGGGTGTACACGGAAGTAGCGGAAACGTTTGCGATCGATCAAGCAATGCTGGAGCGGCTGCGAAACTTGAATCCGCACTCCGCGCATTCACTCGTGCGACGCTTGTTGGAGGCGAATGGCCGTGGTTACTGGGATCCCGATCCGGTTGTACTCGCGAAGTTGCAGGAGATTAGTAGCAGTCTTGAGGATCAGTTGGAGGGAGTGGGCTAATCCGCTGGTTCCTACCCTCAAACGATTTCTTGTGAATTAGGGGTGACGCTTCTTGAGTCACGAGACGCTGAACCACTAAACTCCACGAAAGCACACGAACAATCAGACTAAAGCGAAGAGTGAAATTCATGTTAGTTCGTGTGAATTAGTGGTTGCATTTTTTGATTCAAAAGATGCTGAACCACTAAACGACACGAAAGCACACGGACAGCAGACTAAAGCGAGCTCACAGGAGCCTGCCTTTTGAGCCACAGCATGAGCTTAGAATTTGGTACAAGGAGCGATTGTTAGAAAAAAAGTACTTCCCTGATTTTGTCTGCTTCAACCAGATCATCGTTGAGAATAAGAACATGGTTCGACTATCACCGATTGAAGAAGGTCAACTGCTCAATTACATGAGAATAACGCGAATGAGGGTTGAGCTTTTGATTAACTTTGTGGCGCGTCCAAAGCTAGAAGCGTTACGTGATCTAATCGGTGAACGACAATCGGGGCAAGAACCATGAACCACGAAGTGACACGAACAAACACGAAGGGCAAATCCCTTCGTGACATTTTGTGTGGTTTCGTGGTTGGTTTTGTTTTGATCGAACGCTGACCACCAAAAGAATCTGACACCAAAAGAAAAATGAAGGCAACAGTTCTCTACGTCGGGTCTAGTCTGCTGGCGCCGCTGAAAAATGCGGAGCGCGAGATCAATCACGACTACCAGCTCGACCTGCACGTTGCTGCCTATAACTTCGGTGCCGCCCTCGATCAAAACGAGTGGGCCACCGTTGAACGCGACCTAAGTCAGACTGATTTAGTTTTCATCATTCACGTAATGGACGGTGAGAATGCCACGCGACTTCTCGCCTCGCTCGACGAACATCGAAAGCGTCACCATGCTGTAATCGTCATCAACTGCATGCCCGAGTTGATGCGGCGTACGCGCATGGGAAAGTTGGATGTTGCGAAGGTATTCGCCGGCAAGGAAACCGAGACGCGGCGAAGCGGTGACTCGGGGACACGGGGAGGAATCGGAAGCAAGGCTGGGCGAGCGTTAGGGCTGATGGGTGCTGCCGGGTCCTGGATTGGACGCCAGGCGCGAACAAGCGGGGCGAACGGCGAGTCAGGTAAGCGGAAGCGGGACCACAGCGCTTATCTAAAGCTCGTCGATCGCGTGCCGGCGATTCTTCGTTTTGTACCCAGCGCCGGCACCTTGCGCGACGTCAAAAACTACCTTTACCTCTTTTGTTATTTCCTGCAGCAGACTCCCGCAAACATTCGCACCATGATCCTCTTCGCTTTGAAACAGTATGTCCCGGACACCCGGCTCAAAGCGTTAAAGAAACTCCCGCTACCGGCCACAATGCCTTCAGTCGCGATCTACCATCCGGATGCCCCGGCGTTGTTCGAGACATTTGCGGCTTATCGGAAGTGGTACTTAAAACGTTCGAAGTTCGAAGTTCGAAGTTCGGACTTCGAACCGCTCAATCCCCACACGACAATTGGATTGCTGTTGATGCGGCCGCAGATCATCAGTAACACGCGTCAGCATTACGACGCGCTGATCAGAGCAATTGAAGCCGAGGGACTCAGCGTCGTCCCGGCAATCTCGACCTTAATGGATAACCGCCAGGCTTGCGAGAAATTCTTTGTCGACGATTCGAAGTCTAATGTCTCAAGTCTCAGGTCTCAGGTCTCAGGTCTCAATTTCGAAGAGCAAAGACCAAAGACCAAAGACCTTTCAAGAGTTAGTCAGATCGTGTCTCTTACTGGCTTTAGTTTTGTCGGCGGACCGGCGATGAACGACAGCGCGGCCGCTGCGGAGTTTTTGCAGCGACTAAATCGGCCATATCGTTCGGCAGTCAGTCTTGATATGCAAACCATCGAGGCGTGGCAGGCCTCGCAAACCGGCTTGAATCCGGTTCAGGCAGGGATGCAGATCGCGATTCCGGAGATTGATGGCGCAACCGAACCTTTTGTTTACGGTGGCATGCCGGCTGCGGGAGTTGAACCAGTTCCACTACAGGATCGCTGCGAGCGCTTAGCACGACGACTCAGCCGCTGGAATCGACTGCGCACCGCCCCGCGTAATGAATTGAAGCTTGCTTTCGTGCTGTTCTGTTTCCCGCCGAACAAGGGAAACATCGGCACCGCCGCAGACCTGGATGTGTTTCCGAGTCTTTGGGAAACACTAACGAACCTGAAGCGCGATGGTTACGACTTAGATATTCTTGGTTCCGCGGATGCACTTCGCGAACTCGTGCTTGGCGGCAACGCGGAAATGTTTGGGGCGCCCGCGAACGTCGGTTATCGCATGAGCCTCAACGAGTATCGGCGCCTTTGCCCTTACGTCGATGATATCGAAAAAGATTGGGGCCGGGCGCCGGGGTCGATCAATTCATTTGCGAATGAGTTGTTAATTCAGGGAGTTCAACTCGGAAATGCATTTATAGGAGTACAGCCAACGTTTGGGTACGAAGGCGATCCAATGCGTCTGAT
>DASSCX010000160.1:0-3452 GCA_035697425.1 Pyrinomonadaceae bacterium | reverse complement strand
TTGTGTAATTGGGTCATTGGCATTAATTCATGGGAAAAGGCTCAAACGGCAATTATCAATGACTCAATAACTCAATGATTCAATGATTCAATGATAATGACTCGATGATTCGACTACTCTTGACTCATTGTGATTCCAATTGGCAATTGGCAATCGGCAATCCTGCCTCAGTCGTAGCTTCCTTCAACAAACCAGGCGCCGCTACCCAGTTCTCGATAAATGCGATAAAGAACGTGGGCCACTGTCACGCGCTCGCTGGCTGAGCCTGATTGCTCAATTGCTATGTCCCACTCATCCCTGCCCCAACTATCGTCACGCCACCAGTCACCAGTCTTGCGCCAAGGCCCGGCGAGACGCACTACTTTTCCATACACACTGCGATTCGGACCCCAGGCACTGATCTGCTGTGGATAACCACGACTCGTATCAACCATTGCTCGCAAGGGTGGACGAAACATGCGGAAGCCGAGATAGGGAGACTGGGCGACGCGGCGATGGGGAGAAGATGCGTCCCCCAGTCCCCCCGTCTCAGCTCCGCGTTTCCGCATCTTTCTGTCCGCGGATACCACAAATCTTTTAAGTTGAAAGGTGTCTGGTCGATGCGTATCGAGCACCTGGGGCGAGCCCACATTTCGGCTGCCTACAAGTTTCATCAAGCGCGCGAGGGTCAATTCCAGTTTTGCCGGCTCAGGCGCTTGCGGAATAAAAAGCCCGCTCTGCAATACCCGCGGCTTTACCGGCTCACAAGCGATGGCTACAGCAACGACAGCCTGCGCCGGAGGATGCGCTTCCGTGTCGAGCAACAAAAGCTTCAGAAATATTTTGTGATCACGCAGGGGTGCCGGAAGCGATAGCGTACGCTCGTGTGTGGTTCCATCTTCCAGTTTCAGACGGACGCGCAACTCATTAGTCGCCAGCGCATAGGCAAGCAAACTGGCACAGAGTTGATTGAGCAGTCGCGCAAAAATGAAACACAGAGGCTCGAGTTCTGCAAGTGGATAGTCCAGCTCGATCAGGTTGTCGAAGACCGGCGCGGGTTGTTTAAGTCGTAAGTTACGTTCTGTTTTGCCGGCAGCCAGCTGTTGCAGCGTGACGCCTTCTTGTCCCAAACGTTCGGCCACCCCAGTTGTTGGCAGTCTCACGAAATCACGAAACGTCCGCACGCCCCACAATCTAAAAGTTTCTAAAATTTCCTGGGCCCTTTTCGAGTCCAAAGCCCAACGTCCAATGTCCAATGTCTGCTTCGGCAACCCTAGTCTTTGGTCTTCGGGGTGGGAGTTTCGAGATGAAGACGTTGGACGTTGGACGTTGGACGTTGGACTAAGAAGTCTCTCAATCGGCAAATCCCCGAGCGCGGTAAGTTCTTCTCCCAGCGCGATAAAAGTTATTCCTTTCAGGAACCGCGCCGCGAGGATCGCCGAATCGGGATTTCCTGCGAGTGAGACATTAATCTTTTGACCCAGTCCACCTTCAGCTTTTGAGCAAGTGGCGTAGGTGAAGATCTCATTCGCCAGCTCGTAGGCCGAGCCAAAGCGAAGTTCGCACCCGGCAACATCGAGCACTACACAATCAGGTGCCGTCTCCTCGACCAATGGGGAAAAGGAGTAGCCAAAATCGGCTAAAGAGACGGTAGCAGAGAGATCTGGGCAGTAAATGCAGCTAAACATAGCCACCTATTGGGAATTTAAAGCTGAGCAGTTAATCTCAGGCGAAGATTAGCGAAAATCTGCGAAGACTGTCAAGAAGTGGGTTTTAAGTCCGGGCTTGGGCATTAAAGAAGGCCGATCTATTCCCTACATGGAGCGGGCGGTGGCGGTCGAGCTGAACTTTGACTCCCGAGAGTAGGCTTGCGTGAGTGGGTAAACCACCAGCGGGCGTGGGGGGTGTGCTTCCCGCTGCCGACGACCAGGCATCAGTCTCCCGGCTTAATTCTAACGCCAGTGATGCACACGAACGGACGCACGAATCGGCTGCAATCACGACCAGAACAGTCGGTGTTTTCTCAACGGTACGCCGAAAGCGATACCACCACGAAGAGATAATGCGTCGCGCATCCTTGCCGGCGACGTCGCCCAGATCCAGCAACACCAGTCCGAAACCTCCCCCCTGTAAAAGTAGATCAGTAGCTTTGAATGCGTGTTCGACATTCGCCGCACAACGGATCCACAACAGTTGCTCCAAATCCAACTGCACATCAGCAGCCGTGATGGGATCGAAAACGTCGCTCGTGTCTATGAGCGCGCAGACTTCTTTGTGAGCTGCTGCGTGCGCGAGCACGGAAAGCATGAAGCTGGTACGTCCCGAAGAGGGCGCTCCAAAGATCTCAGTAATAGAGCCGCGCGGTAGTCCTCCAATAGCCGCATCAACGGTCGGAATGCCTGTCGCCATTATCTCGGCCGGTGGCTTTTGGGAGTTAAAAGCTGCGCCAAATCGCCCAGATATCTCAGCTTCAAATGTCGCCTTGGACAATGCAACGCGCATGTTTTATAACCCCACAAATATGTCGAGCACGGGTGGAGAAGTCGACAATGCCCCGCGGCAAACTTGCAAATCAACCAGCTACTAATTTAATTCCTGATCGTCCTTCCCTGCCCTCGCTTCGCGAAGCCGCCGCCGATTGCCGGGCTTGCGATCTTTGGAAGCGCGGCACACAAACAGTTTTCGGCGACGGCCGGCGGCGAGCGAAAGTTATGTTCATCGGCGAACAGCCCGGCAACGAAGAAGACCTGACAGGTAAACCATTCGTTGGTCCGGCCGGCAAACTATTCGATAGCGCTCTGGCGGCGGCCGGAATCGATCGTTTGCAAACTTACGTAACCAATGTGGTGAAACATTTCAAATGGGAGCCTCGCGGCAAACGTCGCATTCACAAGAAACCCAATGCCGGTGAAATTGCCGCTTGTCGTCCCTGGCTTCAGGCCGAGCTTGCTCTTATCAAACCCGACGTCATTGTCGCCCTCGGCGCCACTGCCGCTCAGTCGCTGCTTGGCCTTAAGTTCCGCGTAACCAACCAACGTGGCGAGTTCCTGGAATCGGATCTCGCTCCCTATGTCATGGCTACGGTTCATCCTTCCTCAATTCTGCGGGCCCCTGACGAGGAGACTCGCCGTTTGGAAATGCGTCGTTTTATCGACGACCTCAAAAAACTTGCCCGCGTAATTAAATAACACCTATTTTCTACTCCACCCTCTTGACCGCCGACGCCGTGTTCGTTAATATTCGCTCCGTTTTCGGAACACGCCGAAAATCTAACACAGGCTTTATTTTAGTTCAAGAGAGGATTTGCTATGCCGGTAACCGCTCGCCAGCGCCAGGTCCTGGAATTTATCTCGCGCTATCAACAGACTCACAAACAGCCGCCGACGATCGCTGAGATTGGTAAGCAATTCAAAATGAGTTCATCAGCGAGCGTGCATAGCATCCTGATAGCTCTGGAGCGCGAGGGACTAATC
>DASSCX010000159.1:0-11066 GCA_035697425.1 Pyrinomonadaceae bacterium | reverse complement strand
GCAATACCGTGTTCCGTCATCTCGACGTTCGGCATGATGCGCGTCCTCGACTTCACCCTGAACAGCGTGACGATGTTGGCCCTCGTGTTGATGGTGGGTGTGGTGATCGACGACGCCATAGTCGTTTTGGAAAATATTTTCCGCTTCATTGAAGAAAAACGCATGAATGCGCGCGAGGCCGCAAAAGAGGCGACGCGCGATATTGGGCTGGCAGTGTTGGCAACAACTCTTTCCCTGGTTGTCATCTTCCTGCCCGTGTCGTTCATGTCGTCGATCTCCGGCCGCTTTCTTTATCAGTTTGGCATTACGGCCGCGGTGGCAATCCTGGTAAGCCTCCTCGTTTCTTTCACCCTCACGCCAATGATGAGTTCACGATTGATTCGCGTTGACGATGCGAAGGGTGGTGGTCACGGAACGCCCGCTTCGCGGCGCGGCTTCTATCGCTATGTTGACGCAGCCTATTCGCGCCTCCTGGCGTTGGCAATGCGGCATCGACTCGCAGTGGTGGCTGTGGCCCTCGTCGTGATCGCTTCCAGCGTGCCGCTCTATCGTTCGGTGAAGCAGGAGTTCATTCCGACGAATGTCGACGAAGCCGAGTTTGAAGTGAACATCAACGGGCCCGAGGGCACGAACCTGGCCGTGATGAACGAAGGAATGCAGGCGATCGAGAAAGAGATTCTGGCAACGCCCGGAGTGCGCCTGGTGCTTTCTTCTGCCGGCGGTTCTTTTCTCGGCGGCGTTAACCAGGGTGGCGCGTATGTCCGCATTGCCCCGCACGAAGAGCGCACCTTTTCGCTCGGCCGACTGTGGCGAGAAACTCGGCGTGGTAATCCCTTGAACGCCTTTCGCGGCAACTACTCGCAACAGGATGTAATGCAGGAGGTGCGCAGTCGCCTGCGCAAGTTTGCTCCCTTACGAGCGGGTGTGCGCAACGCTCCTTCGTTTAATTTCGGCGCCGGCGGCCGCTTTGACATCGACTTCAACTTGCGCGGACCCGACATTGAGGCGCTCGCCGGCTACGCTGACGATCTCGTCAAGCGTTCAGAAAAGCTGGGCGGAATTGTCGATGCGGATACTTCTCTAAAACTTAACAAGCCCGAGCTACGGGTTGAAATCGATCGCGCGCGGGCGGCCGATCTCGGTGTCGACACTTCGGACATTGCCACCAGTCTGCGAGTGATGGTGGGCGGGGACGAAGAAGCATCACGCTTTCATGACGAGACTACGAACGAAGACTACGACGTCCAGCTGCGTTTGATTCAAGGCGACCGCAACGATGTCGGTACGATCAGCCGCCTTTATGTGCCTTCCTCGCGCGGTGGATTAGTGCGGCTGGATAACGTGGTCAGGATTCGACGCGACACCAGTCCGTCACGTATCGATCGTCTTGACCGCGAACGTCTGGTGTCAATGCGCGCCTCGGTGGCTCCCGGCTACGCCCTCGCCGATCGCATCGAAGCCTTGCGCACGGAAGTTGCGCAGATGAATTTACCGGCTGCCTATACAACCACGGTGTCGGGACGTGCGCGCGAACTCGAACGCACCTTCAAGGAATTTGTCTGGGCTTTCATCCTCTCGATCATTTTCATGTATATGATTTTGGCGGCGCAGTTTGAAAGCACGATCCACCCGATCACGATTCTTCTGAGTCTGCCGCTTTCGGTGCCGTTCGCGTTACTTTCGATCTGGGGAACCGGCGACACTTTGAATCTCTATTCGGCGTTGGGGGTCCTGGTGCTGTTTGGTGTGGTGAAGAAAAATTCAATCCTCCAGATTGATCACATGAACAGTTTGCGCGCGCGCGGGATTGAGCGCTACGAAGCGATCATGCAAGGCACTCGCGATCGCTTGCGGCCAATCTTGATGACTACGCTCGCTTTGGTAGGTGCTATGTTGCCGCTCGCGATGGGCACGGGCCCGGGCGCTGAAGAACGACGTTCCATTGCCATCGTGGTAATTGGCGGGCAAACGCTTTCGTTATTGCTTACCTTAATTGCTACCCCTGTTGCTTATTCTCTACTTGACGATTTGCGTTCGACAAAACGGGCTCACCGTTTTGCCACTGCCTGGTCGGGCGTTACGGCCAGGTTGGGAAGGTTAAGAAAGCGGCGACAGGCACCGGCTGCGACTGAAGCACCATCCCAAGCACAAACGGAACGTGAGGACGAGCGGATCCGGGCAAGCGTCAGCGGAGACTAGGGAAAGGGAGACGCGGGGACGGGGTGACGCGGGGATGGGAAGACTGGGTGACACGGATCCCAAACACATTTTCCATATGTCAATTCTCATTTCTCATTTGCCATTGGATCATCCGATTCGAGGACATTGGAAGACGCCGCGCAGCTCAAACGCAGTTGATCCAATGGCAAATGAGAAATGCCAAATGATAAATGGAAAATGTTTTTGATTTTGTCTCCGCGTCCCCGCATCCCCGCGTCGCCCCCTTCTCCCCATCACTTATTCAAACACCTTACCGACCGGCACAATCACCACATCCTCAGGCTTCACGTTGATCTTGTAGACCTCAATCACCTTATCTTCATCCGTGATTTCTTTCGGCTTCGGCGAGTTGTAAGTAATCGGTGAAGGCCTGTTGGACACAATCGCTTCGCGCAATGCCTCCGCGTCTTTGGTAATCATCACGATTCGCATCGCATCAGACTTTAGATACTTGCGAATGGCGTTGTTCACGTCTGCGAGTGTCAACTTAGTGAGTTGATCGCGCATGTAGGTGACGTAGTCGGGGATGTTGTAATACCGACTGTCGAGCGCGTAACCGAGTTGCGCATCCTGAGTTTGCGTCAGAATGTTGTTGTTCTTGATCAGGAACTCTCTTGTAGCCTCAAAAGTTTCTTTCGACATCCCTTCGCGCACGAGTTTGTCATACTCGTAAAGCGCCGCCCGCAACACAAAATGGCCGTTCTCGGGAACCACGGGCCGGATCCAAATCTGGAAAATCTGCGATGACCGTCCCTGATTGGGGTCGGGCATGAACTGGAACATGCCGCGCGGGAAGTATTCGATATAGGCATAGTCGCCATAGTTGAGTCCGCGCGATTCGCGCAGCCGCTGGTAGAGATAGCTGTTGCTGGAACGGTGTTGGCCGAAGTATGAAGCGACAAGCGCGAGCGCCGGCCAATCTTTATCAGCACGCGTCACCGCAATCGGAAAGCCAAGCGAGACTGCGGTTGCGCGCGTCTCTCGTTGAATGATGGAAATGTGCATCCCCGCGGCAAGTTTGGGATCTTCGTAATTTGTGGGGGAAGGCGTCCCGGCCGGCAGCTTCGCGAAGTCTGCTTTTACCTTGTCCGGAAAGTCTTTGGGATAACCACCCACCAGTCCCAAGACCATGTTGGCTTGCGTGTAATGTGCTTTGTAGAAAGCCTGCACGTCAGCGAGGGTCAGCGTCTCAAGCGAGCTTACTGTTCCCATGTTGTTGTGTTCGTAAGGATGACCAGCGTAAATGACGTTATAGAGGTATTCCTTGCCCAGCTCCTCATCATTGCTTTCGCGCAAAGACACCTTCAAGTAGTTGATGGCGTCGGTTTTCAGCCGGTTGAAATCGTCCTGGCGAAAACCTGGATCCAACAGCATCTGGCTGATCAAACCGTAGTACTTGTCGAGGTTGTC
Organism: Pyrinomonadaceae bacterium; assembly: GCA_035697425.1. Taxonomy (GTDB): domain Bacteria; phylum Acidobacteriota; class Blastocatellia; order Pyrinomonadales; family Pyrinomonadaceae; genus PSRF01. The sequence goes on along the minus strand of DASSCX010000159.1, from coordinate 7,436 downwards.
GATATGGGTCGCGCCCTGGAAGACGGTCATCTCCTTATCGATCTGCGAACCGAATGAAGTAGCCATGGGATACATCGCTTCCACGATCTGTTCATAAGTCATCGTGCGCGTGCCGCCTTGCGACAACATGGCCGCGGTCAGCGCCGCTACGCCTGCTTTGCCTTTCGGATCGGAAGCAGCGCCAGTCATGAAGAGGATTCTTACCGAGATCAGCGGCGCGCGCGTCGGCAGGAGCACGCTGGCACTTTTCGTTGTCATAGTTTTTTGTGCACGGTTGAAGGCAGCCGCCGGAATGACGACGGAAAGGACGAGCAAAAGGCTGATGATTGTGCGACGCATTATTCTTCGTCCTCCTGCCCGGATTTGGTAGCGGTGTCTTTTGCTTTAGTTGAGAGGGTGACGATGGTGCGGCTTTCATCCTGGAAATACTTCGCTGCCAGATCCCGCACATCCTGGGGTGTGATGGTGTCCATTAAAGCTGCCAGCTTGTCGATCGTGTCGGGCGTGCGACGCAATGAGATGAACGGAGCGAGGGTCGAGGCGATCGCCGCCGAGCTGTTCATGGCCATAGCGAAGCTGTAGCGGGTGCGGGAACGAGTGGCGTCCAGCTTTGCCGCGGGGATCAGTTCGGTGGTGAAGCGCTTGAACGTCGCCTGAATCTGATCGCGCACATAGTCGACATCTTTTGCGTCCTTTACTCGTGCCAGGACAACAAACAGTTCCGGATCGATCTGATTGCTGAAGTCGGGTCCGAGGACGTCTACTTTCTGTTCTTTGAGCACAAGCTTTTGGTACAACTCGGAGTTTTCACCAAAGGCCACCTGCGCCAAAAGATCCAATCCCAGTTTGTCCTTCTTGTCGTCCGCATAAGCGGGACCACGAAATGCCACTGCTACGATCGGCAAGGTCGGTGAAGGCCAATCAATATGAGCTGTGCGCGGTTCCGTCTGGGCCGGTTCCGCAGGGATTTTGGCTTGGTAGTCGCCGCGCTTCCAATCTCCATAATACTTTTTCGTCAAATCCAGCGCGCGCTGCTGCGTGACGTCGCCTACAAGCACCACGGTAGTGTACTCCGGACGATAGAAGCGCTTGAAAAACTCCTGACTGTATTCGAACTGGTTCGGCATGTCCTGAATGTCTTTCAGGTAGCCCATTGTGGTGTGCGAGTAAGTGTGAGTTTTGAAAGCGGTCTCGCGCAGCACTTCATAGAGTTTAGAAAATGGATTGGCGCTATTCTTGTCGTACTCACCTTTTACGGCTAGCGACTCGGTCTGAAATTCAGGAAGGGCATACTTCAGGCGTTGAAACCGATCGGCCTCCATTTTCATGATTTCGTCCAGGTCCTCTTTAGCGAACACCGCGTGGTAAACCGTCCGGTCGTCGGAGGTGTAGGCATTGGTTTCAGCTCCAGCTCGCTTGAAGATCGCTTCGCGCTGATCGGCGGTGTAGTTTTCGCTGCCGCGAAACATCATGTGTTCGAAAAAGTGAGCGAAGCCGCTCTTGCCCGGCTCAACTTCATTGCGCGAGCCGGTGGCCACCACGATATAAAGCGCGACGAGGTTCGGGTAATCCGTGGGTACCGTTACCAGTCGTAACCCATTCGGCAAATCGTCGATGGTGTAATTGTAAGGAAAGAGCTTGCGCGGCTTCTGCGGCTCGCTGGCCCGGGTCAGCGTCAAGGCGGGCACACAGATCAGCAAAGACAAGATGATCATTAATCTCATTCTGAAGTACTCCGTGAAAGTAGAAATGATGTGGGGAACGGGGGCAGTATAACTTAGTTTCGCGGGCAATGCCGGTTTCAGCCGATTTCCGATTGCCGATTGCCGATTGGCGATTGCCGATGGCGGTCCAAAGGCCCACCGGCTATTCAGAAATGTTCGGACACTGACTTCGGCTAACCGGCAATTGCCAATCGCCAATCCGCAATCGCCATTGTTTTCCTTTGCGGCTCTGGGCCTTCGCGTCTCTGCGCTTGAAGTTATGCGCTGCGCGTTGCGGGCGAGACGCCGGCGATCCTCTAGGGCGAGTCTCGGTTCGGTAGGCGCTGCAAGCTCACGATCAAAGCAAGAATTGCGATTGCCCAAGCAACGCCTTTGATTACCGCCACCCACAATGAAGAAATTGGCGCGGGATCGGCTTCGTTTCGATTCAAGCTCTGCAACTGGCCAAAAAACGAGTAGTAGCCAAGTCCGCAGGCGACTGCCCAGGCGGCGATGAGAACTCTTTGTCCGTCATAAACATTGCGACCAGTCCGCCACGCGCCGTAAATCAGAAGTGCTCCCAGCAAATAGTCGTCGAAGAAATTTGCCGGGTTCTGCTGCCAGGTGCTCCACCTGCGGATCGTTTCGGCGAGAGGCGTAAGCACGCCGCCGATGTAGGCTAGGCGGCGACTAAATTCAATGGTGAGCATAATCGTTAGCTAGAGCTCTTACTTGTCGGGCGCCATCCCGCTGGTGCTTCCGGCCAGACCTCATCCGGGCTAACAGGATCAGGTTGTTGCGATCCGAGCCGCTGGCCATCGATGTCGGCCACGATAAAGTTTTCCGGCGCAACCGGGTCTCCTGCCAGGCGTCGCAGTAGGGCTAATTGACCGGCGTGTGTCATAGCGTCAGAGAATGGTCCTTGAAGCAAGCGTTCGGCAGTCATTTGTTCCAGCAACGGTGTGTCGCGCTCGAGAAGTGACCCTAGATCCGAGAGCAGTTCATGGAAACGCTGGACTTCTTCCGTCAGGGACGGCAGTGGCGCCGGTCGATAATGCCCGCCGACGAAAAATGTCCGCGCATATCCGAGCACACTCGTCATGTGGCAAATTAGTTCAGCTGGAGTCCGGGTCCCGGATCCCGCGCGAAAAGAACCAAAATGAGCGGGCGCGTCGCGCAGCGCTTTTTGAGTGCGATACGCGAGCGCCGCCAGGAAGTGGCGTAATAACTTTCGTTGTTCTGGAGACGCCTGAGTCATGTTTGACGTGACAATGTCTGTCCGTTGCGAGAAATTGCGTACAACTTAAGCGCAGAGACGCGAAGGCGCGGAGGCGCAAAGGAAAACACTCGGTCTTGATAGTAAAAGCACAGTCTCCTTTCGTGGTGTCTCGTGTTATTTCGTGGATCGTATCCCCTCATGCCACAGGGACGATCCACGAATTAACACTAAGCACGACGAAAAGCATTGAATGGTTTCCTCAGTGTCTCAGCGCCTTTGTGTCTCTGCGCTTAAGTTGTGGTGAGCAATAAGAAAGAACGTCTACCCAATCGTGTATTCAAATTCGTAGGAGTGACTTCCATCCGCAATGATAATTTGCATCCTGCCCGACAGTCCTTCCAGTTCACCCGTGCCCGAATCCGGCACCACTATGACATTCAATTCTGGAACCGCGCGCGTCATCTTGCCGAAGTGCTGCAAAGCGAAGGAGCCTGTTTTTCCGTGCAGCGTGCCGGTCACCTGCTCCATTGCAACGTAACCCGCAGAGCCGTCAACCGCCGTGCTCATAGCCAACATCTGTCCCTTGCTGGTGGCTTCGAGATCTCCTTGAAACTGTTTATCCAAGAGGAGACGGCCGACACCTGATGCGTCGTCTTCATCAGGCGCCTGGGGAGTTACCTTTACCGCAAATGTTCCGCTTGCCTTAGCCATTCTTGTCTCCGATCACTTGTCTTTGTAGATCGCCGCACCGGCGATTGTGGCGACGACGGAAGTGACGAGTTGAAATGCCGCCACTTTGCCCCAGAGCGCATGCGAGTAGAACTCTAAGGGTATGAATTGGGCCGGACCAGTTACGGAAAACGCTAGCCAGGCGACGATGCCTGCAAGGACCGCAGTCTTTGGACCCGGTTTGAAAAACGCGCGCATCAGTGCGTAAAGAAGAACCGAGATAAACCCGCGGCCGAGTTCAAAGATGGCGAAATACACCATGCTGCCGGCGCTCTCTGTTGGTTCGCGCGCACCCAGCGCCGCATAAACTGAATCCCAGTCAGCCCGTACGACTGACTCATGAAAGAAGCCGTCAGTTAGAAAATAGATGATCGCAGCGACAAGCCCGCCGATGATGGTTCGGTTCCAATTGAGTTTGGGCACGGTTCCTCCTTAGGGGGTAGAGGTTGGAAAGCGAAGTGTACTTGCAGGACTCTGTTATCCGCTTACTCGTGTTTCACGAAACCGTTCCGCCGTGCGAGCGCGAGCCTTGGCAGCCTCAACTGCCCGGTCGCGCGGTGGCGCGTTAGTTACAAGTGAGTCCAGCAGCTCGTGGGCGGCTTTGGCCACCTCGTCTACGGCGCGATTAAAGGCGAGCTCGTTTGCCTTTGAGGGTTTGTTAAAGCCACTCAACTTCCGCACAAATTGCAACGACGAGGCGCGAATCTCTTCGGCTGTTGCCGGAGGCTTAAAATTGTGAAGCATCTTAATATTTCTACACATGACTGATTCCCTTATGCATTTGGATTACTCATCAATCTTCGGGGTAACTCTTCAACCTGCTCGACTGCCATTCGGCATTTGCCGCTCGGGAACTGCAAGGCAAGGCACCTCGCCATCACCGTAACCAATATCAAACAACAGCCCTTCTGAGATTTCACCCGCCATCTGCTTCGGCTCGAGATTCACCACGAACAAAGCCTGTTTACCTTCCAGCTCGCGCGGGTTAGCACGCTCCTGCTTGAGGCCCGCAAGAATCCGACGCTTATGATCCCCAAAATCTACGACCAGCCGCACTAGCTTATTCGAGTTTTCGAGATCTTCCACAGCTTCGATGGTACCAATACGGATATCGATCTTCTCAACGTCTGTCAAAGTTATTGTAGTTTTGATGGGTGCGACTTTCATCGATTCAGCAACTACTTACTGACCAGTTCACCTGGCACCGATTCCGGCAACTTCACTACTTCCTGCCAGCCAGAGTGGTCGGCGCGCATTTGCGCCGTAAGGTCTTCCACTAAAGTTTTCAGCCTTTCACTCAAGGAGCGTGGATAGGTGTTGATATCTGGGAATCGCTGGCGTTGCTCAGCGACAGTAGCTTTTTGTTTCTCGATTGATGGAATAGCGGCGTGCTGTCCCTTCTCCCAAAAGGGAACTAAAAGACGTTCAACACTAACGGCGCCGGGAATTTCGATTTCTTCATCATCGAGTCCCGTTACATCGGCAACGTAATTCCCGCGCACATCGATCCCACGGAACAGTTGCAGCCGCCCGGGTAGCGTCGTCTTATCAAGTGAGTTTGAAGCTTTCAACGTCGGGCGCGAATCGATCACGCATTGTTTGAAGATCACTCCAGCCACGGCGCGAACTTCGCTCGAGAGCTTCGTGCCGATGCCGAAGCCCGCAGCTTCAGGAAACTCGTCCACTATGGCCCGCACTTTTTCCACATCGAGATCCCCGGTGAGATTTGGACGTAACGCGCGCAAACCGTTGGCTTCGAAAAAGCGATAACACCAGGCGCCGAGTTCAGCCAGGTCGCCGGAATCGACGCGAAAACCTTTGAAGGCACGTCGCCGTGCTTCCGTAGACGTTGCCGCCATCACCGCGTGCACAGCGCCCATGTAAACGTCGATCGTGTCGAGCAGGAGCGTCGTGCCGTTGGGATTCGCATCAAGCCACCGCTCGAAGGCTACCTGCTCAAAGTGTTTGGGCTTGCCCGTACGCGATTCGATTTCCGGCTCGGTCATAAACTCGATGTAAGCCTGTTGCCAATAGTGTGCTTCGGTTCCCACGGCCGGAATATCAAGACGATGCGCGGCCTCCATGTTGGAGGTGTCGTTGAAGCCACCGATGAAAGCGTAGGTGGCGATATCGACCGCGCGCTCAATGTCACCGTTGCGGCGCAGGGAGAAATCTGAAAGCCAGCGGTGCTCTCCTGCCGCCATGCGAAACTGCAACGCCAGGCTGGCAGTAGTCATCGGCAGATCGAAAGCGTGTTGGAATTTGATCTCCTGGGCTTGGGTAAGTCCGAAAGCACCGGTGATGTCAGCGAACGGCTGTTGGGCGAAGACGATCGTCGCGGGGCGTACCGCGCGGATCTTGCCGGCGAACTGCATGTCTTCAATCGCTTTAGAAAAGAGTTTCAATCCGCCGCGGTCCTGCTCGAGGAAACGCAGTCGCGGGCGGTCGATTTGGCTGTCGATGAGTAGTCTTACTAAACGCTCGTGACCGAGGCAGGGTGCAAAAGCAAGCTTACGCTGGGTGACATAAAAGGTGGCTTGGGCATCACTGAGTTTCTTGTCATGCAACCGCGTCGCATCCTTGTAGGAAGCATCGCCCATCGCGGCGTGATAGCGGTCGAAGTTTAGGGTGCCCATGAACCTGGGAGTCAGAAGTCAGGAGTCGGTGATTGTCGCAAAATTCCGGGGTTCGAAAGTTATTCGTGTTCGTTCGTGTGGTTTCGTGGTTATTCTCTTACGGCAGAGGCATTCAGAGGATCAAATACGACCACGAAATACACGAACTAACACCAACAGTTACTGCCTTCAGCCGTGCTTCTCATCTGCCTACCGCCTTTTGAATTTTCACGACCTCCGCTCCGGCGGCTCGCATTTCTTCGAGTGCCCGCGCCCCATCGCCAGGTTGCAATTCAACGGGTCGCATCGCGTCTTCCAAAGCCTTCACGGCAAAACCTTCTCTCAGCCCGTCGAGCACAGTGTGCTTCACGCAGTAGTCAGTCGCCAGACCGCCAACCCAAATTTCGTTTACTCCTAACCTGCGCAATTGCAAACTAAGATCGGTGCCGTCAAATGCTGAATAACCATCCTCATCGCCGACGCCGGTGGAGATGGTGCGAATGTGAATGCTATCGAGCAAGTCAGGATGGAACTCAGCGCCCTTCGAGTTTTGTACACAATGAACGGGCCAGGTGCCGCCAAAATCTTTGAAGTGTTTTGTATTTGCTGGATGCCAATCGCGACTCTTAAATACTGGTTCGCCACGCTCCAGAAACTCCTTGATCAGTTTGTTCAGTGGAGGCACGACTTCGTCGCCCTGCGCGACAGCTAAGCTGCCGCCAGGACAGAAATCGTTCTGTACGTCCACGACGATTAGGGCGCGTTTGTCGGCTTGAGACTGCATTTTGATTGATTGTTCCTTTGCTCTGACTCTATTACATCACCGCTGAAAAGTTAAGCGAACCACCCAATGAGCCCGCGAAGCAGGCGACATAAGGTAGCCCCGGGCGTGAGCCCGGGGTATCGCGAAGAATATGAATGAAGAGCCGCGAAGCGGCGACAGATTTTCCAACGATCTCTCTGTCGCCCCTTGCGGGGCTCGGAATCTTTTTGGCTCGATACCCAGGGCTAACGCCCGGGGCTACCTTATGTCGCCCGCTTCGCGGGCTCATTGGGTGGTCGTGTTAGACTGGCTACTCTCAAAATCAAGTTTCAATAGGGGATGTGTGGCGGCGGAAAACATGGCGACATCTTTGGCGCACTATCAAGGCGCCGTAGCGAAGGCGATTG
>DASSCX010000158.1:0-4867 GCA_035697425.1 Pyrinomonadaceae bacterium | reverse complement strand
CGCGTTGGTTCCGGCGTGGCGGTAGGACGTTCTTCACTTGGTGAGGCTTCGGGACTTGGCGTCGGCTCCGGCGATGACTCAACCACGGGAGTCGCCACCGGCGATGGTTCGGGACTGGCTTCCGGAGTTGCTGCGGGTGTCGGTTCAGGTGTGGGCGTCAAAACTATCGGCTCGGGCGTAGGAGTTGCGGCAGCCACCGGTTCAAGAGGTGGGGTTGTAGGAACTGGCGTGGGTTCCGGTGTTACTACCCTTTCGGATTCAGGGCTTGCAGCTGGTGTCGCCGCAGGATCAATCCGACTCGTGGGCGTCACATTTCTCGCCATGCTCCCGCCGATCCGTTCCTCGAGGCCCACCAGTGAGCCGTTAATTTTCCGGTACAACTCCTCGATCACTCCTCGTCGCACTGGGTCGGGATCTCCGGCGTTAAAACTGCGAATGTAATAAGTGAGCGCTTCCTCTTGTTGCCGTTCCTGATCGAGCGCGGTTCCGAGATGCCAGAGAGCATCGCGCCACGCCGGTGTACCCTCAGGCAGAATTGCCACCGCGCGTTTGAAGTGATCTATTGACAAGGCAGTCTTGTCTTGCTTGAACAAAGTCAGGCCCGTCAAATCCTCGACGCGTCCGCGCATGATGTTCGCGAGCACGTTGCGCGACGCTTCCGGAACATCAGGGGTGCCGCCCTGCGCTAAAGCGCGCGCCCTCATGTCGCGCATCTCTTCTGCCTGAACGGCCACTGTTGCGCCAGGAACTTCCAACGCCGCATCAACACCCGCTCGGGCTGCTTCGGTAAGCTCGAGCGCGGTTGTCAGTGCAACACCACGACGAAGCAAGCGATTCGCTGCGTAGATCTGTCTGAAGGCCAGCATCTTATCGCTGCCGGAGGCAAACTTTTTCGCTGCTGCTGATGCCAGGGTCTCGTCCAGCCTCTCTCCCTCGCCTGCTTCCGTCGCTTTGATGAAAGCCAGAAGATTTTTCAACATCGCGGCATCGCCCGGTCGTTCGGCGCCGGTAAACTGAAAAATGCTGGCGCGACGCTCGGGAGCCAGCAGTTCAGTAAAGCTATCCGCACTCACCGGCACGCGACCGGCAAGCTGCGTTGCAATTTGTCCGCGGTCATAGCTGAAAGAACGGCGCAGGACTTCCGCGCTCTCGTCGTAGAGTCCAAGCGAAGCGAGAACACTCGCCAGCTCGTAATCAAGAGTAGGAAACTTTCCATACTGCAAGGCAAACCGAATCGCTCGTTCGGCTTCCAGCGGTCGTTTTTGTCCCATCAATGCGCGCGCGATTGCGATTTGGGACCAGGTGTAACGCGGCTCCAAGCGCACCGCTCGCTCGGCCAGCTCCAGGGCGCGCTCAGTGTTGTCGTGCGCCGCAAACCAGTAAGCCGCGCCCGCAAGCAGGATCAAATCCTGCGGATCATTGGCCAGCGCAGTGTCGAGCTCTTTCAGTCCCTCCTCAGCGCGACCAAGTTCAAGTAGGGAGAGCACAACTCCCGCGCGCGCGGCGCGGTCGCCGGGTTCCACCGTTAGTTGTTCACGATAGAGTGCGAGGGCCGCTTCGGTTTTTCCCGAAGCGCGATTCAAGTCGGCCAGGCTGCGGCGCGTTGCTTGTTTCGTTTTAGGGTCCAACTCGAGCGCGCGTTTGTATTCGCCCGCCGCCTCATCAAGGCGTAAAGCGATGTGTAATCCCAATCCCAAAGCGCGGTGAGCATCAGCCATTTCGGGAGCAAGTTTGACTGCCTCTGCCGCCAGCCTTGCCGCCTGTTCACCCTCCTCAACTCCCAAATAGAAAGATGAGAGCACCAGCAAACGTTTGGGGTCTGTTCCAAATTTCGCTTCGATCGCCCGGGCGGCTTCAAAAGCAGCCTCGCGCTCGCCGCGCAGATAGAGGTTGGAAGGAATCTGGGCTACCACACCCGCAAACAACTTATCTGAAATGTTCGCCGGCACCTCGCTGATTGCCAACGACAACTCTTGCAATCCCGCGGCTCGGTCGCCGTCCTTGAGTTTTTGATCACCGAGACCTGCGTACGTGCTGATAAGCAACTCGATCGCTCGCGCTCGCGATTTCGAATTGGGAAAGGCCTCCAAGAACTCCTTGAGCTTGGCCGGACGTTCCGCAAGCGGCAACGTCAACACCAGTTCCACCTCTTCGGCTTCGTCTGCGTCGTCCTCGGGAGTGTTGACGTAGGACGCTGACTTCGCCTTTGCCGGTGGTGCGATCTCTTTCGGTTTGTTAACTCTAAAGGGCCGCGTGCTAACGGTAAGCTTTTCCTCGCTCGCTGGCTTAACCACAGTCTCGACTGGCTCCGCAGCGGGACTTGGGGTGGGCAACGGCTCGGTCGTCACAGCAGTGGCAATTTGAACCTGATCAATGTCCTGCGCGGGAAATCCAACCTTCCTCGCCAACGAGCCGATGAAGTGTGAAACCCCGTCATTCAGCCCCGCTCCAAAACGACCGGACGCAAGCGGACCGCGCATGATTTGGCTCACCTCGCCAAGGATCCCTTCAGGGAGATCCGGCTGGACGGAGCGACTGAATTGTGTGAAGGCTGTTTTCTCGTTGACCGCGATCACCAGTAACAAACTTTTCTTCCTGCTATTGCGCGCGCCTAAATTCCATTCATTGGCGAGGTCACGAGATAAATCAAAGATGTCCCGAGCTCCGGTCGTTTGAATCGTCGCCACGCCAAACTCGATCCCACTCCGCTGCTTGAGATTTCCCAGGATTACTTCGAGCCGCTGCTTCGTAGCTTCATCTAGCACGCCTGCAAAATCATTGACGTAACCTGAACGTGTGGGCAGACGTGACTGATCCTGCGCGCTTGAATTCACACTGAATTGACTCAGACCGATGAAAGCAAGCGCCAAGGCGATAAATAGGAGCGGCAAGGTATTTCGTTTGCGGGATATCTTCATGCACTAGTTCTCAGGACGATTTTTCCGTTAAGTTCAGACTACAAGCGGGGGAATTTCATTAGGTAAATGGGAGAAGCCGAACGGCGGCATGATAACATTCGTCCAAGAAGGCCGCGAATCAAAGGCATCTCATTTTAGTGTTGTTTCGCGTCAGTTATTGGATTGTCAGTTTCACCAGGGCGAGGGGAAGACGATCCACGAAACTCCACGAAAACCCCCGGTCGCTACCCGGACGAATCGGGTTCCGACTTATCGTTATCCCGGCATTTATGGTAGCGCCCCAACAGAGGACCGTTAATAGTTCAAGTGAGTGAACTCGACGAAGCATGGGCTTTTGCCCTGGCGGAAGCAGAAACGCGAGCGCGCATGGCAGGTCATGTAGATCTCGCCGCCTATCTCTCACTGCGCAGTGCCAACGACCTGCTACGCTCCACCGGCATTCAGTGGTTAATGAACACTTGCGAGAGTGTTGCCGCTGAAGCAAATCGCCAAGGCGCCGGCATTCAGATCGCAAAAGACGAGAAGCACCGCTTTCGCGACGAAAATGCAACCATGGTAGGGCGCCTCTTAACGCTTACTTCTGGCGTTAGACAACTTCACGTCGAAGCCGGATGGCCGCGCGTCCCGCGAGACGGTGTGGTGCGCGGTGGCGGACTCGCGCGCGCCAATCTCCGTCATCTCGGGATCAAGTCTGCAAATGAAGCTTTGCTGCTGGTAACAAGCAAAGGAGTGCCGCGCTGGATTTCAATCAATGGTCCTGCCCCAGATAAAGAAATTTACGAATCAGAATTAAGATCCCACATCAATATTCTTCTGGGACCAGAAAGATCAGGAAGGAAGTGATGCTCAGTTAGGGACGAATGCGGCTCTATTAGAAAAGCTTCTTGCAAAATCGAATGTCCCCGCAGGGGACATCACTAATCCCCCTAACCATTTCCGTAAGCTCTGCACGTTTTCGCACCACACGCTGACTCACACCGTTTCAATTGTTGCGAGAAAACTGGGATTTCTGGATTCCCGGCGTTCTTTTTGACCTGTGCCCAAGTCCGGGCATGGTGCTTGCCATTACCTCCAGTGGCATAACGCTGGCTGACCCCATCCCCAAAGCAAGCGTTGAAACAGGGCCGAGCGATTCGCCCCGAGCGACGTGAATCCCGAAACGAAGACTTGGAGGAGATAAGGATTATGACGAACCGAAGGACAATGAGTTTTTCAATTTTAGCGGCCGCTTTCTTAGCGTTATGTCTGCCCATGGTGGCAGCCGCACAGTGGCCGGATTATGGTCGCAATCGCGATCGCAATGACCGTTATGGTCGGTACGATGAGCGCTACTTGCGTGATTCAATTCACCGGCTTGATCGCCTGGCGAAGGACTTTGAAAAACAAGTCGATCGCTCGCTAGACCGCAGCCGCCGCGATGGCACGCGCGCTGAAGACCGCCTCAACAATGAAGCACGACAGTTTCGCAACGCCGTTGGCAATCTCAAATCGCGTTTCGGTAACGGTCGTGACTTGAATCGCAGCCGGAATGAAGCCCAGCGCGTTTTGCAGGAAGCTCAGGGACTGAACCGGGTGACGCGGTTTGATGGCCAACTGTCGAGCATGTGGTCACAGATCCAGCGAGAGCTCAATGTAATCGCTGATGCTTATAACCTGGGTTACAACAACGGTGGCTACCGGAATGATCGAAACAATCGCAGCCGTAGCAACAATGACCCGTGGTATCGGCGCCTTCCGATTCCTTACTAACTAGTTGGGCTTCGGAAGACCATTCAGCCTCGTCCGTTCCCGAAGGAGCGGGCGAGGCTTTTTTTCTTGGGATCATTCAACCGCCAAGACGTCAGGATGATGCTCAGTCAGGAAGGGCGGCTTGCCCCCGCTCAGATAGATTGGCATTCAACAAAGCTGAAATTCTTGAGTGCCTACCGCCGAGTGAGTGGCTTCCAATC
>DASSCX010000157.1:0-11562 GCA_035697425.1 Pyrinomonadaceae bacterium | reverse complement strand
TAAGCTCCAGATTGCTATTCCACAACCTCACTAACCGTGCCGGCGCCGACCGTGCGACCGCCTTCGCGGATCGCGAACCGCAGCCCCTTCTCCATCGCGATCGGTGCGATCAACTCGATCTCCATTGCCACGTTGTCTCCGGGCATCACCATCTCCACTCCCGCCGGCAACGACGCCACTCCCGTCACGTCCGTCGTGCGGAAGTAGAACTGCGGCCGGTAACCCGTGAAAAACGGCGTGTGCCGCCCGCCTTCTTCCTTCGTCAGCACATACGCCTCCGCCTTGAACTTCGTGTGCGGCGTAATCGACCCCGGCTTCGCGATCACCTGCCCCCGCTCAATGTCCTTGCGCTCCACGCCCCGCAGCAGCAACCCAACGTTGTCTCCGGCCGTGCCTTCGTCCAACAACTTCTTGAACATCTCTACACCTGTGACGACCGTGGTTTTTGTCGGTCTAATGCCCACGATCTCCACGCTCTCGTTCACCTTCACTCGCCCGCGCTCCACTCTGCCGGTCGCCACTGTACCGCGTCCCTGAATCGTGAAGATGTCTTCCACCGGCATCAAAAACGGCTTCTCCACGTCGCGCGTCGGCGTCGGAATGTAGCTGTCCACCGCGTCCATCAGCTCTTCCACCGTCTTCTCCCACGCCGGGTCCCCTTCCAATGCCTTCAGCGCTGAACCTTTAATCACCGGAATGTCGTCCCCCGGAAACTCATAAGCACTGAGCAACTCTCTCACTTCCAGTTCCACCAGCTCCAGCAGCTCCGCATCGTCCACCGCATCCGCCTTGTTCATGAACACCACCATCGCCGGCACCCCAACCTGGCGCGCCAGCAGAATGTGCTCCCGCGTCTGCGGCATCGGCCCGTCCGTCGCCGCGACCACCAGGATCGCCCCGTCCATCTGCGCCGCTCCCGTGATCATGTTCTTCACATAGTCCGCGTGCCCCGGACAGTCCACGTGCGCGTAGTGCCGGTTCTTCGTCTCATACTCCACGTGCGCCGTCGCGATCGTGATCCCCCGCGCTTTCTCTTCCGGCGCCTTGTCGATCTGATCAAACGCCACAAACTGCACTTTCGGGTTGTTCTTCCCCAACACCTTCGTGATCGCCGCCGTCAACGTCGTCTTCCCGTGATCCACGTGCCCTATCGTACCTATGTTCACGTGCGGCTTACTGCGGTCAAATTTTTCCTTAGACATTCTCTTAGCCTCTATCTATAAAGGATCGACAATTTCAAAACGCGAACCGCCGGTTACTGGAGCCCGCGATGAGATTTGAACTCATGACCTCCTCCTTACCAAGGAGGCGCTCTACCCCTGAGCTACGCGGGCACGAGAGCTACTACCAAAAAAACTGGAGCGGGCGACGAGATTCGAACTCGCGACCCTCAGCTTGGAAGGCTGATGCTCTACCAACTGAGCTACACCCGCCCTTTCAGATTTCAAATTTGAGATCTGAGATCCCAGATGGTGCAGGGGGCAGGATTCGAACCTGCGTAGGGCGTTAGCCCGCCGGGTTTACAGCCCGGTGCCATTAACCACTCGACCACCCCTGCCTGTATTTCAAGTGCCTAATGGAGCCGGCGAAGGGACTTGAACCCCCGACCCTCTGATTACAAATCAGATGCTCTACCAACTGAGCTACGCCGGCCGCTATAGACTGGAATAGCGCATTCCGACAAAAGGCGGATACTACCAACAGCAAAACGAAAACGCAAGTCACAGACAGAGTTACACATACTTTCGTTCTTCGCACTAAGGAACGCAAGCAGAGGATGCGCTACGACCCTAATTTCTACTCACGAACTGTAGCGATCTGAGCCGCCTTGGTCTTCGCGGAAACTGACGTGGGGGATAATACTGAATAGTAAAACGACCGGAAGTATCCGTACATTGACAAGCAAGCCGAAACGACTACCAACCATAACATTGCTCTTCCAGCGGCATATAACAATACCTGCCAATCATTAGCTGTAGTTCCGCCGGCACCCAACAAATGTTGAAACGCGGTTCGTAACTCGGGTACGGACCAAAACTCAATAGCTGGAAAAGGCTGGCCAAAGTTAGACACCTGCGGTGCTTTGCCCCCGACACTAGATACGATTAGGAGAGCCACAGTCACTACCTGTGCCAACATCTTGAACTTTCCCATTCTGGACGCGGAAATCACCACGCCGTCAGCGGCCGCGATAGAGCGCAAGCCCGTCACGGCAAACTCGCGTCCAATAATGATCACCACCGCCCAAGCTGGTGCCAGTTGATTCTCTACCAACGATATCAACGCAGCGGAAATCAGCAATTTGTCTGCGATCGGATCGAGAAGCTGACCCAATCGGGTCACTTGATCACGTCGCCGCGCGAGATGTCCGTCGAGGTAGTCGGTGAGAGCCGCTCCGAGAAAAAGCGCTACGCCGAGAATGTGTCGCGGCAGTCCCAGCCAGTTTTCTGCGAAGGGGGTTAACAGAACGACGACGAGCAACGGGACGATGAAGATACGGAGGAGTGTTAGTGCGTTTGGAAGATTCAAATTGTCGCCGCCTCTATCGCGATCAAAATCTAAACGTGATTTGAGTTTAATTAAAGTTTAGGACTGCGTCAGAAATAGTGCAAGACACTCAACTGCTAACTTGCCCAACACCATCTGCTCGGCTAGAATCTTGGTTTCTTCACTGTGAGAAATTGGCATCTGTAGCAGTAAGAGCGTAAAAGCAATGGCAATCGATCTCATCACTGTCAGGGGAGCCCGCCAACACAACCTCAAGAACATTAACGTAGAGATACCGCGGGAGCGCTTTACAGTAATCACGGGCCTCTCCGGATCAGGTAAATCGTCCCTGGCCTTCGATACGATTTATGCTGAAGGACAACGTCGTTACGTTGAATCTCTTTCGGCTTACGCACGACAGTTTCTCGACCAACTGGAAAAGCCGGACGTTGATTCCGTAGAGGGTCTTTCACCCGCAATTTCTATCGAACAGAAGACAGTTTCGCGCAGCCCACGGTCAACCGTGGGTACCGTGACTGAGATTTACGACTACATGCGTCTCCTGTTTTCGTCGATTGGGCAACCGCATTGTTACGTTTGTGGCGCGGCAATCACGAGACAAAGCGTCGAGCAAATCGTGCAAAGCGTGCTGGGTCTGCCCGAGGGCGAGAGAGTTATGATTCTTGCGCCGATTGTTCGTGGCCGAAAAGGAGAATTCAAAAAAGAGCTGGAAAAGCTGGCAAAGGATGGCTTCCTTCGAGCACGTGTGGACGGTGAGTTGCTCTCGCTTGACGAAGAGATTCGGCTCGATAAAAGACGAAACCACACAATTGAAGCTGTCATTGATCGCTTGCTAATTAAGCCTGGAATTAAAGAGCGACTTGCAGAATCGGTCCGCACAGCTTTGAAACTAACGGACGGAGCGGTTCTGGTTTCCATTGTGGACGGCGAGGAAAAACTCTATTCGGAGAAGATGGCGTGCGTGATTTGCGACATCAACGTCCCCCCTCTTGAGCCGCGGTCGTTTTCGTTCAATTCAGCATACGGCGCGTGTAAGCGGTGTCATGGGCTGGGAACGGTGCTCGAAGTTGATCCCGCCAAGCTGATTCCTGACGCAAATGTCCCCGCAGACAAACTCGCCTTCATGGGTCCTGCCGATCGTCAGGGTTCTGCTTATCTCAAGAGTGCGCTTACGGCCGTAATCAATTACTTCAAAGCCGACTCGAAAGTGCCGTTCAACGAATTGCTCAAAGAAGTTCGCGAAGGATTCCTTGAAGGAATTAACGGGCAGTTGAACTTCCGTCAGGGTGCCTACTCATATCAGAGTCGCTGGAAGGGAGCACTGCATTGGCTGCGCGACCGGCTCAATGAAGCGCCTTCGGAAAAAGTTCGGACGACCTTAGAGGAAATGGTCGCGCCGCGTACCTGTCCCGAGTGCAAAGGGAGACGCTTACGCGCTGACTCGCTTGCCGTCCGTTTTGGCGGCCGCGGGATCTCTGAATACACGACAATGCCGATTGAAGACGCGTCCACAGCGTTTTCCGGAATCAAGCTCAATGCACGCGAGGAACTCATCGCCGGTCCGATCCTGCGCGAAATCGTCAACCGGTTGAGGTTTCTAAACACGGTCGGCCTCGGTTATCTGACACTGGATCGCCCCTCATCTACCCTGTCGGGCGGGGAGGGGCAGCGGATCCGTCTGGCGACGCAGATTGGTTCGCAGCTTCGGGGAGTGCTTTACGTTCTCGATGAGCCGTCAATCGGACTCCATCCCCGTGACAATCAGAAACTCCTGGAAACGCTCTGCGCATTGCGCGACCTTGGGAACACAGTTTTAGTTGTCGAACACGATGAGGAAACAATCAGGCGAGCTGATTATGTAGTTGATTTGGGACCCGGTGCGGGCGCTCATGGCGGCGAAGTTGTAGCGACTGGAACCGCTGAAAATGTCGCCGACAATCCTAATTCCATCACCGGTCTCTATCTGCGCGGGAAAAACAAGATTGAAGTGCCCGCCGAACGACGCGTGCCCAACGGAAAGAACCTCATCATTCACGGCGCGCGTGCCAACAACCTAAAAGAGATCGACGTCACTTTTCCACTTGGTCTCTTGACGGTGATTACCGGTGTTTCTGGATCAGGAAAGTCCACGCTTGTGGGCGACATACTTTATCCCGCGCTCGCCCGTCACCTGTACGGTTCGTTAGCCGAACCGGGCCCTTACTCAACTATCGACGGTCTCGACAATGTCGACAAAGTGATCGAAATCGATCAATCGCCAATAGGACGGACGCCGCGTTCAAATCCTGCAACTTACACCGGACTCTTCACTCCGCTTCGCGAACTGTACGCAATGCTTCCGGAGTCGCGCGAGCGCGGCTACAAGCCGGGCCGATTTTCTTTCAATGTAAAAGGTGGCCGGTGTGAAGCCTGTGAAGGCGACGGGATGAAGCGCATCGAGATGAATTTCTTGCCCGATGTTTATGTGCTTTGCGATGTCTGCCGCGGTGCCAGATATAACCGTGAGACCCTGGCAGTCAAATTTAAAGGCCACTCGATCGCGGAGTTATTGGATACAACCGTTGAAGAAGCTTTGCCACTGCTGGAAAACATTCCTCAGATCAAGCAAAAGCTACAAACACTGCTTGATGTGGGGCTCGGCTACATTAAGCTGGGTCAATCGGCGACCACACTCTCCGGAGGCGAAGCACAACGAATCAAACTCGCTAAGGAGTTATCGAAGCGAGCAACAGGACGAACCGTCTACATTCTTGATGAACCAACGACCGGACTTCACTTCGCTGATGTTCATAAACTGCTGGACGTGCTGCAACGACTGGTAGCGTTGGGGAATTCCGTTTTAGTAATAGAACACAATCTCGACGTGATTAAGAGCGCGGATTACATCATCGACCTGGGACCTGAAGGCGGAGAGCACGGAGGCCGCGTGGTCGCGTCGGGAACACCAGAAGAGGTGGCACGCGTTCGCCGCTCACACACCGGTCAGGTCTTGAAACCATTACTCAATGGTCGCTTAGCGCGCAATGGTAACGGCGTGCGGCGCGAAGACAAAAAAATCGCGTGATATACTCCGCGGCGCTCGCGTTAGCAAACAACGCCGAGGGTATGACCCACCATGTCAATCTATGACGATCTCGGCCCGCTGAGTCTTGAAAATGTCAGTACTTATCCCCTTGCCGGTCGTCCCAGCAAAGTTTCGCTAAAGGATTTCGCCCAGCCGATTGAGCCTGATAGTTCCCTTAACGACTTTCTTCGCGCCTTACCCAACATTCTCGCGGTACAAAATCTCCGGAACCTCGCTGTGCAGATTCGTCGTGCGCGCGATTTGGGCAAGCCGATCATTTGGGGTATCGGCGGACATGTCATCAAAACCGGACTTGCACCACTGTTGATTCAACTCATGGAGCAGGGATTCGTGACGGGAATCGCTGCTAATGGCTCGGTGATGGTACACGACTCGGAAATCGCGCTGAGCGGTTCAACCTCGGAAGACGTTGACGCCACACTCGGTGAAGGGATATTCGGTGGCGCCGATGAAACTGGAAAGCTTCTAAACCGGGCGGGCGAGGAGGGCGCTCGCGACAACATCGGACTTGGGGAGGCTGTTGGTCGGGCTTTGGTGGGGTTGAAGCCGAAGCATCAGGATGTTTCCCTGTTATGTGCTGCTTACAAGGCGCGGCTTCCGGTAACAATCCACCTTACGATTGGCGGTGATATCGTCCACTTCCATCCGCAAGCTAACGGCGCCGTTCTCGGCGCAACATCCCACACCGATTTCCGTTTACTTGGGGAACTAGTACGACGTATGAACGGCGGCGGCGTATTTCTAAACATTGGATCAGCGGTGGTACTCCCGGAAATATTCCTGAAATGCGTCACGCTTGTTAGAAATCTGGGACATGAGCTAAAGGATATAACAACTGCGAATTTTGATTTCATTCAGTCCTACCGACCCCTGACTAACGTCGTCCGTCGTCCCACAGCGGATGGCGCGGGACGCGGCTATTCCATCATTGGCCATCATGAACTAACCCTCCCGCTCCTCAGCGCCCAGTTAATCTGCTCCGACAATTCGTCGACTTCTCGTTGAGTCCCTCTTGATGATCCACCCAGGCCCATTGACAACTCTTAACAGCCTCGGCCATACTGAAAACGGTTTTCAATTTCAGCCTGAACGATTCCATTCCCTCCCGGGTGTTCCGAAAAGAGTAAAAATGTCGCAGTCATCTCCGAACCCTTTTTATAGAATTGTCGGCACGATTGTTTTCGTCGCGATGTTCGGTTTGTCAGTACAGGCTGGCGGCGGCCAATCTTCCGTCCGTGGAAGAGTTCTCGACCCCGACGGCGCTGTTATTCCCGGCGCCACTATCACAGTTGAAGCCAAGGGACGAATTGTGCTCACCACTAACAGCAATTCGAGTGGCGACTTTTTCCTCACTCTCGATGCCGGAGAATATCTTCTCAAGGTCTCAGCGGAAGGGTTCACCGAGGCCAGGCAGGCCGTCACGCTAAAACCTGGTACACCCGGTTCACTCGATATCGCCCTGCAACTCGCCGCTTCAAGTGCCTTCGTCACGGTTACTGATGGCGGTGGTTATTTAACTGAGTCGCTCGGCAGCGCCACCAAGACGCTCACCGCACTGCGCGACATTCCGCAATCAATCACCGTAATCACCTCGGAACAGATCAAGGATCAATCCCTGCAAAGCCTGGCGGAAGTCGTGACTTACGTTCCTGGCATCGTTTCGCATCAGGGTGAGAACAATCGTGACCAGTTGGTCATTCGTGGCAATAGCACGAGTGCTGACTTTTTTCTGAACGGCGTAAGGGATGACGTTCAATATTATCGGGATTTGTATAACGTCGAGCGAATCGAGGCGATTAAGGGTCCGAATGCGATGATCTTTGGTCGCGGTGGTGGCGGCGGCGTAATCAACCGGGTCACCAAAGAAGCTGCCTTTACATCAATTCGGGAGATCACGTTGCAGGGCGGATCTTTTCGCAATCGAAGACTAACCGCGGACCTTGGTGAAGCGCTAAACAGAGAACTCGCTTTTCGGGTCAACGGTCTTTACGAAAATTCAGGCAGCTTTCGCAATTCAGTAAAACTGGAACGCTACGGAATTGCTCCTACGTTAACTATAGCCCCAGATACTGAGACAAGGATCACGCTTGGATTTGAACACTTCCATGATAGTCGTACCGCGGATCGCGGCATCCCGTCCTTTGGCGGCCGGCCAGTCGACACTCCGATCTCCACTTTCTTCGGCAATCCCGATGATAGCCACGCTCGAGCTCGAGTAGATCTGGTCTCCGGCTTGTTTGACCGCCAGTTTGGTCGTTTCAATTTGCGGAATCGCCTGATGTTTGGCGACTACGACAGGTTCTATCAAAACTACGTACCTGGAGCCGTTAGCGCCGACAAATTGCGTGTGACGCTTTCCGCATATAACAACGCCACCCAACGGCGCAATCTCTTCAATCAGACGGACCTGACCTTCATCTCCTTCACCGGAAAAATTCGCCACACAATCCTTGCAGGACTGGAACTCGGTCGGCAATCCACAGCCAATTTTCGCAACACCGGGTTCTTCAACAATAATGCCACCTCATTGTTGGTGTCATATGAAAAGCCAACGATTAGCACTCCCGTAACTTTTCGTCAAAGTGCGACAGACGCAAACAATCAGGTAAGGGCAAGAGTTGCGGCCAGCTATGTTCAGGATCAAATAGAGGTCTCGAAACACCTTCAGATTGTTACTGGTCTCCGTTTTGATTATTTCGATTTGCGGTTTCATAACAATCGCAATGGCGAGGAACTGAGACGAATCGATCGTTTAGTTTCGCCCCGTGCTGGTATCGTCTTTAAGCCGATCATGCCTTTGTCGCTGTATGCGAACTACAGCGTTTCTTATCTGCCCAGTTCCGGAGATCAGTTCTCATCGCTGACGGCAATCACGGAACAGGTTAAGCCGGAAAAGTTCGATAACTATGAACTGGGCGTGAAATGGGATGTTCATCGCTTCCTTTCCCTGAGCGCCGCCGCCTACCGGCAAAATCGGCTGAACACTCGCGCAACCGACCCCAGCGATCCGACAAGAATTCTGCAAACGGGCAGCCAACGAACTGATGGCTTTGAATTTGGATTGAACGGCAACGTGACGCGGTCGTGGCGAATCGCAGGTGGCTATGCATACCAGGATGCTTTCATTACCAGCGCAACAACCAACGCAATCGCCGGCAAACGGGTAGCCCTGGTACCTCGCCACGCGTTTTCACTTTGGAACAATTATCAGTTAATGCTCAAGTTAGCGGCGGGTTTCGGAGTCGTTCATCACACTGATACTTTTGCCGCAGTCGACAACACTGTGGTGCTGCCGGGCTACACGCGCGTGGATGTAGCGCTCTTCTATTCGATTACGGAGCGCTGGCGCTTGCAGGGAAATCTGGAGAACTTGTTCAATAGGAACTACTACGTCAATGCCGACGGCAACAACAACATCTCTCCAGGTCGGCCTCGTAGTATTCGTGTTGGCGTAATCGCAAGATTCTAAGCGAGTCGGGGTTCACTGGGATTTAGAGTCGCCTTCCTAATACTTAGTCACAGAGCGCGGTTACGTGAAGGTGAGAGCTACGCTATAATGCGTGCTCAACTCTTCCCGAGCTTAAATTGGTAACAGGCGGTGAACTGATGCGTCCTGAACGACTCGCACACTTTAAAGAGATCCTGCTCGAGCAACTGCGCGAGCACACGAACAATGTTCGTGACGATCAGGCAGCGGCATTGGAGCTGTCCGATGATGGCGTCAAGGACAGCATGGATCTTTCAGTGATGGACGTTAATAAGGAACTTGCCCTCCGAATGGGTGATCGCGAGTCACAGATGGTGGCCGATATTGATCAAGCCCTGTTGAGAATCAAGGAAGGAAGTTACGGCGTCTGCGCTCGTTGCAACAAACCGATCGATGAGCGACGTCTCGAAGCCATGCCTACTGCTCGTTATGACGCTGACTGCCAAACCCAACTGGAGCAGGCCCGCAGCGCTGGGGAAAGACCGTCCCTCTAAAACCAGTCTCAAGTCTCAGGTCTCAATCTAAAAGTCTCAGGTCTCAAGTCTCAGGTTTCAGGTTTGAGGTTTCGGGTGTTGGGTTCGGCTTGCACTTTGTCTTGACTTAGACCCGAGCTTGAATCCCAAGCCTAAAACTTGGAACTTGGAACCTGAAACCTGAAGCTTCTTGAGACTTGAGACTTATTCAGGCTTTCGGGTGCGCTTTGTCGTACACCTCGATCAGCTTTTCCATGGAAACGTGGGTGTAGATTTGGGTCGAAGAGAGTCGCGCGTGACCCAATAGTTCCTGGATGTCGCGCAAGTCTGCCCCGCTATCCAGCAGGTGGGTGGCAAACGAATGCCGCAGATCGTGCGGGCTAATGTCATGCATGCCGGCGCAGATACGAATGTACTTCTCTACCATTCGGCCAACCGAACGGGTAGTGATCCTCGTCCCTTGATAGTTGAGAAACAGCGCATCAGGTTCCCGTTCGGAAACGGGCGCGCTGTTTAAGAATCGATCTCGCACAGCCAAATATTTCTGTAACGCCTGCTGCGCCTCCTCGCCAAATGGAACAATGCGTTCCTTACGTCGCTTTCCCGTGACCCGAATTAGTCGGTTCTTAAAGTCGATGTCCGCCAAACCCATTTTGGTTAACTCCGAAACCCGCACACCCGTGGCGTACATCAATTCCAGCATTGCCCGGTCGCGTTTCCCGAGATCAGTTTCGACGTCGGGAGTTTCGATGAACTTGATCGCTTCTTCGATTGAAAGATGCTGCGGCAGTTTTTTCTCGAGCCGTGGGGTAGAAACCAGTTTCGCGGGATTCAGCTCCAGCAGACCTTCGCGCACGGCAAACTGGAAGAATGTCCGTAATGCCGCTAGTTTGCGCGCTACGGACGATTTCTTTTTCTGCGCCGAATGAAGGGTGGAAAGCCACTCACGAATCGTGATGTGATCTATTCGGGCAAGATCAACTTGCGTTCGTTTCCTGGTTTGCGGATGCGCTGGGGCGAGGTGGTCCAGAAACTGGTTGAGGTCGCTGGCATAGTTTCGCAGCGTATGTTCACTGACGTTGCGCTCATAGCGCAGGTGTTCGAGAAACTGTGTTAGCAGTTGCTCCATAGCTTCGAGAACGCCTTACTGGCTGCTTCCGCGCGCTTCACCAACCGCCGGTAGCCACATTTGCGGCTTTCGGTGAATAGTAACCCTTTCGCGCCCGCACCCGCACATCTTTGCGAGATTTGATTCGTAATTCAATCACGTGGAAGCGTCCATCCCGATTTTCCGCGCCGGGGTAGTAGCTCAACACGTATTGTTGCGCGAGATCAGCGGCGATCTCCTGAAAGGCGAAGTCGAGGGCCGCAGTTGTTTTAGGAATATACGCGGCCCCGCCAGTTTGCGCGGCCAACTGCTCCATGCGTCGCTCAGCTGCGAGGGCGCGCAGGTTGGCGCCATCATAAAGTCCTGTCTGCACTACAAAAATCTGACAATCGTCGGCGAGCACCCGATGCAACGTAGTCTCAAAATCCGCGCGGCTGGTTGTCTCAATTCCGTCGGAGACAATCACGATCACGCGCCGCCCGGAATAGGGTCGCAAATAAGCCGCAGCCGCAATGATGGTGTCGAACAGTGAAGTTGAACCCTCTGGTTTTCCAAATAGCTCAATCGTCTGCTCGAGACTTCTTATGTCTCTAGTCATCGGTTGCGCGAGATAACTCTCCGACTCAACCGAGTAAATGGCGGCTTCATCGGTGGGACGCAAGACTCGGCGAAAAAACTGCTGAGCTGCGTGTTTCTCAAAAGCGCGTCCCATATCGAGACTGCCGCTGTTGTCGAACAGCATTGCCAGTCGCACCGGCGAGTCTGAGCGGCTGATATCGCTGATGGGTCTGACCTGCCCATCGACGTGTAACTCAAAATCTTCAACCTTCAATGTGGTCAGCGCAATTCCCTTGTTGTCGACGACTGAAGCAGGGATAGGAACCAGATTGGAAGACACGCG
>DASSCX010000156.1:0-30140 GCA_035697425.1 Pyrinomonadaceae bacterium | reverse complement strand
GGTTCCGACTTTTTGCAAAGCCAAGTTTGATGCCTGCTGAACAAGATCCCAACCGCCCACTCGTGCTGCTGACAGGCGCCACTGGGTACGTCGGTGCGCGGTTGCTCCCTTTGCTGGAAGAGCAGCCCATCAGGTTACGTTGTCTCGCGCGGAATCCAGAGAAGCTTAAGTCTCAGGTGAATGCCGCTACCGAGATCGTCTCAGGTGATGTACTTGATGCGCATTCACTCCAACGAGCACTTGCCGGGGTGCACACCGCGTACTATCTCGTTCACTTGATGTCCAGTTCTGCGGATTTTCAGAAAGAGGACCGGCAAGCGGCGATCAACTTTGGCCAGGCGGCGCGAGAGTCTGGCGTCACACGCATCATTTACCTGGGAGGTCTCGGCGATGACCGGGATCCACAGCTCTCGCCTCACTTGCGCAGTCGGCATGAAGTGGGCCAGATTCTGCGTGATTCCGGCGTGGAAACAATCGAGTTTCGGGCCTCAATGGTTATTGGCGCAGGCAGCCTTTCCTACGAACTGATGAAGTCGCTGACCGACCGGCTGCCAGTTATGATTTGTCCCCGTTGGGTTAGTGTTCGCACGCAGCCGATCGCGATTGACGACGTGCTGGCGTATCTAATCGCCGCGAAAGATCTGGCCGGCAAAGGTAGTCGCATCTTCGAAGTAGGTGGCTCTGATGTGGTCAGTTATCTGGATATGATCCGCGAATACGCTCGGCAGCGAGGCTTGCATCGCTGGCTGATTTCGGTGCCTTTGCTAACGCCCTATCTTTCCGGTCTCTGGCTGGCACTGGTGACGCCGGCAAGTTACGAGGTTGGCCGCCATCTGATCGAAGGATTGAAGAATCCCACGGTCGTTCGTGATAAGACGGCTTTGGAAGTGTTTCCGCTTCGACCGGTGGGTAGCCGGCAAGCTATTGCGAAGGCGCTGACCGGAGAGCGCAGTTGAGGTTCACAAAGAATGAAAGCAATGCCAAACAATTCAGTCCGAGTGGTCGCCCGCATCGAAGCCCTCTCGCACAGCGTTGCTGCAGTGCGATCAATCCTTACGGGGTTGATTGAACGCACGCGCTGCGAAGCGGGCTGCACCACGTACGAGTTGTGGCAGAACAAAGCGAACGAAGCGGATTTTACCTTCGTTGAAGAGTGGGAGAGTGAGGCAGCGCTTGACGCCCACGCAGCAAGCCAGCATCTTAAGGACGCTAACGCCAGACTCGAGGGCTTGATCAAACAGTCGCCGGACGTACGGCGCTACAACCTCGTGCGCTAGCGACGGAGGATTACCATGCGTGGCCCAATTCGCATCTTGATGCAAACAACCATTCCCTTCGCGGCTGATAATTGGCACGTCGGCCGTTTCTCCCTCTTGCGCGACCATCTCGCTTCACTCAAAGACCAGGACGGAAATTTCTTGTATGAAGTCGTAGCGCGCGATCGTGAATCTGATGCTGCCGGAAATGAACCTGTTTTAGCGACTTTGGACAAAAGCGACTTTGCGGAGTTGTGGTTGTTTGCCATTGATCTGGGCGAGGGACTGACGGTACCGGACTGCCAGGCCATCACGCGCTTTCGCCAACGCGGTGGCGGTATACTCGCCACTCGCGATCATCAGGATCTTGGTAGCTCGCTATGCACGTTGGGAGGCATCGGCCGGGCGCATTACTTCCATTCCAAATATCAGGAACCGGATCCTGCGCGACAGATGCCGGACGATCCTTATACAACTTCCATCTCCTGGCCTAACTATCATTCGGGGGCGAACGGCGACTACCAGGTAATCACGGCGCAGTCGGCGCATGAACTGCTGCGCAATCCCAGATCCCCTGCGGGAGTTGTGGAATTCTTCCCTGCCCATCCGCACGAGGGTGCGGTTGGAGTTCCGCCGGATGAGAAACACGCTCAAGTGATAGCAACCGGCCAGAGCAAAGTCACCGGCCGAGACTTCAACCTCGTCGTCGCCTTCGAAAGCGCTCCAGACGAGCACGGCAACCAACTCGGTCGCGGCATCGCTGAATCAAGCTTTCATCATTTCGCCGACTATAACTGGAATACTGATCTCGGCTGTCCGAGCTTCTTAGAGGAGCCGCCAGGCGACGGTTATAAACGCAATCCGCAAGCACTCGACGACATCAAGACCTACGTCAGCAACGCCGCTCGTTGGTTAGCGCAACGCTAAATGGAACTCGAAGCACGCAATCCCTCATTTGCAGAGGAAGTCCAAAATAGCTTTGCCGAACAATCGATCATGCAACTGATCGGCGCCGAACTAGCTCGCGTCGAACCGGGTGTGGTCGAAATTTCGTTGCCTTATCGTCGCGACCTAACACAACAGGATGGTTATCTCCATGCCGGCATCATTACCACGATTGCCGATTCCGCTGCCGGGTACGCGGCGTACAGTTTGATGCCTGTGGGATCCGGTGTTCTCAGCGTGGAGTTCAAAGTGAATCTCTTGCGCCCGGCGCAGGGCGAAAAGTTTGTGGCCCGCGCGGAAGTAATAAAACCCGGAAAGACGCTAACTGTTGTCCGTGCCGATGTGTTTGGAATTCAGGGAACGGAACGCATGTTGGTAGCAACCCTCCTCGGCACAATGTTCCGAACCTAGGTTTGAAGTTTCAAGTTCCGAGTTTCGAGTTTCGAGTTTCGAGTTTTGTAATCGGAATCTCACGTTACAGCGGAGCGGTCGGGTAAATGATCAGTCAGGAAGGCGGGCTTGCCCCGCCAATGATTGAACGGCACTCAACCAGCGGGGGTAAACCACCTTTCCTGACTGAGCATTACCTCGCCGATCCCGAACTGCCACGAGAGATTACTAAACGGAGTGGTCGCCGCGGATCGAAACGCGGAACTCGAAACTTGGAACTCGAAACTCGAAACTCTTCGTTATGTGTCTCATTCACTTTATCGGCGGGGCTTTCAAACACCACCCGGAAGACTTGTCCGATCGCATTAGTTCTCGGAGCAGTGATCTGATCAAACACGCTTTCGATGACATCGATCCGGCACGCCTGGTTGATCACCATACGCATGTCGCGGGCATTGGCACGAGTCCCAGCGGCGCGTTCATCAACCCCAAAATGCGGACCTGGGCCCACCCGTTTCATCATCTGAAATTCAAGGTCTATCTAAGTGCTGCTGGTGTAGAGGACGTTGCAGAGGCCGACACACAACTCATAGACCGTCTCGTAAACTTAGTTCAGCACATCTCAGATCATGGCAAGCACCGGTTGCTGGCTTTCGATAAAAACTACAACCGTGATGGCACTCCCAACCTGGAGAAGACGGAGTTCTACGTTCCCAACGACTACGTATTTGAGTTGACAGAAAAGTATCCGGAACTTTTCATTCCTAATATTTCTGTCAATCCCTACCGGCCAGATGCCCTGGCAGAGCTCGAGCGGTGGGCACGCCGCGGCGCACGCGTGGTGAAATGGTTGCCGAATGCGATGGGTATTAATCCCGGAGATCCACAATGCGATCCGTTCTACCAGAAGATGAGGGCGCTGGATTTGATTCTCTTGAGTCATGGGGGAGAAGAGAAAGCGGTGGAAGCCGATGAAGATCAAAAACTCGGAAACCCGCTGCTCTTGCGGCGCCCACTTGATCACGGCGTGAAAGTTATCGTGGCTCATTGTGCCGGGCTTGGTGAGAACGAGGATCTCGACGACCCCGACCGAAAGCGAGTCCCAAACTTCGATATGTTCCTGCGACTGCTGAATGAAAAACGTTACGAGGGTCTGGTGTTCGGAGATATCTCCGCGATGACCCAATTCAATCGCGCAGGGAGGCCCCTCGCAACTATTCTAGAGCGGGAAGATTTGCATGAACGACTTGTTAATGGCAGCGACTATCCCCTGCCGGCAATTAATGTGCTGATTAGAACCGGGCCCCTCATGAAAGCCGGTTACATCAACGCCGCTGAGCGCGACTCGCTCAATGAGATCTATGACTACAACCCTCTCTTGTTTGATTTCGTCCTGAAGCGAACGATCAGATTGCCGGGCACGCAGCGGCACCTTCCAGCGTCGGTTTTCATGACAAATGCGGCGTTGGGGGTGTGAGCCGGAAGCGGCGGATCGAAACATTTTCCGAATTTCATTTGGTTAAGTCTTTAACCGCAGAGGCACGAAGACACAGAGGCGCGAAGAAGGCATTCAATGCTATTCGTGTTGTTTAGTGTTAATTCGTGGATCGTCGCTGCATTAGGGAATACGATCCACGAAAACACACGAACCAACACTCAAGACTGCTGTCGTGTTTATACCTTGGTCTTCGTAATCACCAATCCATTAAGCCCGCTCGCGTAGCTGTTTTGCCTTCCTTTGCGTCTCTGTGTATCTGCGTCTCTGCCCTTGAACTCTTACCCGAACAAATTTGGGAAATGTTTCGACTTTCGCGCTTTTCCCGGTCAACTGCTCACTGCCTGCTTTGTCACCGCTGCGCACCGTCGTATCATTCAAATCGACGATCCGATGACAACTCCGCTTAAAGATTCCTACAAGCGTCCGATTCGCGATCTGCGTGTGTCGCTCACCGATCGCTGTAATTTTCGTTGTTTCTATTGCCTGCCGCACGGTGAACCGCCGATCGCGCCTAAAGAGCAGATGCTCTCTTACGAAGAGATTGAATACGTTTGCGAAATCTTTGTCAGCCTGGGTATCGAGAAAATTAGACTCACGGGCGGCGAGCCGATGCTGCGTCGTGACATTGAAACCATTATTGCGAAGCTCTCAGCACTAAAATCAAAAGGACTGGTTGATCTAGCGCTCACCACCAACGGTTACTATCTTCCGGACCGCGCCCAAAGTCTCAAGGACGCCGGACTCGATCGCGTCACCATCAGCGTGGATAGTTTGAAACGCGAAGTGTTTAAGGAGATGACTGGTGTCGATGTGTTGGATCGCGTCCTTACAGGAATCGCGGCCACGAAAGCTGCCGGACTCGAACCCATCAAGATCAACGCCGTGATTGTGCGTGGTCACAACGAGGAAGAGGTTGCCGACTTTGCGGCTTTCGCGCGTGAGCATGATGTGAAGATGCGCTTCATTGAATTCATGCCGCTTGATTCAGGCCACGAATGGTCGCGAGAGATGGTGGTTTCCGGGCGGGAAATCCGCGAACGAATCAGCGAGCGCTTTCCCCTTGTAGCCGTAGATGTACCGCGCGGTTCGGAAACCTCGTCTCGCTATCGGTTTGCTGATGGTGCACCTGGCGAGATCGGAATTATCGCTCCGGTGAGCGAGCCCTTCTGCGGCGCCTGCTCCCGCATTCGCCTTACTGCTGACGGTCAAATTCGCACCTGTTTGTTTTCCACCGTCGAACACAGTTTGCGGGACGTGGTTCGCAACGGCGCGACACGCTCAGAAATTGTCGAGTACATCGAGTCAGTGGTGCTGAAGAAGGAACCGCGGCACTACATCAATGATCCACAGTTTGTCGCTCCCTCACGCACCATGAGTTTTATTGGTGGATAGCAAATCGCAGGTCTCAAGTCTCAAGTCTCAAGTCTCAGGTCTCAGGTCCAATTCCCTATGATGGCCAATTCAGCCAGTCCGCGAAAGCGGACGACTGAAAGTGTCGAAGAAAGGAACCATTGAATTCAGCCGTCCGTTTCACGGAATAGAAAAACTCGCCTAATTAAACGTCCCTAATAGTCAGT
The DNA here is from genome assembly GCA_035697425.1 of Pyrinomonadaceae bacterium. Lineage (GTDB taxonomy): Bacteria > Acidobacteriota > Blastocatellia > Pyrinomonadales > Pyrinomonadaceae > PSRF01. The sequence goes on along the minus strand of DASSCX010000156.1, from coordinate 24,474 downwards.
TCTCACTGGACGCTCTGATCCGAGCGACGTGATTGAGAATGCTCTCCGTACTTTCTCCCGGGGTTTTCTTTGTGACATCGAGGGTAAGCGTGTGCGGATGGCTGGAGTTCAGTACGGACTCGTTTGCAGATTTTCGGCGAGCCTCCGTGGGACTGATCGACTTGATCATTTGAATCCGCCCCGGGTCAACCACTCGCCGGCAAAGCTCCTCAACTTCACAAAGCAAGCGCACCGGTACAAACAAACTGCCCCGTGCTGCCGCCAGTTCCTCTAGATCGATGAAGGCCCTTTGATCACCGGGACTGCTCGCAAACAGCTCAATCGTAAAAACGAAACTCAGGTCGGACGGCGACAGCTCGCGGATCGCTTCGTACACAATCCCGCGCACAGCCTTCACCTTGTCCCAGATGCCAGGCGGTAACGGCGTGATGCCGTCGGGATTAACGACCTTGAAGATCGGATTGTTGATGAGATGGTTGTCGATCAGCTTTGCTCCTGTGAGTTCGCAGAGCTCGCGACCAATCGTATATTTGCCGGTGCCGGCAAAGCCGATCAAAGTAATGATCGTGTTTTCAAGTTTATTAGTGACCATTTTAAACTGCGCGTCGGCTTCAAAACTTACATCGGCGGAAACGCTTCGGCTTGGCTTGGCACAAAAGTAGGAAGGTACGGTCAGCCCGTCCCGTTAGGGACAAAATGTTTATAGCATCAAGCCGAACTCAATAAGATTTTATAAACATTGTGCGCCTACGGCGCGGACTTTTTGAGCAAAGCCCTCGGCTTTGCCGTCGGAGTTGGCGTCGGTGTTGGCGTCGGTTCGACCGGTGGTGGCGGCGGCATCGTCTCTCGCGAAAAGCGGGGCAACAACTCGTCGCGCATTGCCAGCTTGTAAAGTGCGAACGCGACAATGACTGCGTCCTTCTTCACATCGTCTTCCAGAATACGTTCGTAGGTGTCGAGACTGGTATGCCAGGTGTGCGTGCCATACTCGATCATATCCTGCGACAGGCCGATGCCCGGCAGTCCTGCGTTGTTGAAGGAGGTGCTGTCAGTGCCGCCAACTCCACGGCTGCGTGTGGCAATCGCGCCGGCCACTCCCTCATCTTTGAAAGGTTTGAGGAGGTCGCGCATGATCTTGCCAGTTTCGGGCGGACCAAAAACCGAAGCACCGCGAATACGGCCCGTGCCGGAGTCGATGTTGAAATAGCCGCCGAATTTCTCATAACCAGGCTTGGGATTTTCGTAAGAGCCAAAGTGTTCTTTCACGTAAGCCAGCGAGCCGAGCAATCCCTGTTCTTCACCGCTCCAAAGCCCCACGCGAATCGTACGTCTTGGTTTCACGCCAATACTCTTCAGAATCCGTGCAGCTTCCATCATGATCGCGCAACCGATGGCATTGTCGGTCGCCCCCGTTGCGGCATGCCAGGAATCTAAATGGCCCCCGAGCATGATCACTTCGTCTGCTTTGTCTGAACCGGGGATCTCGGCAATGGTGTTGTATGAAGTCTTACCTTCAGGATAGACGCGGTTAAGAATGTCGAATTCCAAAACCACTTCTGTGTTATCGGCAAGAATCCGTGAGATGCGGCCATAGTCCTCATTGCGCATCACGACTGTCGGCACGGCTTTGTTCACATCGAAAGTACGATTGTTAAACGCACGAATCTGTCCGTGTTCACGGCCGGCATCATTCACACGTAAGAGCGCGAAGTTGTCTTTGAGAAACTTGTCGGTCTGTTCGGCAATCTGGTTTGCGGTGAGGGGCTTAGGACCCGGAGGCGTTGGTGAAGGCGACGGAGATGGAGAGGGACGCGCATCTGGATCGAACCGTTGTTGGATCTGTTTATCGTCAGCGCGTTTCGGCGGTGGCGTGAGATTAACGGGAACAACTTGCGGTTTGCCGGCAAGCACTATGCGCCCACGAACTCTCGACTTCTCTTTCGCCATGAACGCGTTGAACTGTTCCTGCGTTGGCCTCTCTGGCAAGACTATTTGTACGACTTTGCCTTTGACTGGACCGCGTGTGCTCGGCGTCCAGGCGAGGACTTCGCAAACAAGTGAATCCTTGATTGGAGAAATGATGTGCGCGCTCAGCCGCTCGTTGAGCCAACCAGGATGGCCAAAGTTCCATGGCTCAAGATGACCATTCTCAAATCCCCAGTCTGTCATCTGCTCAATCGCCCACTCAGCCGCTCGCTTATGATTTGGCGAACCGGTCAAACGCGGACCATAAACGTCCGTCAGCATGTGCATGGTCTTCAAAATTTGCGAATGCTCCATCCCCTCCTTGCGGATGCGGGCGAGCATGTCTTCGTCGGAATTCTGCGCAACAGTGGTCGGCGGAAACGAATGTAGGAGTGCTAATGAAATGACTAACGACAGAGACAGAGTGCGGCGAGTTAACATAGACGATCTCCGAAGCGTGGTTTGGATTGGAGGGATTATAGCTGAAACATCATGTCCCAGACTGCGAAAGCGTGGGCAGGAGCGGCGACAACCACAATCCAGGGTCGGTATCTCGACGCGGAGCGTCGCGTGATTTTAGCCCGGCGTTTCAACGCCGGGATGGCATAGGATATTGAGCTCGTCGCGTAGCGACGATTCAGATTCTAGTCAGCGCGATCGTAATCAGTCGTCGCTGACGCGACGCTGAAGAGCGTCCCCGGCTCGACCCGGCTTTGAAAAGCGGGGCTAAAGTCATTGCGACGCTACGCGTCGAACCGCCTCTGAACTCTGAGGGTGAATTGTAGTAGACTGCATCTACAAAGTTTTCGGGGGAGCCGTACAAAGGCTGAGAGTCGGGAGATTGCCGATTTCGTCATTGCCGATTGCCGATTGGTCGCTAAGGGAGCAAGCTCCATTTCCTTAGCGGAGCAATTGGCAATCTACAATTGGCAATCGCCCGAGACCCCTTGAACCTGATACGGTTAGAACCGTCGAAGGGAGAAACAGCCACTTGATGACCGTTCCGTCCCTTTTGGACTGAACGGTTTTTCTATTTTTGGACCTTGGCCTTTGGGCGGCTAGATCATTGGGTATCGCTGATTGGCTCGAGTTAAGAACGCAAGAAGCCGCGAAGCGGCGGAATAAGGTAGCCAAGGGCAAGCGCGCAGCGCGCAGCCCGTGGTACTCGACCGCGCGACGTCTGCGCGCTGAAGGCGCGCGAGAAAGCTTGGAAATGTGGTTAGCATTTTTTCTGTCGCCCTTGCAGGGCTTTTGGTTCGCCTCTCATCCACCAGGGGCGTCGCGCTACGCGCTTGCCCCTGGCTACCTTATTTCGCACCTTCGGTGCTAGTTCCCCTTGATTACTAAGAATTTTTTGGAGGCCACATTTTATGAGCACCGCTATTAAACCAACAGACCAACTCAATAACGCAACGGAGCCGGGGCGCCCACAAAGGGACGCCCCTACAATGCCGAACTCTCGTCGCATCTACACTGTCGGCAGCCAACCCGACATCCGCGTTCCCTTCCGCGAAGTCGCTCAGAATCAAACGCGAAACTTCAAAGGTGAGCTGGAAGAGAATCCGCCAGTTCGCGTTTACGACACGGAAGGTCCCTGGGGCGATCCGGAACAGCAATGTGACGTGCGTGCTGGACTACCGACACCGCGGCGCGATTGGATCATCGCGCGCGACGACGTAGAGCAATACGACGGCAGGGAAATCAAACCAATTGACGACGGCTATCTGACTTTCGATGCCGCCAATATGGCGCGCCAGAAGGAGAAGGGCCGGCTCGAGGATTTTCCCGCGCTCAAGCGCACTCCTTTGCGCGCCAAGCCCGGTCGTTGCGTGACGCAGATGCACTACGCGCGGCGCGGCATCATCACGCCCGAGATGGAATTCATCGCCATCCGCGAAAATCTGGGCAGGGATCGCGCACCGGATCGCGGGCCTCTCGCCGGCAATGGTTCGGAACAGACCTCGCGAGACTCCTTGTCCCATCAACACCAGGGCCAATCATTCGGAGCTGCTATTCCTGAATTCGTTACTCCGGAATTTGTTCGCGATGAAGTGGCACGCGGCCGCGCGATCATCCCAGCAAACGTAAATCATCCGGAAGCAGAGCCGATGATCATCGGTCGTAACTTCCTCGTTAAAATCAACGCCAACATCGGGAACTCAGCCGTCTTGTCGTCAATCGATGATGAAGTGGAAAAGATGCGCTGGGCGATTCACTGTGGCTCTGACACGGTCATGGATCTTTCTACAGGGAAGAACATTCACGCCACGCGTGAATGGATCCTGCGCAACTCGCCCGTGCCGATCGGCACTGTGCCGATCTACCAGGCACTGGAGAAAGTGGGTGGAAAAGCTGAAGAGCTCACCTGGGAAATCTTCCGCGACACTTTGATTGAACAGGCCGAACAAGGCGTCGACTACTTCACGATTCATGCTGGGGTTCGTCTGCCCTACATTCCCTTAACGGCAAAACGGACGACGGGCATCGTGAGTCGCGGCGGTTCCATCATGGCGAAGTGGTGTCTCGCACATCATGAAGAGAGTTTTCTCTACACGCGCTTTCGCAAGATTTGCGAAATCATGGCCGCCTACGACGTCTCGTTCTCGCTCGGCGACGGCCTGCGTCCCGGCTCGATTGCCGACGCGAATGACGAAGCGCAGTTTGCGGAATTGGAAACGCTGGGTGAGTTAACGAAAATTGCCTGGGAATACGACTGCCAGGTGATGATCGAAGGTCCCGGTCATGTGCCCATGCACTTGATCAAAGAGAACATGGACAAGCAGCTCGAGACTTGTCAGGAAGCTCCGTTCTACACACTCGGCCCGCTCACGACAGACATCGCTCCAGGATACGATCACATCACCTCGGCGATTGGCGCGGCGATGATTGGCTGGTATGGAACTGCAATGCTCTGTTACGTCACACCGAAGGAACATCTTGGTTTGCCGAACAAGAAGGATGTGAAGGACGGCGTGATTGCGTACAAGCTTGCTGCGCATGCAGCCGATCTGGCGAAGGGCCATCCCGGTGCGCAGTACCGCGATAATGCGTTATCAAAAGCTCGTTTTGAGTTTCGCTGGGAGGATCAGTTCAACCTCTCTCTTGATCCCGAAGTTGCACGCGAGTATCACGATGAGACGCTGCCGCAGGAAGGCGCGAAGCTGGCGCACTTCTGCTCCATGTGCGGACCCCACTTCTGTTCCATGAAGATCACGCAAGACGTGCGCGAGTATGCCGCGCAAAAAGAGATCGACGAGCAGGCGGCATTAGGGGTGGGGATGAAAGAAAAGGCAGAAGAGTTTGTGGCGTCAGGTGGGGAGATCTATCGGGACGCGCGTGACGGGGTTCACAGCTAGAAGGAGCATGCTCAATGACGAAGGGAAAGCTCAGTCAGGAAGGGCGGCTCTTCCTCGACTGTGAGATTCCATTTACGATGATGAGGAAGCGATTTGCGAAGGTGAAGTTCTCATGAAAATCTCATTAGTCTTAATCGTCGGCTTCTTGTTCCTGGGTGCGCTTCGTTCGACTCCTCAAACGCGCACCGTTAAGGATCGCACCTTAACTTCAAACCAACTCCCCGCAGTCCAACTCGAATTCAGCAAGCCATTCAAATATGTGGGCGGGCATTCCTTCATCCTTTACGAGGTGGCGAATGCCGAGCAGCACTTCTTCGTTGATGCCGATAAGGATGGGCGGATCAAACGCATGTACTGGGTGCAGTTTGAAGGCTACCTGCCGAGCAACACGCACGTTTACGATTACGAGCCGACCAAAGTCGTCAACATCGGCGGCTTAGCTTTCATCGCCGACGCCTATGCGCGCAACATCAAAGCCAATCCCGGGCGGCCGGATTCCGACAGCAGCCGCGCGCGGGCGTTTCTCGCCAGTAAGGGTTACCGCCTCGCGAGCGACGAGGTCATGTCTCAACGTCTCGTTCACCTCGTGGATGAAGCGAAGCGTAACGAGTTGATGATTATTTACCTGGAAGATTTGAGCCCGACGAAGTTAACGGCAGCTGACGTAGCGAAGGGTGGTAAAGCTGCGAGCCAGTGGCCAGAGATTTCAAAAGGTCTGCTGGAGCGCGCGACCAGGAACATGAAACTCTCGCGTTAAGGTTGTAACGACGCCTGGTGAGATTTCGTGTGGTTTCGTGGATCGTATCGTTGCGGTTCGCCAAGGACGATCCACGAATTAACACGAACGCTTAGGGAGTAAACAAAATCCCGTGGATTCAACTTCGAAGTGCAACCGAGATAGCGAAGAATACGGAACCGGGAGCGTTAGCGACCGCATTCAACTAACCGATCGATCAGGTTTCGAAAGTCGGCGATCATCCGGGTTTCACCAAAGTCGGTATCTCGAGTCTGGCGTCACTTGAATGCGGTCGCTAACGCTCCCGGTACTGTACCGAGTGGCGATGTTACTCGAATGCTATCGCTTACTGCTCTCAAACTTCCCCCGCCGTCCCAGATGTTGTACTTCGGAGTTGAATCCGTCTCCAAAGCGGTGTCTCCCGATGTATCGGGATTGCCACCGTACTCCAAAATAATTGAGTTGTGATTGAAATCGCATGAAGCCGGGAACTACTCTCAACCCGCATCCCACGATTAGATGCGGGACACTGCAGGATGCTGAGTTGTTGGCTGAACTCGGCGCGCGGACTTTCTCGGAAACGTTTGCGGGCGATAACACACCGCAGAACATGGCGGCCTATCTTGCTTCCGCATTTTCTCCTGAACGGCAGGCCACGGAGTTAGCTGATCCGAACTGCAGCTACCAGATCGCCGAGCTAGACGGCAGGGCAGTTGGGTATGCCCTGTTGCGCACCGGAAGTGTGCCTGCTGGTGTTAACGGGGATCGACCAATTGAATTAGTGCGCTTGTATGTTTCGCAAGAGAGTATTGGCAGCGGTGTCGGTGCCGCCTTAATGTGGGCTTGTATCGATGAGGCGCAGCTTCGAGGCCACGGCACTCTCTGGCTCGGTGTGTGGGAACACAACCTGCGGGCCCAGGAGTTCTACCGCAAATGGAATTTCCAAGAGGTGGGAACGCATGTGTTTCAGCTAGGTGAGGATGCGCAAACCGATTCATTGATGCAACGCAAGATTTGTTAATAAGGATGGTGCGCTGGATGTTTTATTCTGTCGTCCGCTTTGCGACACCGCTTCAACAGTGACGGAAAAGTCAAAACAGTCTGCCAGCGAAACTAAACACGTCGCGCGCGTGCGACGCTTCTGTCTGGCGTTGCCGGAGACGATGGAAAAGCTCTCGCACGGTGAGCCCACCTTCTTTGTGCGCAAACGCGTGTTCGCAATGTGCTCGATTAATCACCATAACGATGGCCATATCGCCGTAACGGTGCCCGCCGCAATTGGAATTCAGGCAGCGCTGATTGAAGCCGAACCAAAGAAGTATTACCGGCCGCCTTATGTCGGCGGCGCCGGTTGGGTGGGAATCGAGTTGCCGCGCGTTGGCGATAAGGAATTACAAATGCATTTGCGCGAAGCATGGAAGTTGATCGCGCCGGAAAAGATTCATAGTCTGCTTCCATGAAGAGCACTTCACATCGACGACCCATCCCATTTCCCTTCATCATCGATGAGTTGCAACCATTGCGCCCCACATTGAGGAGTGTTTTTGGTTTCACTCACGTCTATCTCGAAGACAGGCTGCTCTTCTCCTTGCGCGATGCAACCACGCAAACAGGTTCGAATGGGATGTGGCTCTACACCACGACCGAACATGCTGACACGCTGGCGAGGGAGTTCCCAGATTTGCCGCGGCGACAGATCTGGCGATCGGGTAAGAAAGCCTGGATCGTTCTCGCTTCACGACTCCCGGACTTTGAGGAACAGGCTTTCAGGGCGTGCGAACTGATCCTCCGAAGAGATCAAAGGATCGGCAGACTCTCTCGCTCACTCGGCAAAGTAGAGAGCGGCAGCGACCGCACTTTACGACGGCCACTCGGTACAGTACGGGAGCGGTAGCAACCTATAATGATTGCTGATTGGCGATTGCCAATTGGCCCTTAGCCAAAAGATCAAATCGAAAATCGGCAATTGGAAATGGGCAATTCCTTGGTCGCTACCGCTACCGTATCGTACCGAGCGGCTGCGAAGGAGATGAATATGCAGTGGTTATATCTTGGAGGAGCAATTCTGGGCACGATTCTGCCGCTTCGCTTCGTCGTGCCCTTCCTGCTTGCTAACGGATTGGATCTGAGACTGTTCTGCCAACAGCTTTTTCAGAACAATGTTTCGGCATTCTTCGGAGTAGATGTAATTGTCACGTCGCTGGTCTTGTGGCTTTTCGTGTTCTCAGAAGGGCGACGCCGGAAGATGGGCAATCTTTGGGTCTATCTGATCTGCAATCTGATGGTGGGGGTATCGCTCGCGCTTCCGCTCTTTCTGTTCTTTCGAGAGAAGAAAATTCAGGTGAGTTAGTAAAACCAACCGCCAAGTCGCCACGGACCACCAAGGACCCCAAGAAGAATAAAACGAGCTCAGTACTGTTCTTGGTACTTTGTTCTAAGTCAGCCTTAACTCCCTCTCAAGTTTCAGCGGCGAACAAAGTTCAAAGCTCGGTTTTCTTCTTAAGGATTCGTCTTAGTCGGATCTAGAGGTCGCTGCCGCACATAGACCTCGCCGCGCGCAACCATGTCAGCCTTCTCTGCCAAACTTTGCAATACTGACGCGAGTATTTCCTTGTTCTCCATACGAAAACTAGTAATACCCGACACGTGTGTATCTGGATCGTAAAAATTCAGCGTCAGGTAGCGGACCTTTGTCTTGATGAATTGGGCAGGCAAGGCGTAGATAAGTGGAATCGCGCTGGCGACAGTCGCTGCCGCCGGTCGGCGCTTCTGCGTATCGGCAAAGGCCGAAGTCACAGCATTGTAAGGAATGAAAAACATTTCCTTCTGGGCTTTGTTTTTGAACAGGAGCCGGTTGTTGGTATCGTCGAAAGTTAAGGTGCCTTCCATGGTCTTTCTATAACCAAAGACCCCGCCTTCATATTTCACTTTCACCGTTTGCGGAGCAGGGGCTACTTTCGCCGCGGTGGCCTTGGTGGGCGTGTTATCGACCGCACGCGGTCTCTGTGCTTTCACATCGAACGACACGATTCCGAGCATGAGTAAGATAAGAACTGGAATTTTCATTGGTAACTCCGTGCGTATCTGGTACCGGGTGACAGGTGCCGGGCCGCTACCCAATACCTGATCTCCGTGACCCGTCGTTTCATTTTGCGAATGGGCGCACCCGTTCGATCGATTCTTTGAAGTCGCCATCGTCCGGCGCAAGGTTCGCACCTTTCTGATAGGCGCCCAACGCCTTGCCATATTGCTTTGAGACTTCGTAGGCGTAGCCGAGTTCACGGTAGACGTTAACATCATTCGGCGTTTTGGTCGCTGCTGTCTCAAGCGCAGCAATGGCCTTGGGAAAATTTTTCGTGCGTGACTGAGCCACACCAAGCAAATAATAGGTCACGCCCGGCGCGGCGCCTTGGGCCGCGCGTTCGAGGGCTGCGGCAGCTCGCGCATATTGCTGCGCGCCGATTAGAGCTTGGCCAAAGAGTGTGACCGCTTCAGCATCGGTCCGAACTTTGATCAATCCTTCTCCAGCGCGCACGGCATTTAGATAGTCAGCATCGGCTTTCGCGGTGTCGGTCGCAGCCGCCGCACGTCGCAGATATACCGAAGTCAACAACGTCCAGGCGGAGGCCATGCGTGCGTCATTCACAGTGGCGCGATTGAGCGCGACGATCGCCCCATCTAAATCGTTGCGGCTGAGGGCAATTTGCGCCAGATAGAAAAGCGAAAGCGTGTCGCGCGGATTAAGTTTGATTACTGCATTGAAGGTGCGCTCCGCAGCTTCCACTTTGCCGGTCTTGTACTCAGCGAGTCCTCGATAATAGAGCATCGCTGCATCGGGTTTCGCTCCCGCTCGCGAAGTCGCATTCACCAGCAGCGGCAAAGCGGGCTCAAACTTTTCGGAGAGCACATAAGCCTGGGCAAGGGCATCAACCGTATTTGGATCTTCCTGTTTCGCAGCTCGCTGTAGCGCCACAGCTTTCTCCAGATCACTCGCGGCTTCCGTGTACTGCTTCAAATTCAGCTCGGCAAACCCAGCAATTTTCCAAGCTTCTGCGTCATTCGGAAAATTCGCAGCTACTGCCTTGGCTTCTTTTGCCGCGGCCGCAAATTGTTTTTGCTGGAGCAACTGATAAGCGTTTGCCGTGTCACCGGAAGCAACTGGATTGGCGACCGGCTTCACGGGCTGCACCGTGATCAAAGGAGCATTGGGATCGGTTCGCGCCGTGGTGGTGGTTCGCGGTTCCGGGCGCAAGAGCGGATCTTCGGCAGGCTTGGGGGCCGGCCTTACGCGGCGCGGCCTACTGGATTGCGCGACAACCGCCCCGCCAAAGGTAAACAAGAGAGCAATAAGGGAAAGCAGCCGAAGCAAATGTTGGTTGATCATAAGGCTTTTTCCGGGGAGAGGATTGTTGCGGCGAATACAGATGCTGGAACAACAGCTTTCGGATGCCAACAGTGTCTTGATCGTTCGCCCTACTGGCAATTTAGCGCAACTCTAGTCGGTGTTCAAACCATGGAATTGGCGATTGCCAATTGCCGATTTTTGCTACGGCCAATCGGGCATCGGAGACTGACACAACCAGGGTAAAGGTCAATACGACAAACTCAGAAAGCCTTGAATCACTGCTTTCGACGCGTAGCGTCGGCGTGAATTTAGCCCGGCCTTTTAAGGCCGGGGAAGGTCAATGGGATGTTGGCGTCGCGTAGCGACGCCTGAAACCGCGCCCGATTCAATCGTCGCTACGCGACGAGGACAGGTGACGACTTGATCCCGGCGCTTCCACCCCGCGCGGGCTGCCCGCACGGGGACCCCGGTTGAAACGCCGGGCTAAATTTAGAGCTTCAAAAGTCTGACCTCCAAAAGACAAAAGCGACCGGCAACTTGCGCCGATCGCTTTTGAGTATCCCAAATCAAAAGGCTGGGACTGAAAGTTCTAGAAGTTCAGCTTCACGCCAAACTGAAACTGGCGCGGGTCATACGAAGCCGTCGGGTTGCTGAAGTAACGGCCGTTACCGGCACGTTGACGGAAAGCGTTGGCATCGCTGAACAACGGCGAGGCCGCGGCTTCATTGAAACGATTGAAGAGGTTGAAGCCTTCGGCAATCAGGTCGAGACGCACGCGTTCCCCTAAAGGAATTGCTTTCATCACACGCAGGTCAAGCGAAGCGTACCTGTGGGTGATGCCGAGGTTGCGACCGAGACTGCCGGCAGTAAATGCCGTGGTTGGAATGAACAGCGTCCCATCCGCCGCGACCGCGGGTCGATCAGTCGATCCTTGTAGGTCGCCGTTCGAATCAACGCCCGTCAAAATGTTGAAGGGCCTTCCGGAAGACATTTCGAAAATCGGAGCAATCGTGAAGTCTGCCAGGAAGCGATGCGCCGCGCTCGACGAACTGCGCCATGATGCGGGAGACGTCAGGGCACCGCTGAAGACAAAGCGATGACGCTGGTCGAAGAGCGAGTCAGCGCGTTCAGCGCGGAAGTTTCGATTGTCCTGCGGCTTGAGTAATGTCTGTAAGTCACTGGAATCGTCAATCGAATGTGACCAGGTGTATGAAGCGAGAAACTGGAAATTGTTTGAGAAGCGTCGCTTCACTTCCAGGTTCATTGCGTGGTAGGTGGAATTTCCGTCCGACAACTGAGCGTCGATTTCACCGAACGGAGTGAGCGCGCCCGGCGTGCGCAGGCTGTTCGACGCGGCCAGGGCTGCGTCGAGCACGGCCTTGGTCACCAAACCACCGGTGATCGAGTTGGCGAAGAAGTAGTTAGGTGCATTGGGTCGGAAGAAGTTGGCAACAATTGGATTCACTACGCCCTGCCCCAAACCGTTGCGCCCGACAAGTCCGGGAATGATTACGGTAAATCCCGGCGGACAACCGGCACCCGGACAAGCATTCGGTATCGAGAACAAATAGGCTTCACTATTGCTGGCCGGATTACGACCTGCAAAGCGCCGGAAGTTTTCAATCAACAGATTCTGCTGCGGCGCATTGATGTCTTGCGGGTGCGGCAAATGGTGCGCACCGACAAAGATATAACTGCCAGAGAAGGACATGTTGCTTGTCAGTTGGCGCTCAATCGTAAAGTTGCCCTGGTTAGCCGAGGCGTATTCGAAATTTTTGTCGACCGCGAGGGTGAAGGGGAAGATCGGGCCAAAGCCTACAAATGTTTGATCGTTGAAACGAACTCTCCCCGGCAAGTATTGGGCAGTGGTGGCGACACCTGGAGTAGTGAAGCCGGCTCCTAAAGGCGCGCAAATAGGATTGCCGCTCGCGGGCGAGCAAACCGTTCCCTGAAATATTTGCAGCGGATTCAGGAGTTGGTTTGGCGCTGGGTTTCCGGGCAGGACATTAAAGTACTGTTGCTGCTGGGCAGCGTCCGCGATGTCCGAGTTAAAGGCGACCGCAAGCAGCGGGTGATCGTAGAAGATACCGAAGGCCGCACGGACGACTGTCTTGCTGTCGCCATTGATGTCCCAGGCAATGCCAACGCGTGGCGCCCAATTGTTCTTATCGCGTGGAAATCCTTGCTGCACGCCAACCACATCTTGAGCTCTTTGCAAGTCAGCAGGGGAAAGCGTAATCCGTGTCAGCGGATCAGTAAATCCGATCGGCGCAATTGTGTCCGTCAGCTCTACGTCATAGCGGACACCGTAATTCAGTGTGAAGTTGGGACGCAGCTTCCATGAGTCTTGCGCAAAGAAGGCAATCGGGCGGTTCTTGATGGTACTGTTCGGGTTGCCGAAGCCCTGGATAAACACCGAGGGAACACCAAATCCGTAAGATTGAACAGGAGACAAATCTGGCGGTGTGCAATATGCCGGAACCGGGGTCGGAGGCGCTACTACACATCCCGCCTGCGTTGACACAGTACCATCCAGGAATCTCTGCGAGAGAGCGCCTGGCACTCCGCTAAAGTTAAAGAGTCCGGGGAAGTTCAAATTGAAGCGCGCCTTGATATCGAGGAAGCTATAATCACCGCCGACCTTGAACGTGTGGGTTTGATGAATCCAGTTCAGGTTATCGGTAAATTGATAGCGAGTCTCTCTGCGATCAACTGGAGAGAAGGGATTTGAGCCGAGGAAGGCCGCGCCAATGATCTGGATCGCTGTGCCGGGAATTTGTGAATCGAAAAAAGCCTTGCGCTGTCCGAAGTTAAAGCGGAACTCATTTACCATCCGGTCTGAGAGCGTCGACGCCAAAGTCGTTACGAATGAAGCGTCTTTTATCTTCTGAATGCCAGTCCGCGAAAAATCGTTCTGCCCCACGGTTTGGTTCTGCGATTCGTCCTGGATGCCAGTTAGCTCACTCGGGTTATAGCCGAACCTCATCGTGAACTGATGTTTGTCAGTGATCTGATGATCTATGCGCGTTGAAAAGAAAGTGGTGTCTTCGGAGATCGGGAAGATGCGCGCCAGACTATTGAGCGGCCGAAAAGCGATGGGCTGGCCGTTCGCATCGACCGTTACAAAGTTCGGCAAAATTCCATTGTTAGCAATCGTGGGCACTGGTGTGCCAGTCAGAAAGAAACGTCCGCCGATAATCTGGCCGGCGGGGATGGAACCACCGGGACTGCGCAGCGTGCTGATGCCATTAAGGCCAATCTGTCCCCCAGTAGAAGCAAAGTACGCATAGCTAACTGCGCGATTGATGCGTGCGGGATCACCAGTCGCCAACTCCCCTCCAATAAAAGCTGCCTGAGCCGGGGTCAAGTTTGTAAATGTTTGGTTTCCGAGACCGGGAATAGGAATGGTGAGACTGCTGGTCAAGCCAGCACCGACATTACCAGTGAAAAAACCTGACTCCTGGCGACGCCGCTGCTCAAAACTGGTAAAGAAAAATGTTCGATCTCTATCCAATGGCCCACCTAGCGTGGCGCCGTATTGGACTCGCGTAAACGGCGGCCGTTTGTTGGGGTCGTTATCTATGACAGGCGCAAAAGGATTTCGAGATTGAATTGATTTGTGCCGCAGAAAACCGAAAACGTTTCCGCGCAGGTCGTTGGTACCGCTCTTGGTAACCACGTTCACAATGCCGCCAGTCGCGCGCCCAAACTCGGGCGCATAAGAATTAGTCGACACCTGGTACTCCTGCACACCTTCCTGGCTAACGGTACTGCGCGCAGCATTGATCGAGTTGTCGGTGTAGTCCGCACCATCTACCTGCACCAGAGTTGAGCGCCCGCGCTGGCCACCAATATTCAGGCCTGACGTTGGTGCTGGTCCGATCGGACGTCCGTTGTCGCGGCCAACAGTGGAGATCGTTAAGGCGAATCCGGTGGCGCTCCGCTCATTGATCGGAAGATTGTTGATGCGCATCTGATCGATGGTGTTGGAGACTGTGGTGCTTGATGACTCGATCAGTGAAACTTCGGCAGCCGAGATATCAACCGTTGCGCCAACTTCACCTACCGTAAGCGGAATATCTAAATCCGCTCGCTGGCCCACCGTTAAGGTAATGCTCGCGATCCTTCCCTTGGCAAAGCCCGCTGCTTCCACCGTGACTTCATAACTACCCGGAGGCAGGTTGGTAAGCTGATAGTAACCGTCCTCGTTCGTTGTCACCTCACGGGAGAAATTTGTAGCCGCATTACGCACTGTCACTGTGGCGCCGACCACGACAGCTCCCGACGGGTCGCGCACAAACCCCTGCAAGTCGGCAGCGTTTGATTGCGCCTGGCCCAAAGCGATCTGTGCACAGAAAGCGGCAATGACCAAAAAGAAAGTGAGCCGAATCGAGGCGTGAACCCACTGCCTGGAGGACGGGATCATCATCTTATTCTCCTTACTACTGGAATCCGCACTGGCGAATTCCGATTGTGCAATTATCTCGGTGAGTGAACGAAAGTGCTCCTGGTATCGGCAGAAACCAGATCACCCCTTCTTTAATCTTTCACGGCTTGGTGGGGAGTGATCGGCTAAAGCCTCTGACATGAGCCAGGCCCCCCTGGAGAAAAGGTGCCAAGAGAACTAAGCAATAACGCTCCGTCTTTTTACTCCAAAAGTGCGCTTGTGGCAAGGCTTATTAAATGCGCGAT
Organism: Pyrinomonadaceae bacterium; assembly: GCA_035697425.1. GTDB lineage: Bacteria > Acidobacteriota > Blastocatellia > Pyrinomonadales > Pyrinomonadaceae > PSRF01. The sequence continues at coordinate 9,380 of DASSCX010000156.1, read as the reverse complement.
CTAGCGAGAGTTACAGAGGTTTAGGGTTGTTAACGGGCGCTTTCAAGGTCAACTGCGAGCGCGTTGCTTGAGCCACTCTGCGCCGCAACCGATCGCTGGTTCCAAAACAAATTATTGCAGCCTCTGCAAGGCGAGGAACAAACGCAGCACGGCGCAACCAACCGCTGACCTGCAAACGCAAGTTGAAGGTTGCGGCATAGTTTGAACGAAAACGATTTGCCAGTTGCGAAAACGAACGCTCGTCGTCGAGTTGATGGCGAGAGTCGAGGATGGCTTGAGCCGCAACGGCGCCACTCTCAAGTGCCATTAGCATTCCACTGCCTGTGAAAGGATCGATAAAGGCCGCTGCGTCGCCAATCAACAGGAGTCCCTCAGCTGGTACTAACTGGTGCCGGCCAAAGCTTTCTAAGGCGACGCTTAACCAGGGTATTTCAAACTGCGCTTCAGCAAGCGCAAAAGCCGCCCGTGAGTTTCGCAGCACTGTCGCCCTCAGGATCTGCTGTGGATCCGGACCATAACTCCGCACATCTCGCGCCGCCGCAATAAAGCAAAGGTTGCTCAAACCACCTTCGATGTTGCTCAAGCCTCCGTAGCCACCGCGGTAAAAGTAAATCTCGCAAACCCCCGGAGCTACCTGTGCGTTCTGCAAATGCGCTTTGAAAGCAACGAGTCGCGCACGCTGCCGGTCCTTTTTTGCCTTGAGCTTCCGCGCGAGTGCTCGCGTTCTTCCGGTCGCATCAATCGTAATGGCGGCGCGATATTCGTCGATCTGATCGCAGCGCTTGATGCGCATTCCCAAAACCCGGTGTGCTTTCAGAATTGGTTCGACAACGTGGGCTTCCTGCAAAACCGTTACGCCTACTCGCTTGGCTCTTTCGAGGAGCACTCGATCCATTTCGGCGCGGCCGAGGCCGATGGCCGCGCGCTCGCTTCCGAACCAATGGCTGGGGACGGTGACCTTATTTCCGCGACGCGAGTAAAAGCTCGTTTCGATCAGGGTCGCGCCTTTTGCCGCAAAGATGCTTTCGGCCACACCAAGGCGTTCGAAATGATTGATACATTCTGGAGAGATGAATTCACCGCAAAGTTTTGCGCGCGGAAACTTTTTCTGTTCCGCAAGCAGTACATTCATTCCTTGCGCAGCCAGATGAATCGCCGCGCTCGTTCCCGCCGGCCCAGCACCGGCTATTGCCACATCGTAAATTTCGTCTTTCGTCATCGCACCTCGTCCGTGGCCGCGCCGACTGGTAGTGATTGGGAGGTTGCGTGAGATTCGGAGGCAACGCCTGCTCGCATCTTCGAGCGACCGCAAAGCACCAACCGAGCAGGAAACGTTTGCTTCACCCTGATGTCTTTCAGTGCAGCCTGGTGCGCCAGTCGTTCAAGCTCTTCCGGCTTGAAACTGCGCAGGATGGAGAGTGCGCCGTCTTCACGTATCAGGCGATTGTGAAGAAATAGCCGGCCCACAGTACGGTACAAATAGTAGGCGAGGGGATTGCGATTAAGATCGATTACGAAAATCGATCGTCGCGCCGTCCGGCCGAGCTCCCTCAGAAAAGCCACGACTTTGGAATCAATAAAGTGATGCGTGATCAGCGAACAAATAGCGTAGTCGAATGTGTTATCAGCAAACGGCAGCCGGAAGCCATCGGCTTGCACGGCACTGATTTCCGAAAACTGACGGGACTCATCCGCAATGGCTCGAGCTGAGCGGGCATTAAGCTCAACACCAACAAACCTGCCACTCCGGTTCGAGTCTTTGGCCCAGCGCGCCGCCACGCGTAGCAGTTCCCCTGAACCCGCGCCGACGTCGAGCACCGAGAAGCTTTTGAGATCCTGCTGTTCAAGCTCCGCTAACAAAGTTTCCCGCAACGCTCTTGTGTCCCCGAGCCAGGTGTTGATGCGGCGCAATTCGACCAAACAGCCCTCATATTCCTCAGGCGTGTAGTCGCCCTTGTCCAGGTGTTCAAGTTCATTGCTACGTTTGCGAAATTTGGAAAACATAAAACTGGGTAACGGGTGTTGGGTATCGGGTGTCCGGGGGTCAGTATCAGGTATCAGGTGTCAGGTGTCAGGTATACAGCGTTGCCGACACCTGCCACCCGTCACCACCATCCGACACCCGACACACGACACCCCTTTACATCCTCTCCACTAACAAGGCACTGTTCTTTGAACCGAAGCCGATGCAGTTGCAGAGCGCCACTCTGACATCCGCGGCACGTGCATCATTCGCCACATAGTCAAGATCACAAAGCGGGTCGGGCTCATCGAGATTTATCGTTGGTGGAATCATCTTCTCGTGCATCGCGCAGAGGGCAGCTCCTAACCCCGCCGCACCGCTGGCCCCTTGCGGATGACCCACTTGTGACTTAGTTGCTGACATCGGAATGCGCTTCGCGTGGCCATCAAACGCTAACTTGAGTGCGCTTGTTTCGATGCGGTCGTTTAGCAGCGTTGACGTTCCATGCAGATTAACGTAATCAACATCTTCCGGTCGGCGACCCGCATCTTCCAACGCCAGACGCATTGCGCGCGCTGGTTCGTCGCCGCCTTCCTCGAGTCGCACGCGATGGTAAGCGTCGCAAGTGGCGCCGTAGCCGATTATCTCGGCATAGATCTTTGCGTCACGCTCCCGAGCGTGCTCCAGATCTTCGAGTACGTAGAGCCAGGCGCCTTCTCCTAAGACAATGCCGGATCGGTTGCGCGCGAAGGGTCGCGAGGCTCGCCGAGGCTCTTCATTCCATTCGTTTGTGAGGACTGTCATCAGGTTGAACGCGGCGAGAATCCCTGGAGCAATCGGTGCATCAACACCGCCTGCGATCATCACATTTTGACGTCCAAGCGCGATGTGACCCGCGGCATAGGCGAGCGCGTCAGTAGAGCTGGTGCAGCCGGTGGAGACGATGTGCGACAAGCCGCGGAGGCCGAACGCCATTGAAAGTTCACTTGAGAGACCACCGTGAGTTGAGGCGGGAATTGTATAGACACTAGCCTTATTTGCAGGGCCGATGTACCAGTATTCATATTGCCGTTCAGTAAAAGCCAAGCCGCCACCGCCCGTTCCGAGTACGACGCCAAATGCACGACGCTGATCCAACGTGAGTTCAGATGGCGCCAGCTGCGCGTCTTCCAGCGCCTCGCGCGCGGCCGCGAGAGCTAACGGAACGGTGCGTGGTACGTGCTTGCGATCTTTAGGATTGAGTTGAGCTTCCCAATCGAAGCCCTCGATCTCGGCAGCAATCTTGACCGGCGAGTTCGCCGTGTCGAATGAGGTAATCCGGCGTACGCCGCTTTCACCGCTAATCAACCCGCGCCAAAATGCGGCCCTGCCAATGCCAATCGGCGTGACACAGCCCATTCCCGTAATTACTACGCGGCGCAGTCTTTCCAACCGGCTGAACATTTCGCTTTCTCCGGTAAGGCAGCGGATTATTGCGGGGGTCGTTGAAAGGATAACATTGCTGACGCGCAAAACAACGGGATTAGAAACATGCAAAGGGCCGCTCGTCCGTAAGGTAAGCGACCCTTGGTGAATTCTTCCCGATTTGGGAAGTTATCGTTGAAAGTGATGCTAAGCTTCGACTTTCGTCCCACATTCATTGCAGAACTTGGTTCCGGGTGACAATTCTGTTTGGCACTTCGAACACTTTTGTTTTTCTTGCTTCGCCCCACACTCGCTACAGAATCTGCTGCCGGCAAGCATTTGTGCGCCACACTTGATGCAGTTCACTTTTGCAGCGGCTGCTGAAGAGTCATTGGGCTTCGGATTCATGGCGTTAGTCATCGCGCCCGCCATAGCATTGCCAATCGCGAATCCCGCTCCCAGACCCGCACCTGTTCCAGCGCCGCCGGAAGTGTTTTGCGCTGCGTCTCTCATCGCATCAGCGGCCTGAAACTGCGTATAGCGTCCCACGTCGCCAATCACGCCCATCGAGGTTCGCTTGTCCATCGCCGCTTCAACTTCCTGCGGCAATGAAATATTTTCGATTAGGTACTTCGTCAGTTCCAGCCCGTACGATTTGAACTCATCACTTAACTTGCTGCGCACGAATTTGCTTAGCTCATCGTAGTTAGAGGCGAGATCAAGCGCTGCTATCTTTGACTCAGCGAGGGCGTCGCTAAAACCACTCACAAGCGTGCGCTTAAGTTGACCTTCGATGTCTTCGGTAACGAAGTGACCATTCGTTCCTGCTACTTCCTTGATGAAAGCTCGCGGGTCGGCGATGCGAATTGAATAAATGCCGAACGCACGCAGTCGCACCATCCCAAAATCAGTGTCCCGCATCATGACGGGATTTGCGGTGCCCCATTTGAGATCGGTGAACTGTTTGGTGTTGACGAAATAGACTTCGGCTTTGAATGGCGAATTGAAGCCATGCATCCAGGCGCCAAGTTTGGAAAGTATCGGAGTATTGCCGCCGTCGATGGTGTAGAGTCCCGGAGTAAAAACGTCCGCAATCTGTCCTTGAAAAACAAAAACGGCAGCTTGCGACTCCCGCACCGTTAGCCGCGCGCCGTTTTTGATCTCCTGGCCTTGAACGGGAAAACGGTAAAGCAGGGTGTTGCCAGAGGCGTCAAGCCACTCAATGACTTCAATGAATTGCGACCGTATGGCATCCATAATTCCCATGTTTGAAATCTCCTTCTTGAAACAGTTCTTCTGCTTGATCGGTCTGACCCATAAGTTCTGATCAAACCGGCAGCCCCCAACCTCCTCAATATTGCACAAAGCAGTAGTCCGGGGAAAGTCGGATCGAAGCGTGTCACAACGCCTGCCGCAGGGATTCCATTTGCATCCGCTTACGCTTGAGGTAGGCAAGACAAATCAGCGCCAAGAAGCCCCCGGCAATATCAATAAGACTGTCGAAGATAGATGCAGAACGTGAGGCAACATAGCTTTGATGGAATTCGTCTAGGAGTGCATAGATCACAACCAGGATAGCGCTAGCGATAAGCCAGTGTTCACGGAGCAGCCGTCGCGCGGAACCTGCAAAGGCGCGTGCAGCCAGGAACCCCAACACTGCGTACTCACTAAAATGCGCGAACTTACGAATCAGAAGATGAACAACTGCGATCCGTTCCTCGCTGACATGCGGGAACAGCCAAAGAAGGAAGGGCCTTAATAAGCGCGAGGTGTTGTCTCCCGAAAACGCGCCGGTTGAGGCAAAGAATATGAACGCCATCCAGAGGAGCAGCGGTGCATAACGCCAGATCCGAGTTCGATGGTGTTGCCAGGACTGCTCGGATTGATCAGTCATCAGGATTTGGTGGGCAGTCGCGGAAAAAATCCAGAATAATGGGAAGCCGCAATAAGAGGCTTCCCATAAGGTATGCATATTAGCGCGTCGTTACTCGTTACTGGGCGGCTGCTCCCGAGACCACTTCGATAATCTCGTTTGTGATCGCCGCCTGCCGCACGCGATTCATATTCAAAGTCAAACTATCAATTAGCTCGCTGGCATTCTTCGAAGCGGAGTCCATCGCGGTCATGCGCGCACCTTGCTCGGAAGCAACTGATTCAAGCAGGGCACGGAAGATCTGCGTTTCAATCAAACGAGGCAATAATTGACTGAACATCTCGGCCGGTGGTTGTTCATAAATGTAATCAACAAGCGAAACTGGCTGGGACGAGGGGGCCGCCTCGCTCTCAGTTTTGGCCCGCGAGACCGGCAACAACTGTTCCACTACTACTCGCTGCTGCAGCACGGACTTGAACTCGTTGTAGATCACGAATGCTTTGTCTAGTTCCTGATCCTCTGTAAAACGTTTGATGACATCGCGGGCCACCTCAATAGCTTCCGCAAAATCGACACGGCCTTTCCCGGTAAGCCCGATGTACTCTCCATTGAGAACTCCTCGGCGCCGGAAGAAATCCCGGCCTTTCCGTCCGACCGCGACGATCTCAATCGTCTTGCCCGCATGCTCCCGAATAAATGCCTGGGCAGCTTTGATTAGATTCGTATTAAACGCTCCGCAAAGTCCCTTATCAGCGGTGATCACAACGACGAGATAGCGCTGATCGCCTCGCTCATCTAACAACGGGTGGTGAAAACTCTCATCCGTCCTTCCCGCCAACTCACCAAGAACTTCGATCATCTTGTTCGCGAAAGGTCGCGCGGTGACCACACGGTCCTGGGCGCGCTTCAGCTTAGCCGCCGAAACCATCTTCATGGCTTTGGTAATTTGCTGAGTGTTCTTTACCGACTTAAGCCGGCGGCGGATGTCTAACAGGTTCGGCATCGTGGGTTCGTTAGGCGAACAAATTTGTCCCTAGGCAGTCGCCGTCACAGGTTCTGCAGTAGCCGTTGCAATGCTCGCTGCATCGCTCATCGAAGAATCTGTCGTCGCAGTTTTTTCCTTCCAGAGATCCTTGAAATCTTTGAGAACAACCTGCAGATCGGACTTGATCTCGTCGGTCAAACTCTTTTTTTCGCGGATGTTCTGCAGCAAGCCCGGGTGAGAGTTTTCGATAAACTTCAGCAGCTCTGCTTCGAAGCCTCGAACCTCTTCAACTTGAATGTCGTCAGTAAATCCGTTACTGGCCGCCCATATAACGAGCACCTGATTTTCAATCGCCATCGGGCGGTATTGGGGCTGTTTCAGAATCTCCACCAGCCGCTGTCCGCGCGCGAGTTGGGCTTGAGTGGCCTTGTCAAGATCGGAGCCAAACTGAGCGAATGCCTGTAGTTCTCTAAACTGAGCAAGATCAATTCGCAGTGTGCCGGCAACTTGCTTCATCGCCTTAATCTGCGCCGAACCGCCCACGCGCGAGACGCTGTTACCAACGTTGATCGCCGGACGTATGCCACTATTGAAGAGATCCGCCTCCAGGAAGATCTGGCCATCCGTGATCGAGATAACGTTAGTGGGAATATATGCGGAAATGTCACCGGCTTGGGTCTCAATAATTGGCAGACTTGTCAGTGAACCACCACCCTTGGCGTCAGAGAGTTTGGCGGCGCGCTCCAACAAACGCGAGTGCAGATAGAAAACGTCGCCCGGATATGCCTCACGCCCAGGTGGCCGCCGCAGCAGCAACGAGATCTCACGATAAGCTGCGGCCTGCTTCGAAAGATCATCGTAAATTGTCAGAGCGTGTTTGCCGTTGTCACGGAAGTACTCGCCCATAGCCGCCCCGGAATACGGTGCTAGGAATTGCATAGCCGCTGGGTCAGATGCCGTCGCCTTGACTACAATGGTGTACTCCATGGCGCCGAAGTCATGCAGCGTTTTGACTACTTGCGCAACGGTCGAGGCCTTCTGGCCGATCGCGACGTAGATGCAAATTACGTCCTTGCCCTTTTGGTTGATGATCGTATCTACCGCAACTGCGGTTTTACCGGTCTGCCGATCGCCAATGATTAGTTCGCGTTGCCCACGACCGATCGGAACCATCGCGTCAATTGCCTTTAGTCCTGTTTGCAGAGGCTCCTTAACTGGTTGGCGATCAACCACCCCGGGCGCGATGCGTTCTATCGGATTGTAGCTTTCCGTCAGAATTGGACCTTGATCGTCTATTGGAACTCCCAAGGCATCGACTACCCTGCCAATGAGAGCCTCGCCAACCGGGACTTGCATGATTCGCCCCGTGCGCTTGACTAGGTCGCCTTCCTTGATCGCTTGGAATTCGCCAAAAAGAACAGCGCCAACCTTATCTTCTTCCAAGTTTAGCGCCAGGCCGCGAACGCCATGCGGGAACTCGAGTAGTTCGCCGGCCATCACCTTTTCCAGTCCATGAATCTCTGCGATGCCATCGCCTACCTTAATGACGGTACCGACTTCCATCACAGTAACGCCGACTTCGAAATTCTGAATTTGCTTCCGAATGATTTCGTTGATCTCGTTCGCCCTAAGTTGATCCATTTCAATCCTCTATCTTTTGAATTCTCCGTCGCGCGAGCTTAGTCTGATTCAAGCTTCCAGTGCGAAAGCGTCACGCCTGGCCTGCAAGCGCTTTCTCCATTTCGTCCAATTGCGTTCTAATCGAACCATCATACACAGTAGAACCCACGCGTGTGACGATCCCCCCAATCAAAGAATCGTCAACGTCAAAGCTCAGCCGCACCGACTTTCCGGTGAAGCCAGACAGCTTCTCCGACAAGATGCGTTTCGTCTCTTCGTTAACGGGATTTGCGGTCGTGACGTGAGCTGCGACTGCCCCAGCCCGATCATCAAGCACAGTGGCGAGCCTGGAATTAATCTCGCCCAAAGCAGCCAGCCTCTGATTCTTTAGGAGGATCTGCAGGAAATTTGCAGTGATGGGGTTTACCTTAGTTTTAGCGATGAGCTCATTCAGAACCCCTCTCTTCTGTTCATAGGGGACAGTGGGATTCGCAAATGCCTCTCGCAGTTCCGGGTTCGAACTGATCATCCGTTCCCAGGAGATAAGTTCGTCTCGAATGGTTCGCTCCTGCCCGCTGCCACTTAACACATCCGCCAGAGCTACCCCGTACCGCCGACTTACTGACTGTGAACTCAATTTCGCATCCCCCCAAACTGTCCAGCAGAAACATTTATCAGTCGCGCATCTTTGGCGGGATCAAGATCGCGCCGTATTAGCGTCTCTGCTGCTTGGATCCCTTGCGAAGCGGCGAACTGCCTTATCTCCATCTGAGCATTTTTAACGAGGTTCGCGATATCTCTCTCGGCCTGAGCTTTCAATCGGGCCAACTCAATTTCCGTCGAAGCTTTTATGCGACGCCTTTCTGTTTCCGCTTCCGCCTCGGCTTCGGCACGAATCTTTGCCACCTCACCATCCACTTGCGCCAAACGCGCTTCTACTTCCTTGAGTTCGGCCGCTGCTGAATCCCTTCTCTGGCGAGCCCGCTCGATTTCCAGCTTGATACTCGCCCGCCTCCGACGCAATCCTTCGCTAATCGGCTTTCCAAAACGGTGATGCACGTATAGAGCACCGGCAATGAAAAGGAAAAGATTTACAAATCGCCAAACCTCAAAACCCGGGTAATTCAGCCATTCGGCCATACTGAGAACCATTGGCAATTAATCAACCCTCCCAGACTTTTCCAACGGTTTTAGAATTTGGTCTCGAATCTTCGTCGCCAGAGGAAGTGCATCAAATTGATTCCGAGCCTCTGTCGATTGGCTCTGAAGAGCCGCGCGCTCTCTTATCAATCGGCCTTCGATATTCGCTTTCAAAGATCCCAGGCTATCTTCCCGCTCGCGAAGCTCTTCGCTGCGCCTTTCCTCCATGAGTTTGTAACCTGAAGCTCGGGCAGCTCTCAGGACATCACTGTACTGCTTACCACCCGCCTTCACTCGCCTTTCAAGATCCTCTGCTTCAGCTAAGGCCCCGCTGCCCTTCTTCTCCCTTTCGGTAAGAATCCTATTAATAGGTTTGAACAGCGTTCGATTAAGGA
>DASSCX010000155.1:0-10644 GCA_035697425.1 Pyrinomonadaceae bacterium | reverse complement strand
TCCAGTTGCTACCTTCAGGATCGAGCAGCACAGCAACGGCGCCATTAGATAGCCGGTCTGAGATGCTCCTCGAATCTTTAGCGATGCCCGCCTTGGTGCCGGCAGCTGAGCTCTCGCGGATTTCTACAATTTCACAACGCGCAAAATGAGAAAGCCGCTTTTCATAATCCAACTGCAACTCACGCAGCCGAGCGTCCTTCGTCTTCCCAGTCCAGATCACTCGTAACCGCATCGGTCAACATCTTGACGGGGAAGGGCGATGAAACATTCCCCGGGGTTGATTGATACTACTCAATATCGCCGTCGTCCCCGTGTCTCCCTTTCTCGCCGTCTCCCCTTCCTCTTCCTAGTCGCTCCAGCCGCTCATAAAGGTTCTTACGACTGATTCCTAAAATGCGCGCCGCGGCAGTCTTATTGCCGCCTGTAGTGGCCAGCGTTTCCTGCAAGTACTCCGCTTCGACTTCGGCAAGCGAGCGCGGCTGCCGGTGTCGCCGTTGTGCAGAAACCGCGGCGCGGATTGTCGCCGGCAAATCAGCCAACTCTATGCGCTTACCAGTTGCAAAGATCACTGCGCGTTCGATCGTGTTAGCCAATTCGCGGACGTTGCCCGGAAAATCGTACTTGCTTAGCAGCGCTACTGCTTGAGGCGCGATGCCGTCCAACTCACGACCATGTTTGGCTGCAAACGTGCGCACGAAAGCAGCAGTTAGTCCGGGTAAATCGGCAACACGTTCGCGGAGCGGCGGTACGTGAATGTGCACGACATTCAAACGATAAAACAAATCCTCGCGGAAGTTTCGTCTGGCGACTGCCTTTGTCAGGTCGACATTTGTTAGCGCCAGCAAGCGAGCATCCACTTTGATCGTGTTGCGGCCGCCGAGGCGTTCGAATTCGCGCGTTTCGATGACGCGCAGCAGCTTCGCCTGTGAGTCGTTCGACAAATACGCAATCTCATCGAGTACGACAGTGCCGTTATGTGCTGCTTCCAGCCGTCCCGGTTTTGCTTCGCTGGCGCTCGTAAACGCGCCCCGCTCGTATCCAAAGAGCTCGGCTTCAAGCAATTCTCCGGGGAGCGTGGCGCAGTCGATCTTTACAAAGGGCTGCGCCGCTCGCGGAGACCGCGAATGGATATAAAACGCCAGTGCGTCTTTACCCGCGCCCGACTCTCCGGTCACGAGAACATTTGCGTCAGTAGCAGCGACTCGCTCCGCAAGCCCAACGGCTTCCTGCATTGCCTGCGACTGGGCAAAGATCTCGATCATTCGGTTCTCAAAGAGCTAGTCTGGCTCACCAGTGTTGCGGGCAATTCCAATCTTTTCGCTTCGCGCCATAACCTCTCGAGGTCATAAAACTTTCGCGCCTTGTCAGCAAAGACGTGGACGATGAAATCGCCGTAGTCCAACAGGATCCATTCCGCTGTCTTTCGGCCTTCAACGCGCGCGGCGGGATGGCCATCCTTCTTGAGTCGCTCCAACACTTCATCGGCGATTGCCTGTACCTGACGGTCATTGGCGCCGCTGGTGAGTACAAAGAAATCGGTAAAGCTGACGATCTCACGCAGGTCGAGCACTACCGGGTCCAGGGCCTTTTTGTCTGCCGCAGCTTGCAAGGCTGTCACGATGCGATCGTCAAGGGCACTACTTTGCTCGGTTGTCTTCCGCTTGGGTTCGTGATGACTAACTGCTGTCGGATTTAACGATTGTTCTTTGGCCGTTGAATTAGGATTCATTCGTATCTCGATATAGCTCGTATTTAGTTATGTAGTCAGCGACTGGTGTTGGAACCAGCTCGACTAACCTCTTAAAATCATTTTGTCTCACCGCCTGTCGAATTTCCGTCGCGGAGATCTCCAGTTGCACTGCATCCGTAAGAAAAATCCGCTTGCCAGAACCAGTGAATTCTCTTCCTGCTGCGGCGCGACCATTTCTCGTGTCAACGATCCGCTCAAGCACTTCCTCGCGCATGCCCGTCAGTTCCAACTCATAACCAGGGCGAGTCACTACTATGTGATTCGCCATCAGCAGCAAGCGCTCCCATTCCTTCCAGGTTTGAATCTCTGACCAGGAATCAGCGCCCATAAGAAAAAACAGTTCAGCGTCATGGCCCAGGGCAGAATCAAAGTGCGCCAAAGTCTCCACCGTGTAGCTGCGTTCTGGCGACTCTAGTTCGAAGCGCGAAATACGCAAGCGAGCGTCTTGCTGCGTGGCCAAGGCCAACATCGCATAGCGATCTAACGCCGGGGTTGCTTCGCGAGTGCGCTTGTGAGGGGCCATCCAGGCCGGCACGAACAGCAATTCGTCAATCTCAAAGATCTGCGAGATCGTCCTGGCCACCGCCAGGTGGCCCAGGTGAACCGGATCAAACGTGCCGCCGTAAAGAGCAATCCGTTTCTTGCCACTCATTCTTTATGGCAACTTCCACGCGGCACACTGGTTGGCAGTCATCACTGTTACTGCGACAACGCCAACTCAAGTGCGGCGTTTTCCTGCCTGGCGCGTTTAAAAGTTTCGAGCTTAGCCGCCACGGCGTTAACGAGCTCACGGACATTTTGATTCGTTACCGCGGAGATGGCGTAAAACTCATGACCGTCATCAGTAGCTGCCTGCTTTAAAGACTCCAGTCGCGTCGGGTCGTCCAGTGCATCTATCTTCGTCGCGACGACTATTTGCGGCCGTGCAGCCAAGGTAGGGTTATATGCCGCTAGTTCGTGATTCACCGTGCGATAGTCTTCTACAGTTTCCCTTCCCGAGACGGAAGACACATCAACCAGATGAAGCAACAATGTCGTCCGCTCAATATGGCGCAGAAAGCGATCTCCCAGGCCCGCACCCTCATGAGCGCCTTCGATGAGACCAGGGATGTCAGCCACCACGAAGGTGCGAAAGTCACCTAAATCAACCACTCCCAAATTGGGTTCGAGGGTTGTAAATGGGTAGTCCGCAATCTTTGGCTTTGCCGCTGAAATGGTCGAAATCAAGGTCGACTTACCTGCATTAGGAAACCCGACGAGTCCGACATCGGCGAGCAACTTCAATTCAAGTTGCAAGTCCAACTCTTCACCGTCGCTGCCATCCTGGTGATAACGAGGGGCGCGATTAGTCGAAGTGGCGAAGTGCGAATTACCAAATCCGCCGCGGCCGCCGCGGGCAGCGAGCCACTTGGCGCCGTCCACCGTTAAGTCCTGCAGTAATTCGCCGCTGCTTGCTTCAAAGATCTGAGTGCCAACCGGGACGCGGACAAAAACATTATCGCCATCGCGCCCGGAGCGATTAGAGCCTTCTCCATGCATGCCTCGGCCGGCAATATGTTCAGGGTTATAACGGAGATGAAGCAGGGTGTTCAGGGAAGAGTCAGCAATAATCCAGACATCACCTCCGCGTCCGCCTTCGCCGCCCGAAGGACCACCTCGCGGAACAAACTTCTCGCGACGAAAAGCTGTTACGCCATTACCGCCATGCCCTCCCTGGACGTGAATCTTAACGCGGTCGATAAACATTTAAATCGAAAGCGACGCCAGGCTAGTCAATTACCTCGCCTGGGCGTCGCATGAGAATAATCTCGTTGCGTCACCTAAGCGGGAGACGCCTGCTCGAGGGGGTAGACGCTGATAAACTTGCCACCGCGGCCTTTGTCTTCAAACTTCACGACACCTTCGATCAACGCGAAGAGAGTGTCGTCTTTACCACGACCCACGTTCTTGCCTGGTTTCCATTTGGTGCCCCGCTGCCGCGCCAGGATATTGCCGCCCAGCACGCGTTCACCACCGAATTTTTTCAAACCCAATCTCTGTGACTGCGAGTCGCGGCCATTTCGAGATGAGCCAACTCCCTTTTTATGTGCCATAGACTAACTCCGATTTTCGAATGCCGATTTTCAATTGCCGATTGGGAGGTTGAACCAACGCAAACTCTCAATATCCAAAAAAGGTTTCACCTGCCAATGGCATTCGACAATCGGCAATTGGCAATCCTGCTAGCCAATTGAATCAATTCGTATCGCCGTATAACCCTGACGGTGTCCCTGCGTACGTTTGTAATGTTTGCGACGCTTTTTCTTAAAAACCAAAAACTTCGTGCCCCGTCCGTGTTCGACAACAGTCGCGGAGATCTTGGCTGCGCCTAAAACCGGTGAACCCCCTTGGTCGCCCGTTAATAAAGCATCGATCTCGACAGTCTTTCCCGCTTCAGCGGCGAGGGTGGGAATTCGTACAGTGCTTCCCTGTTCTACGACAAACTGTTTGCCGCCCGTTTTGATAATTGCAAATGGCATTGATTCACCTCACAGACGAAACTGACCCTCGGAAAAGTCGATTATTATAGGCATCCGAACTATAAACAGCAACTGCTCAGCGTGCGGTTGTCAGCGCACCATTCTTCTTCACTCCATTTTGTTGGAGAAAATGTTCCATAAAGCTAGTTGAGATGTCTCCGGCCTGGTATGCAGGATCGTCCATGATCTTCAAGTGCAAAGGAATCGTCGTCTTGATGCCCTCTACCACCATTGCCTCTAAAGCGCGTTTCATGCGCGCGATCGCCAGCTCGCGAGTGCGCGCATGAACGATCACCTTGGCGATCATTGAATCGTAGAAAGGAGGCACTTTGTAACCAGAATAAACGTAGGTGTCTACCCTCACCCCGGGACCACCAGGCAAGTTGAAAGCTGTAATAGTTCCCGGCGACGGCGCGAAGGTCTCGGGATTCTCCGCATTAATCCGGCACTCGATGGCATGACCGACGATCATCAGATCGTCTTGCGTGTACCCGAGTCGTTCGCCGGCGGCGATACGGATCTGATTACGCACGATATCTGCCAGCGTCACCATCTCGGTCACCGCATGTTCCACCTGAATGCGGGTATTCATCTCCATAAAATAGAACCGGTTGTCCTGATCGAGGAGAAACTCGACGGTGCCGGCGCTTGAATATCCCAGCTTCTTACAGGCCGCCACGGCCGCATTACCCATCTCGTTCCGCAGTTGCGCTGACAAGATTGGCGAAGGCGCCTCTTCCAGAAGCTTCTGATGTCGCCGTTGGATCGAGCACTCGCGCTCTCCGAGGTGAATACAATCGCCGTATTCGTCGGCGAGCACTTGAATTTCAATGTGCCGCGGATTCTCCAAATAGCGTTCGATGTAAACGCTGCCGTCTTTAAAGGCCGCAGCGGCCTCCGTCGACGCAGCCTCCAGGGCGCGACCTAAGTCATCGGCAGAGCGCACGATTCTCATGCCGCGGCCGCCTCCGCCCGCAGAGGCCTTAACGATCACGGGAAAGCCTATTTCGTTAGCGAGCCTCCTCGCTTCATCTTCGGAAGAAATCGGATCGGGACTACCAGGTAAGACGGGCAACCCGGCTTCCTTCATCACGCGCCGCGCTTCGATCTTGTCACCCATCAGTCGAATGATGTTCGACTTCGGTCCAATAAACTTGATATTGCAGGCTTCGCAAATTTCCGCGAAGTAAGACGACTCGGCCAAAAAGCCATAACCCGGATGGATCGCGTCAACGTTAAATATCTCCGCGGTGCTGATGATCGCGGGAATGTTCAAGTAACTTTGCGCTGAGGGAGCCGGTCCAATGCAGGCGGCTTCGTCGGCGAACCGTACATGCAAAGAATCACGATCAACGTCGCTGTGGACTGCAACCGTGCGAATTCCCATCTCTTTACAAGTCCAGATAATCCGGCAGGCGATCTCGCCCCGATTAGCAATCAGAATCTTCTTAAACTTTCGATTCTCTGAACTCATTTTGTTTTGGCGCAAAAAACTCAGCGCCCAATGCTGCAATCCTGCGTGGACCGAGACATTGGGCGCCAGCTTTTTTCGCTATCGCTTAATTCCAAAAAGCGGCTGACCGTACTCGACGGGTTGGCCGTTCTCGACGTAGATCTTAACAACCTCGCCAGCGGTTTCCGCTTGGATCTCATTCATCAACTTCATCGCTTCGATAATGCAAACGATCGTTTCGGCTTCCACGTTACTGCCGATTTTGACAAAGGGATCCGCATTCGGCGAAGGTGAGCGATAAAAAGTTCCTACGATAGGAGATGCGATCAGGTGCAGATCCTGATCCTCAGAAGCTGCAATCCTGGGCTGGCCAGCAGGATGTGCGGCTCCAGATCCCGTTTGAGCCTGGGCCCCTGCGGCTGGCGGTTCAGCTCTTTCGCTGGTTGCCGGCGAACCCGCATCACCGCCTCCTTCCGCCACCGCTGCCGCGCCGCGTCGCACGTGGAGACGAAACCCTTCGCGTGCAATCTCAAATTCCGCGAAGTCGTTCTCCTGGATCAGATCGATCAGTTCCCGCAGCTCATCCATATTCACCGAGGGATCGATCTGACGGGAGCGCTGCCGGCGTCGACGATTTGGCTGGCCGGGATCTTGAGACTCCACCTCGACCTGCGGGTTGGACGGTTCGTGCAAATTCTCGGGTTCGCTCATTTTTGTTGGTTTGGCTTCAGGCAACAGTCAAACTCCTCAAAGTGACGAGCCCCAAAAGACTCGGTTTCCTGATGCCGATGGTCCCTTGGGGCCTATGCCGACCGGGCTGCAGAGCAGAAAATGCCGCCGGTGCATTGTCAGGTTTTACTACTTCGCCTCTTCCTCTGACTGACCCGCCTCCGCTTCCACTTCAGCAACATTCTTACCAGTCTCAACTGGAGTGGCTTCTACGGCTGGCGCGGGCGCTACTTCAGCTTTCGCTGCTTTTGTGGCGCCGGAGGCAGCTGACCCTCGAGTGTCATCAGATTTCTTTTTCCTCTGGCCCGAAGACTTACTGCGTTTCTTGGCTGCTGCGACGGCTTCGAGTTCACGCGGATTGTCCACCAACTCAATGATCGCCAACTCTGCATTGTCGCCTTCACGCTTGCCGAGTTTTAGGATCCGCGTATAACCACCGGGCCGATCCTTATAACGTTCCCCCAATTCATCAAAGAGACGTTTGACCGCAGCAACACCGGCCGTGCGCGGCAGTCGCGCCTGGCCACGTTTGCCGTTCAACTGCGTCTGTTGCATGTTGCCCGCATGAAAGAAGCCCGCCGCCTGCCGCCGCAGGTGCACGGCACTCAGCTTCGCGCTATCTCCCTCGAGCTGCTGCGCGCGACATGAAAGTGTGATGGCGCGCTCAACAAAGGGACGCAACTCCTTGGCTTTGGGTAGCGTGGTAACGATGCGTTCTTCGCGTGCGTTAATCAGCGAAGTCGCGAGGTTGCGCAGCATCGAAATGCGATGCTCTGTCGTCCGACCTAATTTCCGATGTGCCTTTTGATGCCGCATGACTTTACTCGAAGCTCTAAGCTAGTAATCTTCTAATCAACTGTCTGTAAAAACCTTATTGTTCTTCTTCCGCCTCAAAATCGGCAGCATCGGCAGTGTCGCGGCCGCCGGAACCGGGAATCGGATTGCCCTGCTCGTCAAACTCCATCCCAAAGTCCAGACCCATGCCGTTGAGAATGTCCTTGATCTCGTTCAGCGACTTTTTACCAAAGTTCTTGGTCGCGAGCATCTCGCGCTCGGAGCGCTGCACTAGATCACGAATAGTACGAATGTCGGCATTCTTCAAACAGTTATAGGAACGAACCGACAGTTCCAACTCGTCCACGGAACGATCCAACTGGTCGTTGCGCGGCAAGGGCGGGCGCTCCATCTTAGAGTAAGAAAAGTCGTCCGCGTCCTCCTCAAAATTAATGAAGATGGACATATGGTCCTTGATCAATTTCGCCGCGAGCCCGATGGAATCTTCAGGCTTCACTGATCCATCGGTCCAAACTTCGATCGTCAGTTTGTCGAACTCGGTATTCTGCCCTAAACGCGCCGCCTCGACGGTGTAGTTAACTTTCTTTACGGGAGTGTGCACCGAATCGATGGGGATATATCCGAGCGAGAGGTCTTCGTCGAAGTTCCGATCGGCTGAGACATAACCACGCCCGCGTTTTAGTCTCATCTCGACATTGAGCGAGCCGCCATCGCTGACCGTGGCAATGTGCACGCTTTCATCGAGGATCTCGACATCGGCATCAGTCTCGATGTCCGCCGCTGTGACTTCGCCGGCGGTCTCCTTGGAAATTCTCAAGGTCTTCGCCTCGCTGCCGTGAAGCTTGAAAGGCACCTGCTTCAAGTTAAGAATTACGTCGGTCGCGTCTTCCACGACGCCCTTAATTGAAGAGAACTCGTGTTCTACGCCCTCGATCTTGATCGCCGTAACGGCTGCTCCTTCAATTGAAGAGAGGAGCGCGCGCCGCAGAGAATTCCCGATGGTCGTGCCAAACCCGCGCTCGAAAGGTTGCGCAGAAAAGCGACCATACCTTTCTGTTAGCGTTTCCGAGTCAGCCGCCAAACGACGCGGCATCTGAAATCCCGTCCAAAGATTATTTTGATCCATAGCCATAATTTGAGTCCCGGTTAGAAACGTCGCCGCGCAGATGCCGTCTCCGCGACGGCATCCGCGAGATTAATTTACTTGCTATAAAGCTCGACAATAAGCTGTTCGTTGATCGAGCGATCGATGTCATCGCGTGAAGGCAATCCGCTGATACGCACACTCATGTCCGCGCCATCCTGCGAGATCCACGACGGACGTCCGCGGCCGGCAGCAGTTTGCCAGGCACCCTCGATGTGCGGATTTTTACGACTGGCTTCTCTGACACTGATCAGATCGCCGGCTTTTACCTTGAATGAAGGAATGTCTACCTTGCGGTCGTTAACCGTGATGTGGCCATGGTTAACCAACTGGCGAGCCTGGCGCCGCGAGGTCGAAAATCCGGCGCGGTACACAGCATTGTCCAGACGACGCTCGAGGAGGAACAACAGGTTCTCGCCTGTGATTCCCTTCATGCGCGCGGCCCGTTCGAAGTAGTTGCGGAATTGTCCTTCGAGAATGAAGTAGATGCGCTTTACCTTTTGCTTTTCGCGGAGCTGCTGGCCGTAGCCAACCAGCGCCTTACCGCGACGCATCGAGTTACCGTGTTGTCCGGGCGGTTGAGTTCCGCGCTTTTCAATCGGACAAGACGGTTTGTAGCAGCGATCACCCTTGAGAAAAAGCTTTGCACCTTCGCGGCGGCACAAGCGGCACACCGCATCTCTATACCTAGCCAATTTGTTTCTGCCTCCAGTTAGTTAGCCGGAAAAGTTTACAGGCTGCGTTTGCACGCTGGCCCTTCATCCTTTAGGTCCAGACATTGTCGATTTCCAATTGGCGATTGCCGATTGGAACCTGAATGTCAGTATCTCTTTTCACTAGACTAAATTCGCAATTCCACAGTGCCTATCGCAACTGACAATTGGCAATCGTCAATTGGCAATCGGCAATTCCCTAGACTCTGCGCCGTTTCGGCGGTCGGCATCCGTTGTGTGGAATCGGCGTTGAATCGCGAATCGTCATCACCCTGATTCCCGCATTCGCGATTGCACGAATTGCGGATTCACGCCCGCCCCCCGGACCTTTTACGCGCACCTCACACTGTTGCATCCCCGCTTCGTGTGCTTTCTTGGCGGCCTCGTAAGCTGCCTGCTGCGCGGCGAAGGGGGTTCCCTTTCGCGAGCCGCGGAATCCACGGGCGCCGGCTGATGACTGCGCGATCAGATTACCCTCTAGGTCGGTAATCGAAATCATTGTGTTATTGAAAGACGCCGCAACGTGGGCAATGCCCACTGGCACGTTTTTCTTTTCCTTCTTACGAAAAACTTTTTTCTTTCCGCCTGCTTTAGCCATAGCTTATTTTCGCTTTAGATCTTTGCTTTGATGAGCTGACAATTAAGAGCCCGCCGGTTTCACACAAATTACTTCTTGCCCGGAGCCTTCTTCTTGGCGATCGTCGCGCGACGTGGGCCTTTACGGGTACGTGCGTTTGTATGAGTTCGCTGTCCGCGCACCGGTAACCCACGGCGATGGCGTAAGCCTCGATAGCAGCCAATGTCCATCAGGCGCTTGATGTCCATTTGAATTCGCTTGCGCAGGTCGCCCTCAATTTCGCCCTGGGCTTCCAGCACGCCACGAATGCGACTCAGCTCGTCTTCACTCAAATCCTTCACTCGAGTGTCGACATTCACACTGGCCTCTTTAAGTATCGAAGTCGCTCGCGAGCGACCAACACCGTAAATGTATGTCAGCCCGATCTCAGACCGTTTATTGGGTGGAAGATCAACTCCAGCTACACGTGCCATTCCTATTGAATCTCCATTACGAAACCACCGTGCCTGATCGAAACAACCGGCGCGGCAATCAAATGTCTTATCCTTGCCGCTGTTTGTGCTTAGGATTGGTGCAGATCACTCGCACTACGCCCTTCCGGTGAATAACCTTGCACTTGTCGCACATCTTTTTTACCGAAGCGCGCACTTTCATTTCTAAACCCCCGAAGTCTCTCCGAATAATTCGCTATTTATACCGGTATGTTATTCGTCCGCGATTGAGGTCGTAGGGCGAAAGCTCGACGAGCACTCGATCGCCAGGAAGAATGCGAATGAAGTGTTTACGCATTTTCCCCGAAATATGCGCCAAAACCTGGTGTTGGCTGTCTTCCAACTCAACCCGAAACATGGCATTTGGCAAGGTCTCCAGGACCTTTGCCATTACTTCAATAGCTTCTTCCTTCGCCATGTCTTTCTAGACGGGAATTTGCCAGTAGAGACAAACTGCAAATACTAGCATCCAG
>DASSCX010000154.1:0-10135 GCA_035697425.1 Pyrinomonadaceae bacterium | reverse complement strand
GAAAGTATTGACTGCGGAATGCGCGCCGAGGATCTAACTCGTGAACGTTAAGCTTCAAGGTAAACCTCCACGGTGGATCAAAAATCATAGCTCGCGAGCACCAAGCCGTTAATACTCTTGCTCCTCACAGCGTCTTGGCGCCTCTGCGTCTTGGCGGTTAGGTCTGGCAGGAAGGAAATCCCTCAATTCAGAAAACTGTAAACTCCCGTTCACTAGCAAGCGATTGCAGGCCCCTAAACGTTAGACGAGTTTTGCGTCGATCATTTCGTGTGCTTAAATGGGCAGACGAAATTCTGATGACTGACTTTCTCGCTTCACTCAACGAAGAACAACGCCAAGCTGTCCTCGCTACCGAAGGTCCCTTACTGATCCTCGCCGGGGCCGGGTCCGGCAAAACACGCGTCATCGCGCATCGCATTGCTTATCTGATCGCCGAGAAGAAGGTTCCGACCTGGAATATCCTCGCGGTTACTTTCACCAACAAAGCTGCGCAGGAAATGCGATCTCGCGTGCAAAGGCTTTTGCACGGAGAATATTTTGAAGGGACCCCACTCGTCTCAACTTTTCACAGTCTCTGTGTTCGCATCCTGCGCCAGGACATTGAAAAGCTGAATGAAAACTACACTCGGGCCTTTACGATCTACGATCAGGACGATTCCCTTCGGCTTACAAAAAACTGTATCCGGGATCTTGGTTACGACGACAAGAAGTTTGGCCCGCGTTCGGTCCAGGGCGCGATCAGCGGCGCCAAGAACCGTGGCGAAGATGTCGAGGCTTACGCTGCGCGCGCGGAATATGTTGACGAGCGGCGCGCTTCCATCGCGCGCGTTTACATGGCTTACGAAGAACGCTTGCGCGCCAACAACGCTCTCGATTTTGACGATCTGCTGATTAAGGCGGTCCGTTTACTGCGCAAGGTCGGCGAGGTACGAGAGAAGTACAACAATAAATTTCGCTACATCCTGGTTGACGAGTATCAAGACACAAACTCGCTGCAATTTGCCCTAATTCGCTTTCTCACCGAGAAGCAGCAAAACATTTGTGTGGTGGGCGACGAGGATCAATCGATTTACAAGTGGCGCGGCGCCGACATTACCAACATCCTCAATTTTGAACAGCACTTCCCGGACACAAAGATAATCCGTCTGGAACAGAACTATCGCTCCACGCAGACAATTCTCGATGTCGCCGGAGCGGTCGTAAAAAACAACACGGAGCGGAAGGGGAAAAAGCTCTGGACCTCTAACCCGACTGGGGATCGGGTTCGTTACTACCAGGCGTTTGATGCGGAATCAGAGGCGCGCTTCGTGTCGTCGAAAATACTGGAACACCGCCAGGAACAGTATGATCTACGCAGTGCCGTGCTCTACCGCACCAACTCTCAATCGCGCGTCTTCGAGGAAGCGATGCGGCGCACAGGCCTCCAATACAATATCGTCGGCGGCTTTTCGTTCTACGAGCGCATGGAAGTGCGAGACATCGTTGCGTATCTGAAGCTCGCCTTGAACCCGAATGATTCGATTGCGCTCGCCCGAGTTATCAACAGTCCGCCGCGAGGGATCGGCAAGCAAACAATAGAGGAGATCGATCGGCGAGCCCGCGAATCATCGGTGACTGCCTGGGAAGCAATCTCATTGATCATCGAAAACCCTGAGAATCTTGGGTCACGCGCGATCTCAGCGTTGAAAGGCTTTCGTAAACTTATCCGCGATCTGGGCGAGATGGCAGGAGCCGGAGATGGGGAGATGGGGGGACGCGGAGATGCGGAGACACGGGGACGGGGAGATGGGGAGACGCGGGGACGCGGAGATGGGGCGACGCGGGGACGCGGGGACGCGGAGATGGGGGAACGGGCAGACGGGGAGATAACTCAAGGAGCACACGAGGCTATCGCCGAGTCACCGCGTCTCCGCGTCTCCCCATCTCCGCGTCTCCCAGTCTCCCCATCCCCCCGTCTCGCTCTCGCCGAGTCTGTATCCGATATCGTCAAGGCAGCCATTCTCAATAGCGGTTACGAAAACGCTTTGAAGTCGGAGGGCACCGACGAAGCTGAGGCGCGCCTGGAAAACTTGCAGGAACTCGTTAACGCCGCTGTTGACTATGACGACCAGGGAATCTCCGGCTTGCGAGATTTCATCGATCATTCAGCCCTTGTTTCAGACACTGATCAGTACAAAGGCGACGCTCCGGTTACGCTCATGACGGCCCATTCGGCGAAAGGTTTGGAGTTTCCCTTGGTCTTTATTGTCGGCCTTGAAGATGGACTCTTTCCGCATTCTCGCTCCGCAACTGATCCGGCTGAGATGGAAGAGGAGCGGCGGCTTTGCTACGTCGCGATGACGCGTGCCGAGAAATTCTTATATGTGACTCATGCGATGAAGCGGCGGGTTTATGGTGAGGAACTGCCCTCGGAACCTTCCCAGTTTCTCAACGAGATGCCGCTCGATTTGATGGAGGACCTAACACGCGGCAATTCATGGTTGTCGTTTTCGCGTGGTTCCGCTGCCATTGATTATTCGTCGAGCGAGCCCCGCAAGGAGCGCAAGAAATACGAAGGCAAAACTTACGACAGCGTCGATTCCATTGCCGAGTTTTTTAAGCAACGCGGGCAACAGTTTGGTCAGGCAAGCGGTGGGGCACGTTCGGCGACCAGTTATGGCCGCAAAGAAGGCACCCGCTTCCGAGCAAAAGTTTCCACTCCGCAACCCGAAACCCGAAACCGCAAACTCGAAACTGCGCCGACAGCAGAATTCCTTCCCGGTTCCTATGTGCGTCACGCCAAGTACGGCCGGGGACTCGTGCTACGGCGCGAGGGCGTTGGCGACGGCTTAAAGTTGACTGTTACGTTTCCCGGATATGGTCAGAAGAAGCTCGTCCAAAAATATGCCAACCTGGAAAAAGCCTGACGCAGCCGGCTCCCAGTTCTGATTCTTCTCTACCCGACAAACTAGTTCGCTGGACGGAACCAACCCTCAAGGGCGGGTGCCACCTACCGCAGTTCGCACTTTGCCAATCAATTCCTCAACTTCAAAAGGTTTGGCAAACACTTCAGTGCATCCAGCTGCACGGGCGGCGGCTTCGACTTCCTTTGTCAGAATTGCGCTCATCACGAAGATAGGTATGCGCGAAAGCTTCGGCATCTCGTGAATGCGCCGGGCGGTTTCCACTCCATCCATTTCCGGCAAAACCAAATCCAGTATCACAAGGTCCGGATAGCTACCGGTGGCCTTGAGGAGCCCTTCGACTCCATCTTCGGCTTCGATGACGTCATAGCCATGCTTGCGCAGCAAGGAAGAGACAAGTTCGCGAGTATCGGCGTAGTCTTCGATCACAAGGACGGTCGGTACTGAGCGGGCTGGTGCGGGCGCTGCTGTCATGATTCACCTCTAGGGACAGATGCGGACAAGAATTCCGATTTCGGAATGCCGAATGAGGTGAATTGGGGCGGTGCGATGAACCCAGCTTAGCACACTAAGAGTGCTGTGATTCAAGTGCTGGTGTGTTTTAAGCCGCAAGTTTTAAGGAGTGACGCTTGGAGTGCGGCTTTTGCCGTGCGGTAAGCGCCTTATCGCACGGACATTGCTGAAAACTGCGCGAGGCTGAGCCTCGCGTAAGGGTTAGAAGAGGGCTGCCCGGTAGGCAAGCCTTACCGCACGGGCCGGCGGCAAAGCCGTAAATCGAAGGGTGAACCAAAAAAGATCCAACGCCCGATCCGGACGTTGGACCTTGGACGTTGAACCTTGGACTTTTTCAGCCCTTGGTCAATTCTTCGACAACCGCATCGGCGCCGAAAACACTCCGCAGCACTTCCAGCATCCCGCGCGAATCCACCGAGATTGCCCGGTTCACCGATTCGTCGTAATCAAAGTTGCCGACGAGCGATTGAATGTTGCCGTCGAAGATGAGGCCCACTAGCTCCCGGTTCTTGTTGATTGTCGGCGAACCACTATTGCCGCCGATGATGTCGTTTGTGGAAACGAAATTGAACGGCGTCGTCAGGTTAACCTTCGACTTCTGTTCCACCCAGCGAGGCGGCAATACCCAGGGAAACTTCTTCAGCTTTGCCGCGCGCGCATACAGCCCACCAAGCGTCGTAAACGGTGCCACAAACTTTCCGCTTTCCGTGTAGCCCTTCACCGCGCCGTAAGAGAGTCGGAGCGTGAACGTGGCGTCGGGATAGAGTTTGGTCCCTTCAGTTTCAAAAAGCGCCTGAGCTATTTTTGCATAACCCGCACGCTCAACTGCGAGCACCTCGTCTTCGTAACGCTTGCGCGCCACACGCGACTCTTTATCGATGCTGCGCGCCAGTTGAATCATCGGGTCGTCAGACGACTCGATCGCCGCTTTGCCACCCTTTGCCAGTTGCCGGCGAAACTCCGCATCTTTCAGTTTGCTCCCCTCAATCAGTTCGGTAGCACGCGCTTCCGGAGTCTTTCCCTTCAACACCTTTTGCACCAACGGATGATTGGCGCCGTACGTGTCGCGCATGAACGTGAGCGAGTTGGCCAGCTTTAACTTTTCGAAGTCTTCATAAAACGCGGCCTGCGTAAAAAGAGAGGCTTCAAGCGAAGCTCGCCGAGCATCGCCAAACTCCGGCAAGCGCTCGGCATTCGGTTTCTCATTTTCTTCAGCGAGTCGTACGAGCGTACGCGCATAACTGAAGAGCGAGGTGTTAAACCCTGCGCCCAGATCGATAAAGCGGCGATCCTTGGCATAAGCTGCCAGTCCCTTGTGAGCTTTGGCGATTGCCTCCCAGGCATCACCGTATTTGGATTGCTTGGCAGGATCAGCAGCGATGGACGCACGCAAAGCATCTTCAGCTTTTTGCTTGCGGGCCATCAGACGTGAATCACGCAAGCCACCCATCTGCCCTTTGTAAACCTTGATGGAGTTTTCAATGCTGTTGAGTTCGTTTTGCGCGCGGCGGGTCTGTTCTTCACCCTGAGCCATGTATTGCTTCAGCATGTCGCGGCGCGATTCCAGCATCTTCAACAGGAGTGGAATGCTGACGTCGCGCAGCGATTCCAGGTGCGCCACCGTATTGAGACGCGAAGTCGAACCGGGGTGTCCGGTAACGAAAACCAGTTCGCCTGTTTTGGCCCCACTTGTTGACCACTTGAAGTAGTTGTCGACATTGATCGGCTGGCCGTTTTCATAAACGCGCACTAAGGCCATGTCGATGTTGAACCGTGGAAAATTGAAGTTATCGGGATCGCCGCCGAAAAATGCTGCTTGAAACTCGGGCACAAAGACGAGTCGCACGTCCGTGTACTTCTTGTAGCGATACAAATTGTATTGCCCGCCCTGATACAACGTCACCACGTCGCTGCGCAGGCCGGTTGCCTTGTTGGATTCAGTCTCAATCGCGCTAATTGCTGCGCGGCGAGCGACGTTCGCCTCAGCGGCCGACATGTTTGCGTTAACAGCACCCTGGATGCGTTCAGTCACGTCTTCTATGCTTTCGAGCACATTGAGCTCAAGACCTTCCGCTTTCAGCTCATCCGCCGGGCTGTGCGCGACGAATCCTTCCTTAGCGTAGTCCTTTTGAGCCGTGCTCAATTCTCCGACGATATCTTCAACAATATGATAGTTCGTCAGTACCAGACCATTGGGTGAGACAAACGAGCCCGAGCCACCGTTATTAAAACGCACTGATGCGAGTTGCACTTTTCGCAGCCAGTCGTCAGTAATTTTGAAGCGATACTTCCTCTGTATTTCGGCGCGGGGCACGTTATTGAACGGCCACATGCCCTCGTCAGCGAAAACAGGAACAGCCTGTGCCGCAAAAGCGACCAGGATCAGCGCACACAAATATTTTCTAAGTTTCATGGATTTCCTCAAAACAAATTTTAGGGAGAACTTTTTAGAGTGTTTCACTTGTCATTTGGATGCCCCGACTGGAGCTACAAGCGAAACTGTAAACCGGAAGGCAGTGATCTGCAAACCGTGAACTTCGTCGCTGGTAATACAATTTCAGTCCGGTACATTACGGGAGCGGTAGCGACCGCATTTACGTTTCGGTGATGACTTGTTGGGGACAAATTTCATCGCTCATAGAACTTGAAAATCATCGACCTTGAATGCAGTCGCCACCGCTCCCGTACTGTACAGAGTGCCGTAGCTTGAGTGGCGTCGCCACCTAAGATCTGTCCTTGTCCTCACTGTTTCAAACCTATAATTGCTTCCAATGCAGGATCACGACCCGCGCTGAATGCAGCAAACGTGGGAGGGGCATAGATGTGCGGCGCGATCCACGTGCGGTAATCCATCGGCCAGGCGCTTTGCCAGTAAAGGTCGGAAACGTTTGCCAGCACCTTACTGTAGGGGAGCGTGAAAATCGTTTCTTCGCCGATAAAGTTGGGGCTGGAACCAGTCGGCTCGCCCACAAATATGGCGTTCGTGTGTCTTTCAAAAAATGATGTGGTGTTTTGCGCAGCGGAGTAAGTGCGCCGGCCGATGATCACGAACAACTTGCCGCGTTTATTAATCTTGTCGTTCCGGATCAAGGCATAGAGCAACGGCTGGCTGAGAAATGTGTTGCCACCGTTGTTCCAGCGCATGTCGATAACGAGTTTGTCGACTTCATTCTCCGACACAAACTTGAATAGCCGCTCGGTAAATTTCGCCAGAGATTCTTCGCCTTCGTTCCGCACCCGATTGTATTGGAAGTAGAGCACTTTACTTTCTGGCAAATACTCAAACCAATAAGCCACGGCCATGTTCTTCAGGTAGAGCGGAAGAGGCTTGTCGAGCGTGCCGGCGTAAGTTAGCCAGGATTTGGGAAAGTCGTTCCAGATGTTAGGAAAGTCTCCGTTGGCCGCCACCGTTACCACCCGTTCTTTCCCTTGCGCATCCTTAATAGCGAGATTCACTTTTCTCGCATCAGGAATCAAGCCGAGGCCGTGCAGTAGCGGCAGGCTGCGCATGCGGTAGGGCCCGACCTGGTTCGGCCAGAAATCGTTATCGCGCGACATCAGGGGATCGAGCGCCTGCATCACTTGCGTCACCGTGCTGTCTCCAAACCGTA
Source organism: Pyrinomonadaceae bacterium (assembly GCA_035697425.1). Taxonomy (GTDB): domain Bacteria; phylum Acidobacteriota; class Blastocatellia; order Pyrinomonadales; family Pyrinomonadaceae; genus PSRF01. The sequence goes on along the minus strand of DASSCX010000154.1, from coordinate 3,108 downwards.
AAACCTGAGCGCCTAACAGGTCTTTGTGCTGCGGATCTGCAGCGATCACAAAAAGTCCTTCCTTGAAAAGGTAGAACTGTAGCGGCACCGCAAGGGCAGCCTCCGCGTTATCAAGTCTGCCGAGAATCCCGGTGTGGCCGTCACCAAGTTTCCTCATAAGCTTCATTAGCTCGATCAGAATTTGTGCGTCGGTCAGTTTTGGAATGTCGTTGTTTAGTTTGCCGACGGCGACATCAAATTCTTCCTTCGAGAGCTGGCGTGCGACTCCCGGAGCGTATCCTTTGCGTTTCACTTCGCGCGCGAGCAGGGCGAGGTCGAACCTCCAGCCTTCATCACGCGTCATCCTGGTCACGTCGGCGAGTCCTACGATCTTTGCGAAGCGGGGATCGTCATGCAGGGATTGCAGGTCCGAGTCGGTCTGTGAATGGGCTAGATTGCGAAAGCCCATGTCGAAAGCTTTTTGCAGCCACTTAAAAGCCTGTTCTTTTTCGCCGAGCAAGGCATAGCAACAGGCGATGTTGTATGCAGCATTGGACGGAAAACCGCCTCCGAGTTCCAGCGCCTTTTCGTAAGCCTGAATCGCCCGCCGATAGTCTTTGTTTCCGTACGCGGCATCGCCAAATGAATTCCAAAATCTGGCGTTGACGGGATTCGCCTCCACCACGCGTTGCCATGCGGCCGCCGCTTCTTTCCAGTCCTGCGCCTCGGACTTTGCCATGGCTAACTGCAAGATCTCGACATAGGCTTGGGCATTTACATCCTGGGCGCGAGCTTGTCGGCAAGCGCCAGAAATCATCAGAGCCATAACAAACAGGAGCGCGTACGCGCGCCCTCGGGACTTTAAGAATGATCTCATGACGTTCTTGTTCTCAGGTGCAGACGGCAGGAGCAGGAGCAAATCGCTTCCTGCTTGCTGCCATCTGCCCCCTGCTTACTAATATTGCTCGCCGCGGTCGCGCAGTCTCACATATTCGTCCAGAGTTAGATCCTTGTGACCGAGGTCTTTCATCTTTTGGATAAATTTGGCGTTAACACCGTGATCTCGCAAGCGAATCAATTGCTCGACCGGAACTTTGTCATAGCCTGCTTCCTTGAGTTCGCGAATAAATTTCGGATTGACTCCGTGATCTCTCATTCGCCGCAGTTCATCAATGGCTAATCGTGAGTAGCCCAGCGCATCCAGTTCCTTAACAAAATCCATGTTCACGCCGTGGTCGCGCAACTTGATCCAGTCTTCCAACGTCTGTTGCGTGTACCCGGCCGCCCGAAACTCTTTAATGTACTTTCCGGTCACACCGTGATCGCGAGTGCGAATCAGCTCCTCCGCAGTAAGTCCCGTGTAGTTCAAGCTCGCAAGCTCGCGAATGAAATTGACGGTCACACCGTGATCCCTCATCTTGATCAAAAAGTCGATGTACTTCACTTTATAACCCAACGACTTGAGTCCTTGAACGTACTCGAGATGCACACCATGTTGACCCATTTTGACTAACTGCTCGAGCGTTGGCTGCTCGTAACCCTGAGACTTAAGTTCGTTGATCAAAGCGAAGCCCACGTCATGTAGAGCCATTGAAAGCTGCTGCTCGGCGTTGGGTGTGCCAATGCCAAGGCGGTTCAGCTCTGCGCCGAAGGATGGATTGGGACTGAATGTAAAGTGGCCTGAACCATTCCCTTCTTTGAACCAGCCTTCAAAGTAAAACGTTCCCGCGTCGCGCTGAAGTTGGAACTTTACATTGGTGCCGGATGACATCGCCTGCTCGCGAGTCAATCCGGTTAGCTTCTCTGGCGCAATCATGAAACCATTGTTGCTGTAGCCATACCCGTTGTCGCGTTTGCGCTGGTAGCGCATCTCGAGGTGAACCTTCTCTTCCCCAGTTCTAAACTCAATTAGCCACTGCGCGGCGCCGGGATCCTGAGGGTTTGAATAGCTCACCTCTGTTGCCGGATAGCAGGCCAGTAGCAAAGTCAGAACACCGAGAACTCCTAAGAACGTAACTCGCCGATCGCGGAGAAAGAGCTCGATTCGCGGTTTCATTGTTTGAAGTACGGGATAATCCATGGCAGCCTCCTGAGAATCTTTAGAGCAAGCGTGGTTTTGGGACGAAGCAATAACGGCTAGGTAATTCTGGTTCTGAAAAGATAAACACCGCGCTGGATGACTTTGTGACACTTTCCTTCAGGAAATTCCCAGCATTTGACCGAAGACGTGCGGCGTTTGAAAATCATCCCACTTGAAAACTACTCACAGAAAACTTGTCCGGTCGCGGGTTCCAGCCCTGAGTCGCTTTGCGCGACGCCTACTCGCCGCCTGGAAGCAGGCGGGCTTTCCCACGAAAGACACCGCAGTCATTGTGGCTGTGTCGGGCGGCGCCGACTCCACTGCGTTACTGCTAGGGCTGGATGAGTTACTCCGAAGCGGCAAGCTGTCATTGAAATTAACGGTCGCGCATCTTGATCATGGCTTAAGAGAGCTGAGCAAGGAAGACGCGGTCTGGGTAAAACGATTGGCAACCCGCCTTGGTTACCCCGCAGTTGTGCGGCGACTTGATGTCCGAAAACGCGCCGTTCAAACCGGCGACAATCTCGAACAGTCTGCTCGCCGCGCTCGTTACGATTTCCTGAAAACAACAGCGCGAAAAGCCCAGGCCCAGCTAATCCTGACCGCCCACACGCTCGATGATCAGGCTGAGACGGTCCTGCTCCGACTCTTGCGTGGCAGCGCCGCCGAAGGCTTGAGCGGGATCGAGGCCGTGCGCGCCCTCGAGCCAGGCTCGAATATTAGACTTGCCAGACCATTGATCTCCTGGGCGCGCCGCGTGGACGTAGAGGATTATTGCCGCATGCAGCAGGTGGAATTTCGCAAAGACGAGATGAATGAAAATGAAGAGTTCTCGAGGGTCAGGGTCCGCAAACAACTCCTTCCGCTAATGCAGTCGTTCAATAACAAGATTGTAGACGCACTCTCCCGTACAGCCGGGCTCCTGCGCGAAGATGCAGATGTTCTTTCAACTGAAGCAGAAAAACTGCTCAAAGCGGCTACGATTACTTCTGAACTCAACGTTAACGAGACTGCATCTTTGAACGTAAAAGTCATGGCTCAGGCACCTC
>DASSCX010000153.1:0-36734 GCA_035697425.1 Pyrinomonadaceae bacterium | reverse complement strand
CCGGTAGCTTTGGGTTTTTCGGAACCACCGAGCCAAGTGATAGAGCGGGGCACAGGCATCAACCACGGTTTCTTGTGAACATCACTAGTACGCTGCAGAGGCTGAAGAGTAATCAAGAACTCAGGGACGGCAATCCAATTTCATTGCAACTGGTGGCTGCCCCGTTGGCTGGAAAACTTGAAAAAGAAGATACCGAGCTCCAGCTGGAGAAGATTGAGATTATTACGACGCCCGTAATAATCAATCCGCCTCGCGAAGAGGTATAGCCCGCAGCGACGTTCATAACCAGAGAGAGGGTTGGCTCCATGACGATGTACTGTCAGGAGCCAACCTTCTACTCGGGCATCCCACCTCATCAAATTGTCATCAGTTCTCTAGCATGATGAAGCTGCTGAAGAACATTTGTTGTTGTCTCTGCTTGACGATTGTTTCGCTGACGTCGTGCTCCAGTAACACGTTGAATATGGTTAACCGTGCCGATACTGAGTCCGTTGGTAATGTCAGCATCAGTGACGACGAAAAGTTATTCTACCTGGATCTCAATACTCCAGAAATCGTGCAGCCGCTCGAAGCAAGCGACTGGGTCGTTGAGAAGCCCAAATTCGTCAAAGTGGAAGTGGTTGAGGTCGTTAATCCAAAAAGACATCCAATCTCTTTTCAGGTTTACTATCGCTCAGCTACGGCGGATGTCTATCTTGGCAGCTTTGGTCTCTTCCCAGCAGATAACCCGGGTAAGTTCATAGTTGCCACGCAGAATAAGGTGAAAAACGACGGAGCAATTGTCCTGGCCTTGGTAAGGCCCGCAAATGTCGGCGCCGACGATACGGTAAAAGTGGGCGTCAGAAGAATTAAGTTAGTTAACGATCGATGAATTTGACATAGACAATTCAGGTCTAAGAGGTAATTACCGACCTCACGTCCCAGGCGTATATGCCCCGGTTGGGGCTTTTTTGTTTTCGGTGTAACTTAAGACGGCTTCCAAACACACTTTGCTTACTCGATTGCTGGTGGCTTCCAAAACCAAAAGACAAGACTTGTTTTCCCGCCGTCCCACCTGGGCTGAAATTGATCTCGACGCCCTGGCCGCGAATTTCCATTTAATCAAGCGACACGTCGGTGCCGCGATCAACGTCATGGCGGTCGTAAAGGCAAACGCGTACGGCCATGGCGCGGTTGCTTGTGCGCAGCGTTTGGCGGCTGAAGGAGCGGACTGGTTTGGCGTGGCCCTGCCGGAGGAGGGAATTGAACTAAGAGAGTCTGGAATCAGTCAGCCGATTTTGTGTCTGGGCGGATTTTGGGAAGGACAAGCTGAGGCCTGCGTTAAATATCGGCTGACGCCAGTCGTCTACCGTCTCGACATGATGGAGGCCCTGGATCGGGCGGCACGCGCTGCAGGCGTCTTCGTCGATGTACATCTGAAGATTGATACGGGAATGGGTCGCCTCGGTTTTCGCTTTGATGAACTTGATGACGCTCCGGCAATTCTAAAGGGATTTGAAAACCTGCGCGTCGATGGCTTGATGACTCATTTCGCGGCTGCCGATGATCCCGCCTGCGAACAGCTTACTGAAGATCAGATAGCGCGGTTCGCGTCTGCAGCAAGTACATTTCATCAAGCTGGGCACCAACCGACGTTTATGCACAGCGCCAACTCGGCGGCGATTTACAGTCATTCAGATTCCTGGTGCAACATGATCCGGCCTGGTGGCGTGTTGTATGGACTTTGGCGGGACGTACTTCCTGCAGCAGTTGACGCCGCGGAGCTGCAACCTGTGATGTCGTTATATTCGCAGATTAGTTTGTTGAAGTGGGTGCCCGCGGGCGAGACCATTGGTTATGGTTGCACTTTCGAGGCATCACGGAAAACGCTCGTGGCAACGATACCGATTGGATACGACGACGGATATCCGCGAGCTTTGTCGAATCGTGCGCACGTGTTGGTGCGTGGCGTTTGTGCTTCCGTGGTCGGACGCATTTCAATGGATCTGACACTCGTTGATGTGACGGGCGTGCCGGGAGTTGAGGTGGGTGATCCGGTGCTGCTGCTTGGCCGGGACGAAACTGCGAGACTATCAATTACGGCGGAAGAGCTCGCCAAAATTTCCGGTACGCTGTCTTATGAAATTACCTGCGGAATCGGCAAGAGAGTGCCGAGATTGGTTAGGAGTAATACGGCTGTGCCGCCGGGTGTGCAGTAAGTCTTTGACTTACCGAAAGTCTCACTTAGATAACTCGCGGGGCTCAGCCCCGCCCAATTGAAAGCGTAAAGTTCGCCGGTAAGTCAGAGACTTACCGCGCACCAGGAGGCACAGCCACCGACGATCGAATGTCCATCAATCCAACAACGCTTCAAATCAAAGTCACCGAAACTGACACGGTCACCTCATTGCTGTATCCGGCGTCAAAAAAGAATCGCCTCGGCATCACGCTGATTCTCGGCCATGGCGCCGGCGCCAATCAGTCCAGCGGCTTTATGCGCCTGTTCGCAAACGGACTGGCCGAGCGCGGGCTCGATGTCATGACTTTCAACTTCGTCTATTCAGAACGTGGTCGTGGTGCTCCCGACACCAAAGCAAAACTGGAAGCTTGTTACGAACGTGTCATTGAAGCCGCGACGAAGCACAAGAAGTTGACGGAGAACAAAGTGGCGATCGGCGGTAAGTCGATGGGAGGCAGAATCGGATCGCAAGTGGCAGCGGCGGATGCCTCAAACATCTCCGCGCTCGTCTTCCTCGGCTATCCGCTACATCCGCCGGGCAATCTCGAAAAGATGCGCGATGCTCACCTTCCGAACATCAAAGCGCCGATGCTGTTTCTGCAAGGCGCACGGGATACTTTTGGAACGACTGCAGAGCTCCGCGCTGTGATCAAGAAGCATAAACTGCCGGCAACTCTCTATGAGATTGCGGGCGGGGATCACTCCTTCAAAGTTCCGAAAAGCGTCGGCCTCACCCAGGAAGAAGTCTACGAGCTGGCAATGAATGAGATCGCGCGCTGGTTACAAGTGACCCTTCGAGACTCGCCATAAAACCGTCAATCAGCTTCGCAAACCATATGTCCGCTTCGCCCTTCAAAGCACCGCTGTCTCTTCCAGCAATCGTCCCTCTTCAAATCGTTGCAGCTGCAGCAGCGAGGTATCAATCAAGTTCGACCGCCCTCGCAGAATCAAATCCGCGGTAATCCTTCCCGAAGCCGGTGAGTGCATCACACCATGGCCGCTGAAGCCATTCGTGAAATACAGACCTAGGACACCCGGCGCTGCGCCGATGATTGCATGATGATCCGGAGTCATCTCATACAATCCGGCCCAGGCGCGACGCGGATTTACAGCAGCATCAACCATGCAAGGGACTCGATCGGCTGCGTGAGTCAAAATCTTTTCCACAAAAGTCGGATCGAAGTCAGTCTTGAATCCCGGAGTCTCGTCCGGATCGTTCCAGGCGAGCAGAATTCCTTTGCCTTCGCGGCGGAAGTGAAACCCTGTCGACATATCGATAACCATGGGAAAGCGCTGCGGTAGGGCTGCGAAAGGTTCCGTGGGAACCAGTTGACGTCGCAACGGCTCAACGGGCAAGTCAACTCCTGCCATTTGCGCGATTGCCGCCGCCCAGGGTCCGGCAGCATTCACTACTATTGGGGTCGATACAAAACCCCGCGTCGTGTTCACCCCACGGATTCTTCTCCCCGCACCGCCATTCTCAGTTTCAATTCCGGTTACGGTGGTATCAAGCCATAACCTCACGCCGCGCTCACGCGCCTTGAGCATGAATCCCATCATAACGCTGTGCGGATCCACGAAGCCGTCGGTCGGACAATAAGTACCACCCAAAATATCGTCGACGCGGAGTTGCGGAACGAAGCGAGCAATTTCGTCCACGCTGACCTCCTCAACCTGCTTCAGGCCGAGCGCTAACTGGCGCTGGCGATTGGCTCGGAGATATTCGAGGTGTTTCTCTGTGGTGGCGCAGAACAGATAGCCATGCGCGCGATAGTCAGCCGGATAACCAATCACCTCGTCGAATTTTGAAAAGAAGTCGATCGAGTAAAGCGACATCTGAATATTCACCGGGGTCGCAAACTGTGCGCGGACTCCGCCCATGCTTTTTCCAGTTGAGCCTTTGCCCTGGTGAGTCTCGCGCTCGATCACGAGTACATTCGTGCAACCCTGTTCTGTGAGGTGATAGGCCACACTCGAACCGACAATACCGCTGCCGATGATTACGACGTCTGCTGTTTCAGTCATATTTGTCGCGGAAAGATAACAGTCGTGTACAATCGGTCGCCGAGAATAAGACAGTGAAGCTTATGTTACAACTCCGAGTCTTATCGTAACGCAAACTGTTAGTTTACGTCGGCGGTTATCTCACAACTCAAAAGGATTGCTAAAACGCGACGAGCAATGCGCACAACTACGCAAACTAACGGTTTGCGTTACAGTTCACGATCACCTGAACAAAGATGCTGAAAACTTTCGATTGTCCCAAGTGCGGCGGACCCGTCACTTACGACCGCAAAGAAACTCCCGGTGTGCCGGATACAAAGGTAGTCTGTAATTACTGCGGCAGCACTTTGATCGTTCCGGACGAGCTCCACGGACAACCAGCACGCATTGTTAACATCGATCTGCGATCAATTACTCGCAGCAAACCTTCGCGGTTGCTCTGGGTATTGCTGGCAATACCGATCCTGATTGGTTTGATCGTGGTCCTGGCGATGGTGGGAATCCTGACTCCCATCTTCTACTCAATCAATCGCACGGTAAGCCGGGATGCGAATCAGCCAACTATCTCGCGCCCCTCGCGGCCAAATGAAAAGCCGGCCGACAGCTTCGCCAGCGTCTTATTGAAGTTTGGTGAAGGGGGAATCGGCCCCGGCATGTTTAAGGATGCGCGCAGCATCGCCGTCGACGGCAGCGGACGTATCTACGTGGGCGAGTACACCGGTGGGCGCATTCAGGTTTTTGATGCCGCGGGGAAATTCATCACGCAGTGGAGCATCGGCGACCGCAAAACGATCCTCCGTGGCTTGGCCGCTGATCGCAAGGGAACAGTCTATGTGGTCGAAGGTGGGAGAATTCATCGCTATCAGGGCGACACGGGAACTCAACTTGAAGACTTACCGTATGACGACGGTGGGGGTTTTGACGATGCCACAGTTGGCGCCGATGGCAGCGTGATTGCAGCGTGGTATCGCAATCGCGACGACATTGTCCGCTTTAGCAATAACGGGCAGGTAACCAAAACGATCCGTGCGGCGATTAGCGGGGCCAGCGGGGATTCAGAACTCAACACGCGAGTCGCGGTCGACGGCTTGGGGAACATTTACGCTCTGGGCCACTTCAACAGTGCCGTTTTCAAGTTCACGCCGGAAGGAAAGTTTTTGAATCAGTTTGGTGGTGCGGGCGAGCAGCCGGGGCAATTTCGCGCGCCTCAAGCGATCGCGGTTGATGGCAAGGGAAGGGTTTTCGTCAGCGATATCAAAGGTATTCAAATTTTTGACGGCAACGGCCGTTACCTGCGGACCTTTTCATCGGAGGGCGGCGCTTCGGGAATGGTGTTCGATGATAAGAATGAGCTCTTTGTGGTCGGTCGCAAGCATGTGATCAAGTACTCGCTAAAGGAGTAGGTAGCGCAAACTGTTAGCATGGAACGAATTGCCGCATAGCGGCCCCCAAGCGGGCCTTCATGACTGCGCGTTAGGTTACCAACTATGAACGCTGAAAAATATCGACGCTGGTTCGAGTACGAGGAAGATAGCAACGCGAAGGTGCTAGCCTCGTTGCAGACTGTAGCTGATCCCCTGCGCGCCATGCCGCAGTTTCAAAAGGCAGTCGATCTTCTGGCCCATCTCGTTGCCGCGCGCAACATGTGGCTTTACCGACTGGGACAGGGAAGCCAACCTCCCGAACTCTTCCCTGCTGAGACGCCCCTCAACGAGCTACCGAAGCTGTTAGATGAAATGCAGGCTGCGTGGCGATCATACTTTGAGAGTCTGACTGACGTAGAGGTTGCGCGGCGTTTCGAGTACCAAAGCTATGACGGGCCGCGCTTTAGCAACACAGTCGACGATGTGCTGGCGCAGTTATTTGGCCACTCGCTTTATCACCGCGGACAAATAGCTATGATCCTCCGCTCAATAGGTGCGGAACCGGCGCCTACTGATTTTATTTATTGGACCCGCGAACCACTTCCGGATGCCTAATTTGGTTTTTACCAGGCTTTTACACAAGGACTAATGTCAGTGTTCAAACTGCAGAAGGTTGCCTGAACGCCGCCGAGTGGGACGCGTTTATGAAGGCGCAGTTTTATTCATGAAAATCGGCGACCAAATTTCCTGGCAGCGGACTTTCACAGAAGCGGACATTCGCGCATTTACCGCGCTCTCAGGCGATGCGGGCGCGCATCATCTGCAACCGGATGCGCAAGGCCGGCTGATGGCCCATGGGCTACTCACAGCAACGCTCCCGACCAAGATTGGCGGCGACATGAACTTCATCGCTCGCGAAATGACCTTCCAGTTCCAGCGACCCGTTTTTTCCGGCGACACGATTGTCTGTGAGGTGACTGTCTCTTCGCTGGAGCGGGCAGAGCAACTGACGAACATCGCGACGACATTCGTCTGTCGCAACCAACACGGCAAGGAAGTAATGACTGGAATAGCGCGCGGCGTGGTTCGCAGCGTCTAAGGCGTCAGTTTTTCGGCACCGGCACCTCCGCGATCCGAGGTTCCTGGAAGGGCAAATCCACAATGATAGGACTGTGATCGGAGATGCGCTGCTCGATGCTGTAGTTAAGGGGTTTAAGCGTTCGCCCGAAGTGTGGAGCGAACACATGAGGCTGATCTTTCTTAGTAGGGTCCGTTAAGCCAGGTGGCTTTACAAAGAACCAATCGAGCTTGAACTTACCCAGGGACCCTACCTTCCGCTCAACTTCGAAGGTGGTGACAAATCCTTTAGAGCCGCGCTCGTTTGAGTTGCCCAACGTTTCCGAGCTCCCGCCGATTGAACGCGCCGGCTCGCCACGAAAATCAAAAGCACCTCCGTCGTCAAAGCGAAAGTCCTTCAAGGTGTCGAAGAAAGCTGCCGCTGGATTGGGAGCGACGATGGGGACATGTTTTACGGTGGGGTCTGACTGGTTGCGCACGAATTTGACTCCGCCGATCAACACGTCTTTGAGAATGCCGACTCCTAGTGCGTAGCCGATGCCGCGCTCAATCCAGAAGCCTTTGCTGCCGAGACGCTTGGTCACCTCTCGTTTCAGTGAGGTTGGTGTCGAATCCTCCCCGGTCGTATTCATATCGCCGGTCAGCACCACTGGCGAATCTATGTTTTTAATGCGCGTCAATAGTTCTTCGAGTTGCTCCTCGCGATTTTTTGGCGTCGTCCGATCTTCGAGGTGAGTAGCGACGACCGTTACTTTGCCTTGCGGGAATTGCGGATCAACCAAGTCAGCTCGCAAAATCATGCGCCCGCCTCGCCTTACCTGGCGGTAAATCTTTTCCAAAAACACTTGCTCAGCAACCTGGCGTTTACCTTTCTCCACCGGTGCGACGCCTTTCTTTTCGTCCTCGTACCAGTCGTGTGCCTGAAATTCGAAAGGCTGGAGCTGCACATTCTCGAGCCGATAGCGACTCAAAATCGCCGTTCCGTGAAGACCTTTGTACTTCGCCGGATCGACCTTGATGTCCCTGATTAGCTCCTGATCGGCGCCTTTCACACCTTCAAATTTTTCCAAGCCGAGCGCGATGGGATCGACTTCCACAAACTCGACGCCGTATGCGTAGTTCATGCGCAGGGCGGTAGCAAGATCGGCGATCACGTTACGGTAATCAGTCCGCTTCATGCCCCAGTCGACTTCGTTGAGGACGATCACATCAGCCTGACTCAGGAGGGTCGCTTCTTTCGCGGCTGCCGCGCGCGTGGAGCTGGAATGCGCCAGCTTAGTGCGTTGCAACATGGCCGTATAGTCGCGAGAGCCCCCAAAAGCGCCGGCAACTGCTTCATATTGCAGCCCACGTTCGATGTTCCAGAAGGCGACTCTTAGAAACTGGCCCAGTACTGGACTCCGAGGTTTTAGTGGCTTTGTTCCTTTTTGTATTGCAGCGTTGCTGACGAAAGGTGTGTTGAGAAGCGCCGTCAGCTTTCGCTGGAGAGGCTCGGCCGGTACCGGCTGTTCGTACAACTGTACCAACTCTTCGTAAGTCAGTAACTCCGGATTAACGTTCTGACTGTGCGCTTTCGAAATTGCCAGGTGGAGAATAAAAACGGCGGCGATGAGGAGAAAAGACGCGCGTTGGACGCGAAGCGAAACGGCTTGAGTTTTCTGCATATGTCGACGTAGTTGAACCCCTTCGATTATCGTGCAAGAGCGTGGTGCATTCTAACTCAAGTGGACTGTTCGACTGCAAAATTTCGATGGGCGATTGCGCACTGATTACCAACTAATTCGCAATCGTCAATCCGAAATCACAACCGAATAGGCGGGAGAGGTACGCGGCGTTAACTCGCGTACCTCTTTAGCTTGGCGGGTAACTGATCACTTCAGAACTACTGAACCCACTTTCACTGGAGCATGAAGTTGTAGGTAATCACTCCGGAAACTTTGACCGGTTGATCTCCTAACATCGTTGGCGAAAACCGAGCCTGCAACGCTGCCGCTCTAGCTGCATGCATGAGCAAAGGGTGTCCTGAGACCGGCGTGGCAGACACGACGTTGCCCCTTTCGTCGATCAGCACCTGCACATTCACCGTTCCCCGAACCCCGATCTGTTTCGCCATCGGAGGATATGGAGGTTTTGGCAACTCCAACGCTTCACCATTGAGGATCGTTTTCCTAATAACTTTGGGAGCCGGTTTTGGCGTCGGCGCTGGGGGTGGTTCACTAATCGCCACCGCGGGACCGGGACTCCCGGTGTTACCGCCAGCGCCGCTCCACGAACTTGAGTCGCCCGGCTGAACCGGATCGACGTTTATCGGCCCTACCTTCCATTTTGTTCCCGGGGGTATAGGCGGATTAGGATTGGGACTGCTCGAAATATCGTGCGGAGCCAGTTGTGGCTCATCAACAGTGGCAGTCGGATTCGTACGGATGTATTCGTTCTGTTGCTGGCGGCCAGACGTAGGCCGTGGCGCCGCGGGTGTAATTTCATGCGGCGTAGCTGGAACCGGCAGATCCACCAGCGGCATGATTGTCGCCAGTTCCAGATTCTGATCTTCCATTCGTGCATCGTAAGCATAGATGCTGACAACAGCGGCAATGACGAACAGCAGTGCATAGCTGGCAGTAGTGAACAAAAAGAACGACCCCCGCCTACGGAACTCGCTGCGGTGTGAACTCGACTCGATTAAGTTATTAAACATCTCGTCCTCCATTGCCGGTGCCAGCGGGTCGCGGGAGGTTTTCCGGAATCTTAGAACCCGAACCCTCGGAAAAGTTCCGAGTTTGAAGTTTCGCGTTTCGAGTTCCGCGCTGCTTTTCTCGAAACTCGAAACCCGGGACTCGAAACTGTTAGGCGAAGCTGTTACGATTGCACCGCTTTGCCACCCCCTGCCGGAGTGAAAATAGATGGCCACCAAAGAAGCCTTCCAGGAAGAACTTAATCCGTTTGAGATTGCCAAACAGCAGTTCAATCGCGCCGCCGACTACCTCAATCTCGATCTTTCAATGCGTCGAGTGCTTGAGACCCCCAAGCGTCAACTGATTGTCTCGATTCCGGTAAAGATGGATGGTGGCGATGTGCAGGTATTCGAGGGTTACCGCGTACAACACAACATCGCACGCGGGCCCGCCAAGGGCGGTATTCGTTATCACCCCCAGGTAACGTTAGATGAAGTCAAAGCCCTGGCGTCCTGGATGACCTGGAAGTGCGCCACCATGGCCATTCCCTACGGTGGTGGTAAGGGTGGTGTGATTTGCGATCCGAAGCGCATGTCAAAAAACGAACTGGAGCGGCTGACGCGGCGATACGCTTTTGAGATCGCGCCAATTATCGGCCCGGATCGAGATATTCCTGCTCCCGATGTTTACACCGACGAACAAACCATGGCGTGGATCATGGACACGATTTCCATGGTTCGCGGTCATACCGAGCTTGGTGTCGTTACTGGGAAGCCTATCTCGCTTGGCGGGTCGCTCGGTCGTAGTCAGGCTACGGCACGAGGCTGTCTTTACGCTTTACGCGAAGCATGTCGCGTCAACGCTATGACATTGGCAGGCTCGCGCGTGGCAATTCATGGCTGTGGCAACGCAGGCGCGAACATTGCTCATATGGTGGCCGATGATGGCGCGCGCGTGGTGGCAATATGTGATTCAAAGTTGGGTCTTTATTCTGAAAGTGGGCTTGACGTCCGAGCCGTGTTGAAACACAAACAGGCGACTGGGTCTTTATCCGGCATGGCAGGCACGAGAGAAATTCCCTGTGAGGATGTCTTAACGGTTGATTGCGACATATTACTGCCGTCGGCGCTTGAGAACGCGATTACGTTGGCCAATGTAGGTTCAGTAAAAGCAAAGATTGTCGCTGAACTCGCCAACGGACCGACAACGCCGGGCGCTGATCGCGTGTTCGCGGATGCTGGAGTTTTCATGGTGCCTGACATTCTCGCCAATGCGGGCGGGGTGACTGTCAGTTATTACGAATGGGTGCAGGATCAGTATTCGTTCTTCTGGTCAGAGAGCCATATCAACGAAACTCTCCAGCAGGCAATGCGGACCGCCTTCAACTCGGTTTACGAAACCGCAAAACGTTATGTTACGGACATGCGCACGGGTGCTTACATCCTGGCCGTGGATCGAGTCGCGGAAGCGACGAGTGTGCGCGGGATATTCCCTTAACCAGAACGGTCTTGGGTTTTTGGACTTTGGTCTTTGTTCGTTAGGAGTTGAAGCGAGAGGCCGAAAAGATCAAAGACCAAAGATCAAAAACCAAAGACGAAAACCGCTCAAGCTAAAACCGATGAAAGACAGTTTGGTAATCTACGAAAAACCCACGTGAACGAAGTGCCGCGAGATGGATCGGCTGCTCCGGGAGAGCGGCGTAGACTTCGAAAAGGTCAACTACTACGTCAAACCCCTGACTAAGAAAAAGCTCACGGAACTAATTGGCAAGATGAAAATCGCGCCCCGTGAGCTGCTGCGAACGAGCGAACCAATCTATCGTGAGCTCGGTTTGGCAAAAGGCGAGTTTAGTGACGCCGAGATAATCGAGCTGATGATCAAACATCCTGATCTGATGCAGCGACCAATTGTGGAGCGGGGCAATCGGGCCGTGCTCGGCCGGCCGACTGAGAATGTGAAGCAGCTTCTCTAAAGACAAGTTTCGAGTTTCGGGTTTCTAGTTTCGAGTTCGTCGGCGCAAGCAAACCCTCCGAAGTGCGACTCAATGATCCTGAATTGCACATACAACTTCACTTGCGAACTCGAAACTTGGAACTCGAAACTCGAAACTGTTTGACTGAAAGGTAACTATTGAAAAAATCTACCGTCTTTACCTGCCAGAATTGCGGCTATCAGAGCGGCAAATGGTTGGGAAAGTGTCCCGAGTGTGGCGAGTGGAATTCCTTTGTCGAAGAGCGCGCGACTGCCAAGAAAAGCTCTACTCGGAGTGGATTTAAGCTCCGTGAAGTCAAAGCTGTCACTTACGCAGAGATTGAATCGCAGGATGATGTACGCGTCCCATCAGGTGTCACCGAATTCGATCGGGTGCTGGGTGGGGGTATCGTTCCCGGCACTCTAGTGTTGATTGGCGGCGATCCGGGGATCGGCAAGAGCACTCTTTTGCTGCAAGTCGCAGACAAGCTGAGTAGCGCCGGGACAGTGGTCTTGTACATCTCCGGTGAAGAATCGGAACGTCAAATCAAGCTGCGCGGCGAGCGCCTCAAAATCGACGCGAAGCACCTTTACCTGCTTCCGGAAACAAATCTCGAAAACATCTTTCACGAAGTTGAGCGGCTGAAACCGGGCGCCATTATTGTCGACTCGATCCAAACAGTCTTCTCGGCTTTGATCGAATCGGCGCCGGGATCGGTATCGCAGGTGCGGGAAGTCGCTCATCAATTTCTGCTGCTCGCTAAAAACCGATCGCTTCCTGTCTTTCTCATCGGCCACATTACGAAAGACGGTTCAATCGCGGGTCCGCGGACACTCGAGCACATCGTCGATACCGTTTTGTATTTCGAAGGTGAACGACACCACAACCATCGCATCGTCAGGGCCACCAAAAACCGTTTCGGAGCTGCCAATGAAGTGGGCATTTTTGAAATGACTGCCGCAGGGTTGATGCCGGTGGCGAATCCCTCACAAATGTTTTTGCAGGAACGGCCGCTGAATGTCGCGGGTTCCGTGGTTACGGCCTGCATGGAAGGCACTCGTCCGTTGCTGGTGGAGATTCAGGCGCTGGTTTCGGATGCGAAGTATGGCACCGGACGTCGCATGACCCAGGGAGTGGATCAAAACCGCGTAGCCCTGCTGCTCGCAATGTTAGAGAAGCGCGTCGGTTTACAAGTGGGTGGCGACGATGTCTTCGTAAACATTGCGGGTGGCCTCGAGGTGGATGAGCCAGCCGCTGATCTAGGGGTAGTAGCGGCGATCGCGTCCAGCTTCAAGAGTAGTCCGATCGATGCGCACACGGCAGTCTTTGGTGAAGTCGGACTGACTGGTGAAGTGCGCGGCACGATGCAGGCCGCGGTGCGCGCGCGCGAAGCCCAAGCACTCGGTTTTCAGAAGATCGTAATTCCTGCTTCAAACACTGCGGGGCTGGAACGTTTGTTAGGAGTGAAAGTCGTGGGTGTGCGATCGGTTGATGAGGCGCTCGAGGAGTTGTTCTGAGCGTGCGAAGCACGCGAAGAGCGTAAAGCCTGGGGCGAGAGCCCAGGCGGTAGAAAACAATTCGCCAAGCCCGCGAAGCGGGCGTCAGACCTAATTGCCTGCCGCCCGCTTCGCGGGCTTTTAACCTACTGGGTTCGAGTACCTGGGGCTACGCCCCAGGCTTTAGGCTTGTCGCCCGCTACGCGGGCTAGTTGAAGCCAATTGGCCTAACCCTGAAAAGTGAAGCGCAAACTTTATCCAGTCAGTTCAACTTTATCGCCAACACGCACTGTCCCGTCTGAGATCACGCTCGCGTAGATTCCCATGTTCTGATTCGCTTCTTTAACAATCGACCGCAAGACCGATGGATCCTTGGGTAGATCTTTTTGCGCGTGCATGGTCATGCCGCAACGCGCGCACGGTATTTCAAGTTTCAATTCAACCTCCCCCAACTTCAACACGCGGCCGGCCCATCCGGCTTCGACCAGTCCTTCCAACTGGTTCCCAGTCTCGACAACAAAGTTAGGTCGAAAGCGCCGCACATCCCAAATCGCGGAAGGGTTTAGTTTCGCCATTTGCTTCAGTGAAGCCGTGGTGAGCAAGTTAATCGGAAAAGCGTCGAAGTAGGTTCCTAGTGGCGAGGTGAACTCGAGCACTTCCTGAGGCATCTGCGAAAGATCAGGGATCGGCTCATCTGCTTCGCGGCTGAACATCTCGCGCATTTGCCGATTCATCGGCCCGAAGCTAGTCAAAGTAGGTAGCAACGAACGAAAGCTACTGAAGCGGGTGAGCCGACCGGCAATCCTCGCACTGGTGCCAGCCCGCCGATAGAATTCCTTGTTGCTGGCAGGCTGGAGCGGCCAAAGTCTCACCGGCTTGCCAAATAGGCGGGAGAGATGGGAATTAACTTCAGCGTCGTCGGTAGCGGTAACTGTTCCGTCTGCCAGGACGATGTCAGCATCAGTGTTGACGTCGAAAGCCGCTGCATTGCGATACCTCGCGCTGCATTGCATAAGTAGTGGAATGCGTTTGCCGTTTGTAATCTCGCCGCTCGTTTCGTCGCGCACGGCCCAACCACGATCTCCGGGAATTCCTTTGGAGCCGACCTCGCAGGCTTCCAGTTTTTCACCGGCCATCGATTTCACTGCGTGGCGCCAAATCTGTTGCACTCTTCCGACAATCATCGGACTTGCCCCTTTCGTCGAAGTTCCACCAGGAACGATTTCTGCCCCTGAGCCAGCAATTCAAAAACTCTTCCCGTCTCAAAACCTTGTGCGGCAATCATACTCAATGGTGGCCGCGTTGTATCCCATTGCACACTGCGGAATGCCAGCCACACCGCATCACCTCTGTATGTTGCGCCCTCCTGCGTTTCGATCTCGTAGAAACGTCGGGGCAGAAAGTACGCCGGATCCTCTTGCAGACCTGGAATGCCTTTCACCACGTGCACCTTGAATTCCCCCGTCTGGCCTGACCTTCTTTCACTCGCAAACGCGAACCAGAGGTGATATGCAACGAGGTCCTCGAAAGCATAGACTTGCACAGTCTCCGGATTCCTTGTCTCAACTTTTATTACTTCCTGTGCGAGCGGCTCCCAAGTGCACCAGGTGAAATTCGGCGGACGCTTCCAAATAGTTACCGCCCCGTTTAATAACAGCCAGCAACCAAGCAAAGCGAAACACACAGTGCGCAACCATGCGCGGGGTAAGCTCGTAAGCGCGAGGGCCGCCAGCATCGCGTAGGGAGCCGCAATGACTATTAAGTGACGTGTACCCCAGACCGAATGGGGCAAAGCCCAACTCAGAATGAAAACCAGCACTATCGGCAGAACAACGAATCCGAGCAGGGTGAAGATGTTGCGCCTTTCACTCCTTTCGACCTTTATCTTCCGCCAAATCAAGATTGCCAGCGGCACACCAAAGATGATTAGCGAAAGACCGATGCCCCAAAAGTCGTATAGAGAGCCTGCTGAGCTTTGCCGGAAAAAGAACGGAGTATTCAACAGGGAAAAGAACTGCGCGATATCGCCGAGCCCCGGTCGTGTGACCCAGCCAATGTTCTGAGCTAATCCGCGTCCCGGCTCTCTTGAAACTGTCATGAGGTAGAGCCAGGGAAGGAAGCCCAATACAAGCGCGAGAATTGTCAGCAGAAACTTTACAGCTCGCTCACGACTCCAAAGCAGCAGATAGAAGAGTTCAACCAGGACGATCACCCAGCCGTAGTAATGCGAGTAAACCAGCAGTAAGTTCACGACCATTAACGCCGGCAGGACTCGACTCACCCTGATTGCTGAAGCGGTGAACTGCACAAACAACCAAAGCGACATGCAGGTGAGCAGGAACAGCAAACTGTACATGCGCACTTCCTGGGCATACTTAATCAAGTAACCATTGACGGCGAGCAAAGCCAGCGCGAGGCTCGTTTGCCACGAATTCAATTTCAAGGCGCGGCAAAGCAGAACGATAGGAACAACCGCAGCGACACTGAGTAACACTGGCAGCAAGCGCAGCCACAGCAGCGACTCGCCGCCAATTGCGATCCAGATTTTGAGCAGAGCGTAGAAAAGTGGCGGATGGATTAGATCGGCAGCCACGAACTGAAACATGTGCTTCCAGTCGTGGCGCGCCGCATGAATGCCAAATATTTCGTCGAACCAAAGACAAGAATCCGTGAGGCGCCAGACCCTGGCAGCGATGAAGAGTGCGACCACGAGGAAAAAAAGAAGCAGCGAAGAACGGGAATCGATTTCGTGATGGGACCGCGGGACGGCTCCGGGTGCAGGTGACGATGTCATGCGGGAAGCATCATAGTTAACTAATCCGAATTTCGCTTGTTATAGAGCGGCTCGAAGGAGCGGGTGGTGTTCTCCGTCACGCTAGCGGCGGGCTGTAGTGCGGGCTGATTTCTCATCGGGTCAAGCTCATGAGTGTCGGTGGGGGAAGGCGTCAGCGCCTTCTCTGGTTTCGAACTTCTGTGAATCCCGCGGACGACCCAGAGGCTGAGCCCAAAATTTACGAGAAAGGCTGTCGCGCTCAGGATTAAGAAAGCCAGCAGGAAACGCTCACTAAATTCGGCCTTCTTCAGCAACAACAACCCGCCGCCAGTCAGCGCCACTCCAATCGCCGTGATCCAGAACAAGCCGTCGAGGTAATTGTCCAAACGCTTTTCCAATCTTTGGGCTTCAGCCGGGTCGTGGGCAACGACTGAAGTGCCGCAACGATTGCAAAACCTCATTGCCTGGCCGATCGCAATTCCGCAGGATTGGCAATACATACTTTTCCTCCCGACGTGTATACGTAGCCTTGCCTCAAGGAGTTTGCTACTCGCCGAAGATTCTCTTATTGCTGCAGTGCCAGGAACTCGCAGATCTTGTGAGCGAGATCCTCGGCCGCAGGTGAGTCGTAATTTCCCATCACGATCACCGTGTAGCTGCCATTCCAGAAGATCTCCAGACTCGAATTAATACCGGAATTGGCGCCACCGCCGCCGTGACCACGGATCTCTCGGCCGCCAACCGTTTGGCTAGTGAAACCATAGCCATAGTCTGCTTTGCGTGGCGATCCGGCCATGGAGAGCTTCGAACTAGTGACCAACTCAGTGAACTTTTCGTTGAGAAACGTATGTGCTCGTAGTGCTTGGGAAAAATTAAGTAACTCAGGCGCCGTCGAGTAGCCTCCGCCTGCTGGACTTCCTTTCCACGGCAGAAAGGCAATGTTAGAGCGACGTGGATCGGCGCCCATAGGATCGTCTTCAAAGTGAGCGTAACCGACTGCCAAGTTGGGAACAACCTCGGTTAGTTCATACGAATCGGTATCCTTCATTCCCGCCGGTAAAAAGATATGTTTGCGCACGTAATCAAAATAGTTTTCGCCTGAGTGACGCTCGACTATCGCGCCAAGCACGATGAAGCCGGCGTTGCTGTAACTAAAACGGGCTCCAGGTTCGAAGCGCAAAGGATCGTTTGCAAAGAGCGGAAAGTAGTCCACAGGATTTCGATAACGTTCGCGATGAGGTCGGAACTCCGGATTGCTGAAGAAGTCGCCCAGCCCGCTCGTATGGGTGAGTAAATGATGAACAGTGATTTTCTCGGCGGCCTGTTTGTTGGGATACTCAGGTAGAACGGTGGCTAACTTATCGCTAAAAGAAAATTTCCCGGCCGCTACCAACTGTGCGACCGCGATACTCGTAAACATCTTGTTCATCGATCCGAGATTGAACTTGGTATCTGGGCGGTTGGGAACTGCAAAACCTTTTTCGGCCATGCCGTAGGCACGATGAAAAATGGTGCGTGGACCCTTGCTAACGAGTACAACGCCGGAGAAACGATCTTCCGCAGCTGCCAACTCAACGTGACGGCGGATTTCGCGAACGACGGCTGCGTCGCTTAGCTTGGTTTGCGGCCACACTTCAGCCTTCTCCGCATTCTGATCGCGAATCGGAATTGTGGCTACTTCAGCCAGCTTCTCACTTTGCGCTCGACTAAGGATGACTATCAGTCGTGCCCAATGGTTGCTGCGCTTACTCTTCACGTCGAGCACTAGAAATCTTTCATTGCTGTCGGGTGATACCTGCATGACGTTGAGTCCACCGGTCTGTTTGTAGAGTCGCTTGAAGAACATCAAACGATCCGCAGCAGAAGTTTCCTTCAGCGACTGCTCCGCGAAGTGCGAGCGTATGAAGGCCAGCATCTTTTGCTCGTCGCCGCTATTCAGAATTTGCAGCGTCGTCGCCGCGACTTTGCCTACCGGGCTCGGTGGCAATGAAACTGTTTCTGTGGGTTGCTGCGAGTAAGCAAAATTGATCGCGGCTTGGGCGAGCAAAAGGATGGCGATGGCAAGAATTGATAATGATCTGGTTCGAGATAAAGATGACTGCAACTTTTGATGACCCCCTGGATTGGGCTCAGAAATATCTAATCGAATTGCGCTTCATTCCACTGATCACCGCTCTCTCATTCACACCGGGCTTTAGCCCGGTGTCCACAAGTCAGTTTAAAAGGGAAACCGTTTAAACGGTTTCGAGTATCCGTTCGGACCCGAGCACACCGGGGAAAAAGCCGCGGTGAGAATGAGATTGTAAAGGAAATCCGACCGCTATACTGATTTGAGAATCTTAAATCATTTCCTGATTGAGCCGTAATCACGTTTAGAACTTGTGATAACTCGGAAGAAAGATAATTAGTTTCATTAAAAGTCAGTTATGATCTTCCTGTGTCTTCGTCCTCAATCAACCAACCCTACCGCGGTGATGGAAGTGATCGGCCCACGGGTGTGCCCTTGCCGCCCCAGCACCTCCCGCTATTACGTTCCGGTCAACTGCGCAAGAGTTGGCATTACGTTTCCTTCTGGAGCGAGGAGCTTTCCTTTTGCGCGGCTCAGGTGAAAGTGGGACCGTTGAAGCAAGAATATTGGGGCGTTTGGGATCGCGCCGCGGGACTGTTTCGCCAGGCCTCACACATCTTCGGATCACGCGTCCAGCTACAGTCAAATCGCGTTCGCGTTGCCGATGGCGACGTGCAAATCGACGTCGCCTTCGATAATTCCAATAGCTTCGAAGTGTATCGACCGGCGGGCCGCGCCTACATCTGGTCGCACAAGGATTACTCGCGCGCCGCTCACGGCACCGTCAGCTACGGTGACACGATTCGAAGTGTCAAAGGCGTGATGTTTGTAGACTTGAACGCTGGTTATCACGAGCGCCACACTCAATGGCGTTGGGCTGCGGGTGCAGGACTCGATCAGCAAGGTCGGCTGGTCGCGTTCAATGCCATCAACGGACTGTTTGATACTCCGGCAAATAGCGAACGTACGATCTGGGTTGAGGATGTGGCTCAGGAAGTTGGGCCGAATATTTTTAGTGGCGATTTAAGTACGGTTTCGTTTGCTGAAGGAGGAACGCTTAGCTTTCAGCCCGAGCAACTAATCGAGCAGCACGACAACTACATAATCATACGTTCCGATTACTTCCACTGGTTCGGTACCTACAAGGGCACGCTTCCCGGTGGGATCGAGTTGCGCGAAGCATACGGCGTCCGCGAGCGACACGATGCTGTTTGGTAAATATGCTTTGGCTATTGCATTGCTGATTGGGTTTCATTGAGTCGCTCGCAAGAATTCGAGCATCGAGCATAGTAAGAAGGGAATTGCGTAGACTACCTTCTATTGCTGGCGTTGTTCTAAGATAAGCCAAGATTCGCAGGCCGCATCCTCACCGGAGAATCAATATGGTTTGGGTAAACACATCTCCTCTGGTTAAGACTTACACACTGGAAGAATTCTGGGCGCTTCCCGAACCTCCCGATCACTCTAAGCTCGAACTCATTGCCGGAGTCCTCTATATGACACCCCCTCCTGGCTACACTCACGACAATGCTGTAAGCAGACTGAATCGAATCCTTTCAGAATATCTGATTAAGACAGGATATCCGGGAACCTTGTATGTCCCTCGTGCCGCGATCTGGACGAGTCCTAATACCTACCTTGAGCCTGACCTGTTTTATGTCTCGGCCGAAACCGAAGCGACCCTCCATCCCGAGCATCGCACCACAGCCGATCTGGTAATAGAGGTTATCTCTCCCGGTTCGGCCATCTACGACCGCAACACCAAGGCAGATACTTACGCTGCACTCGACATTAAAGAGCTCTGGCTGGTTGATGAAACCTCGGAGACAATCGAAGTTCGGCAACAAACCGCAAAGACTTTCGCTGAGGGCGTCGTTTATGCCAAGGGCGAAAGTTTGAAGTCGTCAGTCCTCCCGGATCTCAGCTTAGAAGTCAGCCGAGTCTTCGAAGGTTAACTGATACTCATCTCATCGATACCACCGGCAACTCAATAAAGCTGCTTTGCGTTGGAGTGTGATAAATCCGCTGTGTCGCCTTGCGATAGTCCCCCGGCTTGGCCCAGAAGATACTCTGAACAAACGTCTGTGGATTGCGATCATAAAGAGGAAACCAGCTCGACTGAATCTGAACCATGATCCGGTGACCGGGCAGGAAAACGTGATTTGCCGTCGGTAGCCCGAAGCGATAGCGCAGCGGTTGATTCGCAGCAATCGGTTTGGGAGTTTCAAATCCCTCGCGAAAGCGGCCACGCAAGATGTCGCCCGAAACCATCAGTTGATATCCGCCCATCTCCGGTTGACCGGCAACCTCATCGGGATAGACGTCAATCAACTTCACCACCCAATCCGAGTCGGTTCCGGTGGTTGACGCGATCAAGTTCGCGATTGGTTCGCCACTAATTTTCACCGGGGAGTCGAGTACGTCTGAAACGAATGCAAGTACATCGGGGCGTCCTGAGGCTTCGCGTTGATCGTCTACCAGCCAACGGGCCCAGTAAGGCCCACCTGCCGGTTTGATCGGGCGCGAACGGAAAGGCACAGGCTTAGCTGGATCCGAGACGTACTCTTCGTAAGCACTATCGCCCGCGCGTGGTACGCTAAAGCTCGTCTTCAGTCCCGCATTGAGATAAAGCGGTGTCGACTTGATTGTGCAGCCACGATCACAACCGGCCGGCCAGGACTGCAATCGTCGCCAGGAATTTGTGCCGGTTTCAAACGCCATCACCGGAGCAACATCTGCCTTGGGTGCTCCGTCTTTCAGGTACTGGGCCAGAAAGGGAGCCAAAATTTCTCGTCTGAATGTCAGAGCCGTGTCGCTGTTGAATTTCAAGGCGCCCAGTGCATTCCCGTCGCCAATTTCCTGGCCGTGATGCCAGGGGCCCATCACTATAAACACTTTGTCGTTGCCGGTGTCTTTCGGTTCGATGGCTTTGTACACGGCGGGAGCTCCGTAAATGTCTTCCTGATCCCAAAGACTGTGAACCAGCATGACAGGAACCTTCAGTGGTTCTGTGGCGAGAATCTTATCGACTGCCTGATCGCGCCAGAACGCGTCGTAGTTTGGGTGCTCTAGAATCTTACGCCAAAAACCCATCTGCTCGACGCCCCGGCGCTTTCCTAGCTCGCCGGCAGAGCCTGCTTCCATATACATGTCGTAATCGTCGTAGTGAGTCGTCCACCACTTGGCTGAGTTGTCGCGCGTGGCTTGTTGTTGGTAGACGTACGGCATCATTTGCTGGCGGAAGGCGCCGTTATGAAACCAGTCGTCACCCATCCACCCATCGACCATGGGATTCATGGGCACGGAAACTTTCAAAGCGGGATGCGGATTGACCAGAGCCATCAAGGGCAGGAAGCCATCGTATGAAATTCCGATGATGCCGACTCTTCCGTTCGACTCAGGCAGATTCTTAACCAACCAATCGATTGTGTCGTAAGTGTCAGTTGCATGGTCGACAGTCGTTGGATTCTGCGAACCACGCAACGGGCGGTTCATCACATACTCGCCTTCCGAGCCATACATGCCGCGGACATCCTGTACGACGCGAATGTAACCACCTTCGACGATTACTTCCGTGGCGTTGTCGTAGCCAGTCAGGTTTGGTCCGAGGTGCGCGCTGTCACTATGGCTGGTGAGCGCGGTAGCGTTGTAAGGAGTGCGCGTGAGCAGGATAGGCGCGCGCTTGGCTCCTTTCGGAATCAGAATTACCGTATGCAGCTTGACGCCGTCTCGCATTGGAATCATCACATCGCGACGCACGTGGTCAAAACCGTCGTTAGTGGCTTTGAAATTTGCTGGTCGTTCGTCAGGAAGAGTTGTGACCTGTGCCTGGGCGATTTGGAAGAAGGCAACGATCGCCATTAGTGAAATGAAGAGCTTGCGATTAGCTGCTGCCAAGGAATCTCTATCAATAATCATTTGAGTTGTCCTTCTGCGAATCTGATCTATTGATGATTCAGTCTAGTGCTGTCAGTAAATTTAGGGGTGTTTCTCATTCTCACCGGGCTTCAGCCCGGTGGCGACGCGGCTGTATTAAGCGGAAAACCGATTAAACGGTTTCGTATGCTACGACCCTGAATACACCGCGCTGAAGCGCGGTGAGACTGAGAGTAATAACCTCTTATACCACCTGGCCCGCGGCAAAGGCAGACGCCCAGGCCCACTGAAAGTTGTGACCGCCTAGATGACCGGTGACGTCCACTACCTCACCGATGAAGTACAGACCGGGAACCCGTTTCGCTTCCATCGTCTGCGATGACAATTCGTTGGTTGAAACTCCGCCCGCCGTTACTTCCGCTTTCTTATATCCTTCCGTTCCTGATGGCGTGATCGTCAGCTGTCGCAGCTGTTCAGCGATCCGTCCGAGTTCAAGCGAGTCGTACAGCTTTAGCGGCTTCGAAGGAAAGAAGAGATCGCACCAGGCGCGCGCGAAGCGCTTGGGTAAATAGCGCGCCAACAAATTTGCAAGCTCGACTTCGGATTCGCGTTCGCGCGTCAGCAGCTCAAGTGCATCATGCTCAGGGAGTAGATTGATCGTCAACGATTGACCCGGTCGCCAGTAAGAGGAAATTTGCAGGATCGCCGGTCCACTCAGGCCGCGATGAGTTATCAACATGTTTTCCCTGAAGGCGTGACTATTACAACTCACGATTACATCAACCGAGATACCGCTCAAAGGCGTCAGCCGCTTTTTAATTTCGGGTGGCAGCGTGAGCGGAACAAGCGCTGGTCGCGGTGCTTCAATCTGCAAGCCGAACTGTTTCGCGATGCGGTATCCGAAATCAGTAGCACCAAGCGGCGGTATCGAAATTCCTCCTGTGGCGATAACCAGGCGAGGGGAAGTGAGCGCCTCGTGGTTAGTCTCCAGTTCAAACACATCACCCGGGCCCTTGCTAATTTTCAGCACTTCCATACCGCAACGGACTTCCACGCCTGCAGCTTCACACTCATGCAAGAGCATATCGATAATCTGTTGGGAGCTGCCGTCACAAAACAATTGGCCAAGTTTCTTTTCGTGATAAGCGATGCCGTGCCGCTCAACGAGAGCTATGAAGTCTGCAGGTGTGTAGCGAGCGAGAGCAGACTTGCAGAAGTGAGGGTTGGCGGACAGAAACGATTCCGGGTTTGAGCTGATGTTTGTGAAGTTACAGCGGCCGCCGCCTGAGATGGCAATCTTTTTTCCCACTCGCTCGGCGTGTTCCAGCACTAGAGCCCGGCGGCCACGCTGCCCAGCGGTGATCGCGCAAAACAAACCTGCAGCTCCGCCGCCGATTATGATGACATCCCAATGTTGCATTGCTTGAGGCACTAAACTCCGTACGGTGCGAACCGGTAGCGAACGTTACAGACATTTAAGAAATTTGCAGGTAAGGAAGGGGGCCTGCCCTCGCCTCTTTCGATTGATACTTTTTTCCTGAAAGCTGTCTATCTCAACGTAGATTCAGCGGGGCGGGCCCCCTTCCTTATGTTCTTTGATGGTTGAATCAGACGTTACCAATTTGCGTACTTTAACAAGCTCTGCTACCAACCAATCATCCGGCTTCCACCTGTTCCCGCGAGCACGCGCAAAATCACCGGGGAGTTTGCCAGCAGCATTGTTAACCAGGTGCGCGGCTTATCAATGTCTTCCGCCAGGTAGAACATGCGCGGCGGGAAGTAGATCAGCATGGCAATGAAACAAAGAAAAAAGAATCTGCCGCCAAATTCGAGCACACTCTCGGGGGGCCCGAGCGGCGCAAAGGTCAACATGTTCCAAAAGATTTGGAAGAACGTCATGTTGAGGAAAATACAGAGATCGCCCAACAACTCACTCTGCGGTCTCTTCAGAAATTCAACCCGTGGTTCCTTCCTGGGCGCAGAAAAGTACTGATAGATCAAAAACGTCTGCACAACTGTCAGGAATAAACCCGCGATCACGAGGGGAACGAAGAGGGCACCGTTATTCAGCAACGCTCTTCCAAACAGCACATCACCAAGTCCAGTTAGCACGGCCGAAGTGATGACCAGGTTCAAACAGAAATAGAAGATTGGGTTGAAGACGCAACCGGAGAGCTTTGTGAACTCGCTGTCGAAGGTCTTACCGGCCGCCTTTAAGCGTTGGTGAAAGTGCCATCTTTTAAGAACTGAGCCGAGCGCTGGCAGGATCCACATGGCCAGAAATATCAGGCCGAGGAGTAATTTTGCGGTCGGGTCTTCAGCAGAAACTCCTCCGAAGAGTTCCATGACCAATCCTGACAACAACCGGATGATGAGAACGTTTGCAAGAAAGACGAAGATGTCGAGTAACAGCCCGCGATTCGGTTCAGAGAAGAGGTTTTTGACTGACAAGCGTGGAGACTGAGTTTTTTCGCGCACGTGCTTTGTGATCTTCCGCCGGGCCATCAAGGCTCCTCTCGGATCAGGAAGGTTCAGGCAGAGCTAGATTCTCAGGAGCAAACAAGACTTGCTCATCTCTTCAACGTGCTGCTTATCTATAACCTCAGGCCCTCAGCGAGTTAGCCAGGTCGCAAAAGCGAGCCAGGCATCTGTGCCCGCGATGATCAGACGCAATGGCTGGGAGAGCACGATCAATAAACCTCCCCAGATGAACGCCGGATGGATGCGACCACGTACGAAGAGGTCGTACACGAGGCAAACCACTATGAATAAATCAGTGAGGCCAAAGAACGCCAACGGGCCAGCCGGCCCCACGTGAGGTAGACGGGCAACTGCCGCGGTCAAAAGCGAGATGGTCGCCAGCATTAGCAGGCGTTTATGAATCTGCGGTTGCCGTCTGAAATAGAGACCCGTTCCTACGAGAGAGGCGAACACTAGGATATCGCCAAACGGAATGACCAGAAATTGCAGCGGCGGAGGACTGCCTGGCGGGCTGGCACCGCGACGGGCGGCGGCAACGGCGGTTACAAGACCTACCACCACCATGGCACTTGCCAAAACGCCACCAACGATCCCCAACCGTCGATGAACATCAGTGCGCCTTACGGCAACAAGTGATGTTTGGGTGACGAAAAGAAGAATCCAGGACGTGAAGAGCAATCCATGGACGTGAACCAGGGGTGACAACGCGGGGGCGCCGAATACGCTCTTAAGGAAATATGTTGGCGCAAAGCCTGCGAAAACTGTGATCGCCGCGGCTATCGACATCGCGGTGTAAAAGCGGCGGTCAGCGCGTGGAGTGGCGAGAGTGTGTTGGGTAAGCATGGGGGAAGCTTCGTGTCCTCCTTAATTGTTTAGATAAGTACGCCGTGTCTACCGGATCGCATCAGGCGTCTCGCCCGCATTGAGCGCGAAGCGCAAGCACCGGATCGCGGGCGCCTCGCCAGCAATGAGCCCAAAGGGCGCGGGATGAATAGCTTTTGAAAAAGAGTCGCCATATTTCCAAGGCGGACAGGCAGCGACGAAGTTCGCGCTCCGCATCATTGCGGACGGGACGTCCGCGATCCTAAAGAGCGACTCTACCCCCGCGTCAGTTGCCGGTACTTGATCCGGTGAGGTTGCTCGGCGGCCGCCCCAAGTCGTTCCTTGCGGTCGGTTTCGTACTCGGAATAGTTCCCTTCGAACCAAACAACTTTGCTGTCGCCTTCAAACGCGAGCATGTGTGTCGCAATACGATCGAGAAACCAGCGATCATGAGAAATCACCACCGCGCAACCGGCAAAGTTTTCCAAAGCTTCTTCCAGGGCACGCAGCGTGTTGACGTCGAGATCATTCGTCGGTTCGTCGAGCAGCAGAACATTCGCACTCTCTTTCAACATCTTGGCAAGGTGAACGCGATTGCGTTCGCCGCCGGACAACATGCCGACCTTCTTTTGCTGATCCGAACCTGAGAAGTTAAACCTGCCGACGTACGCACGTGAGTTTACTTCCCGGTTGCCGAGTTTCAAGAGGTCAGTGCCGCCGGAGATTTCCTCCCAAATGGACTTATTAGGATCGAGAGTCCGACTCTGATCGACATAAGCAAGCACTACCGTTTCGCCGATACGAATCGTGCCGCTATCAGGTTTTTCCTGATCGGTGATCATTCGGAACAGAGTTGTCTTACCAGCGCCATTCGGCCCAATCACACCGACAATACCGCCGGGAGGAAGTGCGAAAGTCATCTCGTCGACGAGTAGATTGGCGCCGTAGGCTTTGCTGACTTTGTCTGCTTCGATCACGACGTTGCCCAACCTGGGGCCAGGCGGTATATGAATCTCCAGGTCTTCACGGCGCTTTTCCGACTCCTCGCGCAACATCGCCTCGTAAGAATTGATGCGCGCCTTGCCCTTAGCATGTCGCGCTTTTGGCGACATGCGAATCCATTCCAGCTCGCGTTGCAAAGTCTTCTGCCGCTCGCTCTCCGACTTTTCCTCGCGTCGCAGTCGTTCCTGCTTCTGCTCCAGCCACGAGGTGTAATTGCCTTTCCAGGGAATGCCGGCGCCCCGATCGAGTTCCAAAATCCAGCCGGCAACATTGTCCAGAAAATACCGATCGTGGGTGACGGCGATGATTGTTCCCGGATAGCTCTGCAAGTGATGCTCGAGCCAGGCAACAGATTCGGCGTCGAGATGATTTGTCGGTTCGTCGAGCAGCAAGATATCTGGTTTCTGCAGGAGCAAGCGACAAAGCGCCACACGCCTGCGCTCGCCGCCGGATAAAACCTTCACCGGCGTTTCGGGAGGCGGACAGCGGAGCGCATCCATCGCCATTTCCAGACGTGAGTCGAGATCCCAGGCATCGAGATGATCCAGCTTCTCCTGTACCGCGCCCTGACGTTCGAGCAGGGAATTCATCTCGTCGTCGGACATTTCTTCGCCAAACTTCGCGTTAATCTCTTCGAACTCTTTCAACAGGTCTACGGTTTCGTGAACTGCTTCCTCAACAACTTCACGCACGGTGCGGGAGTCGTCAATCAAAGGTTCCTGTTCCAGAAAGCCGACATTGAAGCCGGGGGAAATCACGGTTTCGCCATTGAAATCTTTGTCTACGCCGGCGAGGATGCGCAGAAGCGACGATTTGCCAGAACCGTTCAGGCCGATGACGCCGATCTTCGCGCCGTAGAAGTAGGAAAGATAAATGTCTTTGAGGACGGGCTTCTTGTCGTAGAACTTGCTGACGCCCACCATTGAATAGATAACTTTGTTTGGTTCAGTACTCATACTTTCAATCGTTTCAATAATGCCGAAATGCAATGCGAGTCCAGAAGGTAATGCGCAGTCCGGAAGGCGGGCTTGCCCCCGCTGTCTTGTTTCGTCCGCAACTTCTAACCGGATCGCAGATATCCGATCGATTCCGAAGTCGAGATTGTGCCGTTGAGAAGTGGGATTGGCAAGATGTGAAAGCGGGAGAAGGTAGCCGACCCCCGGCTGTTCGCGCTGCGCGCTCATTGCCGGGGCAAGCCCACCTTCCGAACTGAGCGCATGGATGGAGGGACGTCCGCGATCCGGCGAATCGCTAACGTCCCAACACTCGCTTAAAGAATTCAGTCGAGTAGCCCTGTAGCTTTTTGCGATCGTGGCCGACGCCGTCGACGAGTATGAACTGAGCATTAGCTCCGGCGGTCTTGTAAACACTCTCGCTGTTTTTCCAACGCGCTTGGGGATCTTTGCCGAAGAGACGGTCTACCAACGCTGCCGGTTCTTCGTCCCAGCCATCACGAAAATCCAGAGAGTCGTTGTCATCGACTGATCCCATGCCGATGAGTTGGGGCACGGACTGGTAGCGTTCGGCGTCGAATGGTTTTCCAGTCAAACTCTCCAGATCAGCCACGCCAGCCGGATAGGGCAAAGCCTCACCCGCGAAAGTTGGTAGCGGTGCTATTGGCCATCCGCCGGGTGAGCCCGCGGCTACTGCCTTAACTCGCTCCGGGTGCAATACCGCGAATCGATTGGCAAACATTCCGCTAGCCGAACAACCCTGAATCAAAATCTTTTCCTCAGTCTGAATTCCTTGTTGACTAAGTTGGCGACGGACCTCATCGACCATCGCCAACAACTGGAGGTCGAGTCGCGTGATGTCGGTTCGTTTTGTGGTTAAGGAATCGCGGTCGAGGGCGTGTGTGTAAATTCGCCAATCTTCACCCGGACGAATGAAAGCGGGTACTAACAAGATCACACCAAGTTCATCAGCAACGCTTTGCCGTTCCCAGCCGGTCCACCAGGCGTCGCGGCGGTGCACATTTGGATCATCCGAATTAGTGCCCGAGTTGTTTGGCTGAACAAGTATCGTTTGCCGGCCGCCATCCTGCGCCGCTGCTCGGGCTCCAGGCGAAACGTAAAGATAGAAGTCAGCGTGGTAACCAGCCCCGGTGTTTGCCGGGAAGTGCTGCACGCGGAAGTAGTAGGGGCCAATCATCGCGCCGGCGGCGATAGCACTAAGCGCGACGATGATGATCAGAATCAGACCGAGTCTCCGAACAATTTTCTTCATGCGTTTCTGACAAACGAAGATCCGGAAACACTAGTTCCGCAAAAGGGGCGCTTTTTAACAGGAGTAACCGCCAAGTCGCCAAGAATCGCCAAGGGCGCCAAGAGAGGATTTCCGATTGGCGATTGCCAACTGCCGATGGTATCTGTTCAACGTCGAGGTTGGAACGGAGAGTTGCGCAGCCCGGCTGGAACCAAAATCGGCATTGGGCAATTGACGGTCGGAAATCCCCTCTGCGTCTTGGCGGTGATTTGGTAGGAAGACAGCCTTTCAGCCGTTCACCAGCTAATGGATAGTCGGCCTATCGCCCCGTCTTTACCAGCAGCCCAACCCACAGTTGAATCACGTGCACTCCTGATAAAACTCGCAGTATCAAAACCTGGCGCGTCATCTCGCTTCCAAGTTTCGCCATCATCAGACGAGTAGTCCGTACCATTTGGTCCGACGGCAATGATCCTTTTGGTCTTTACAAAACCATGCGGAACATAGGCAACAACCGAACGGTACCCGGAAAGACCCTTTCTTAATAACCAGGTAACACCTCCATCGTGTGTGACCGCCAGATTGTCAACCGCTTCGCTTTCTTTAGCGTAGTCGCCTCCGACAATCACTCCATGCCGCGTATCACGAAAGTCGATTGAAAAGATTCCGGCTGAGGCTCCGGCTTTCAATGGTGTGTCCACAACCTTCCACGTTCGGCCTCGGTCGGAAGTCCGCAGCACCCGCGACTTCGCCGCACCGCCAGTCGCAATCCAGGCGTTTGATCTTCCCCATACGGCAATGTTGGTTCCGCTCGCCGCAAACGCACCTTCACTTGGAAGTGCCGCCGGCAACGACTCTTTAGGCACGCGTTTCCAGGTGCTACCACCGTTTTCTGTGATCAGGATACAAAACTCTCTCGCTATTGAATCCCCGATGACGATTCCGTGATTCGCGTCCCAAAAGGACATGGCGTCGTAGAACGCCTGCTGTTCTGTGTTCTTAAATTGGAGTGTCCAGGTGAGACCAGCATCAGTCGTCTTGTATATGCGCGACGCTTCGCCGTTGCCGATCGCGAGCAGATACGCTGTGCGTTCGTCGATCGCGTCAATGTCCCGAAAGTCCAACTTGTCTGAAGTGACCGTTAACTTTTTCCAGGTTGCACCGCCATCTTCGGTACGCAGGACCGTGCTCGAAGATCCGCTTGCCCAGGCGACACGATCGTTAACAGCACTGACACCGCGCAGACGCGCTGTAGTGCCGCTGGTCTGAAGCGTCCACTGTGGGATAGCGACTACTAGCGTAGCCACGATGGTCAATAACACGTTCGTCTCCTCTCGAACCTTTAGATTGCCGATTGCCGATTGCGGCTTTGCCGCTTTCCGTGCGGTAAGGTCTACCTTACCGCGCCCGATGCTCACTTCTTTTCAGCGCGAGGCTTAGCCTCGCCCAAGATAATCAGATCCATTTTCGGTAAGGCAAGCCTTACCGCACGGAGGGCGGCAAGCCGCAGTCGGCTTGAAGTCAATCGCTATCGCTCCCGTGCGCCTCGTCTTCCAGTCGGCAATCGGCAATTGGCAATTGGCAATTGGCAAATGCATCGGTGCTAGCGGTCTAGCGCGAGTCTCCTCTCACTCTCGAAGACTCGTTCTTCACCAGTTATCGGATCCGTAAAGGCAACTGATCTTGCCAGGAGTTTCAGTGGCTTGGCGAAATCATCTTCGCGATCGGAATAGGGAACGAAGGCATCGTCGGGATAAAGCCTGTCGTTGAGTATTGGGCATCCGATGGCTGCCATGTGCACACGTAATTGATGTTTCTTACCGGTGAGCGGTCGCAAACGAAAGCGCGCCACGCCGTCGTCTATCCCGATGAGTTCGATAACACTCTCGGCATTGGCCCTACCGGGTACTTCCTGCATGCGAAAAAACGGTTCACCCGGAACGATCCGGCTGCGTCGCGTGAGGGGATAATCAAGGCCCTCCGCGTTGCAAGGCGTCCGCGCCAGAGCTTCGTACACTTTCTCAACCTTTCGTTCACGAAACAGCGCTGTGAAGTTAGCTCGGGTTTCTGGGTTGCGAGAAAAGAGCACGAGCCCGGCAGTCTCGCGATCAAGACGGTGGACGGGCGCTAATGAATCAGGTTGTCCTTGCATCCTCAGTCTGACCAGCAACGTTTCGCGAAGGAACCGACCCGCAGGCACAACCGCAAGAAAATGAGGCTTGTCCACCACCAGCAAATGCTCGTCTTGATAAACGATTGACTCGGAAAAAGGGACAGGAGTTTCGTTTTCCAGTTCGCGGTAATAGAAGATGCAGGCACCTGCTCGATAGCAACTTTCGGGATTCAACGGTTGCCCGGTCTCATCCACTACTTCACCTTTCGCCATTCGCAACATCCAGGTTTCGTTCGCAACGCCGGGATATTGATCGTTGAGGAACTCCAGAATAGTCGTCCAATTTCCCGCCGGGAGCCATTGGCTACTCGGGCCGACACCGCTGGCCATGGGAAGAGGTGGGTTCACAATTAGACGTGGGGCTGCGATTGAGCAGTGTTAAGGATTGAGATCTTCTGCCAGATCTTTCGCGACAGGCCGTTGGTGAGTTGTTCAACATCATTAACTGCCGCGAGGGCGACAGGATCATCGAACTGCTGCACATAGAGGGCCGCAAGTTTTCCGATCAGCGAAAGCATCTCGCTGCAGTAGTCGAGATATCTGGTTAGTTCGGCGGGGGTCAAAGTTTGTTTTGGTGACGAGGCGGTATCCTTAGTTCGGACCAGGGCTCGCTCCGGATCTTTTGTTAACTGATGCATATCGATCACGTGAGCGAGGGCGCGCAGTTCATGTATCGCTTTGAGGGCACGTCCACGCTTAATACGGCGTTCTGTCGTGATTAAGAAGAGAATCCCGGCGCCGAGGAGAATGACAACGTTCAGGCCTGCTTCCGAAACTTGCACCAGTCCCACCAGATCAAATCCAGTGCGAGGAAGGGAAGAGCTGCGAACGATCATTGCCAGTCCGGCAATCATGATCGTGATCAAGAGTGCTACGAGCAAGCGCAGAGACGTTAGGGGCTTGGCAATCCAACTCGAACGCTGTTGAGATTTGACGGCAACGGTGTGTAGCTCCGCGCAAACTCGGTTGAGACCTGAACCGGGAAAGCGTTCCTCGATCCTCGTGCTCAAGGTCTTGACCGTGAGAATGATCTTTTCCGCATCCAGGCTGCGATACATTGGTTGTCCTCGGTAGTCGGTTGCAACTCCTCAGATGATGCGGCGCCCTTCAGCTGACGATGCGATCAGCTTTTGCAAACGTTTCAGTCGCGTTTCTTCCTGCTTGGCACTAACGATCCACCACATCGCGACCTTGCGATACGACGGTGGTTGCGATTCGAAGAACTTTGCGGCGGCCTTGTTCTTTCGTAACTCTTTTGCATAAGGCTCCGGGAGCTCGGGTTGCCGCTGTTCATAAGCGTAGATCCCCGACTTGTACTCTAACCGTCCAGCAAAAGCCTTTTCACCTGCCGGCTGCATTCGCCCTTCCTTTGTCAGTTCGGCGACCCGCCTGATGTTAACCGCACTCCAGATGCTGCGCGGTCGTCGCGGCGTAAACCTGATCTTATAGCTTGTTTCGTCGATGCTCTTGCGGATTCCGTCGATCCAGCCACAGCACAGAGCCTCGTCAACAGATTCCGGCCAGGTGAGGCTCGGCTTGCCGGAATCTTTCTTGTAAAAGCCCACCCATAACTCGGTTTCGCCCGCGTGATGTCTGCTAAGCCACTTGCGGAAATCGGTTGGGGTCTTGAAGAAGGTGGGTGCTGGCTCGGGAACTCTTCTCGGAGGCATATAACTCAATGGAGCGACGAACAACAGGAACACGGTTTATCTTCGTGTCAGTTCGTGTGATTTCGTGGATCGTCTTTTTCGAAGTTTACGAAACGATCCACGAAGCAACACGAAATATCCCGAAGCTACACTTAAACAGTTCTTCAGAGTGAGGGTCTCCAAGCGAGGTCGTCAGGAATCGAATACCAGCTCACTGCTTCCCTGTGAACAGTGTCGTCTCATCAACAAAGCAGAGTTTGTTATCCCAGGGATCGGTTACGTAAAACGAACGCTCGCCCCAGGGCCGCACGACAATGTCCGCAGCACTGTCACCGTGAACATCTTCGTTAGAAAGGCAGTTAAGAGCTTTGGCTCGTGTATGGACTTCATTGAGATTTGCGACAGCAAAGTAGATGTTATCCGGCAATGGCTTAGGCTTTTCACCGTCAGCTGTTACATCGACGAGGGCCAGGATCACTGACCCACAGTCAATGTAGTGGCGCGACGCGCGCGGAATACGCCGGCCTTTATCGCCAAGTAGCTCTCCATAAAACTGCTCGGCCCGATCGAGATCGGGTACCTGCAAGATTACGCGAAAAAGCCTGGGTGCCTCTGCCATGGCTGCTCCAGCGACTCCTTAATTAACGAAAATTAACGAACGCTTGTAGCCGGCAGGGAAACACTGCGATTGAGAATTACGCCGAACTCGGTTCCCGATTTGACCTCGGCTTCCTTTTCTTTTTCATAAACTCGAGCAGCGGTGCCAAGTCCACCACCAATTATTGCACCGATGCCTGCGCCTTTGCCTCCCCCGGCAATCGCTCCAATCAAGGCTCCAGTGGCAGCGCCGCCACCGATGAACACGACGTCGCGCTTGCGTTGGCCGGTCCCCCTCACAGAGCCCTCGTTATCAGCATTGACATCGTCTGCGTCCAGGCTGGCTAAGGATCCATTTATTACCGAGGTGCGGCCGTTAGGCTGCGCCATCGAGTTGAAGCTTACAGTGATGCTTCCGGGTGTGCGGCGGCCAGCTCGCGTAACCGAACTGACGCGGCCCCAGATTTTGGCTCCGCTGGAAATCACTTCCACTCCGCCGCTGTGAATGGGTTCAGTAACGGTGGTCGAAAACCGATCACCTACGCGCGCTGTTTTTGAATTCAGTTCTTCATTCATGCGCACGCGAATGAGTGTGTTTGCCGGCACGGTGTAGTAACGCACCGCGGGCCGGCGAGCCCGGCGCCGTTGCGGGGCGCCCAATGTAGGCACCACACTCCCGACTACCAAGGCGAGAATTAAGAGAGTGACAGAACGTTGCGACAGTTTGAGATAAGTCTTCATCGTCTTCATTCCTCCAGAATGGTAAGCAGGCCGCTCTATGAAAGCAGACTGACGCGTGTAACAGTTAACCGAAGATTTGATAGCTTTGTATTACGTGCTTTCCGACGAATTTTCAAGCTCAATTCCAGTCTGCGCGAGGGTTGGGAGAAATTCGCAGGTTAGGAAGGACCCTGCCTTAGCCTCTTCTGATCGGTCGCCGGGCTGCGCATGCAGTTATGCCTTTGCCTTCTGCTTTGAAATCCTTTGGGCGAGCGGCGACCGAATTCAAGGTTAATAGCCACCCGGTAATGTACGGGAGCGACCGCCTTCAGCTTGCGCCGCCACACCGTATAGTACGGACCGCATTCGACCGGCGAGTAACCTCCCAGATTGAATGCGGTCGCTGCCGATCCGGTGAGTGCAGACGCAGCCCGTTGTCAACGATCCTAGTACCCATTACCAATAAGGGTGCCCGTTGATATTGAGACCGATGGGTAGGCTCGGAATCGCAAAGAGCTTCGCCGTGCCTTAGTCAAATACTTGAAGGAACAAGGCTAAAACGTTCAATTTCAAAAGGTTTTTGGTGACTGTCCCGTGAGGGCCGTGTTAAGATTCTGCCGTTATGCGTGGTGATGTAATCATCATACGGCTTATTTTTACCGCAATTCTGATAGCAGCGGGATATGTACTTCGACCCATTGCCGGGGATCGTTGGATCTCCGCTGGCGTCGGCGCGCTGATAGCGATTTGTATCATCCTCTTCGAATTGCGCATTAGGCGCGCGACGCTAAAGACGCTGATCGGAGCCGCCGTGGGCTCGATCATGGGAATCGTCGGAGCGTTTCTGATCGGCTCACTAATCAGCCGTCAGGAATCCATGGCCGTGGCGCCGGAGGTAAAAACGTTCGTCACGCTAGCGCTCACGTTCTTCATGGCCTACGTCGGCTTGATGGTAGGGGCTGCAAAAGGCGATTACCTGG
Organism: Pyrinomonadaceae bacterium; assembly: GCA_035697425.1. Lineage (GTDB taxonomy): Bacteria > Acidobacteriota > Blastocatellia > Pyrinomonadales > Pyrinomonadaceae > PSRF01. Next base: position 2,585 of record DASSCX010000153.1, on the reverse strand, counting down.
AACTCTCGGCCCTGGGTGGCATTCTCACCGAAAAGGCTTCGCGGCGTGATCTAAAAATTCTCGACACTTCGGTGATTATTGATGGCCGGATCGCTGATGTTGCGGAGACTGGTTTTCTCACTGGCTCCTTAATCATTCCGCAATTCATCCTGCGTGAGTTGCAACAAGTCGCGGACTCGCCTGATTCTTCGAAACGCCAGCGCGGCCGTCGCGGTCTCGACATGCTGCATCGCTTACAGAACAACAGCTCTCTTGATATTCAGATTGTGGAAACCGATTTTCCTTCGGTTCGTGAAGTCGATTTGAAGTTGATTGAGCTTGGTAAGCAACTTGATGCCGTGATTGTTACCAATGATTTCAATCTGAACAAGGTTTCCCAATTGCGCGGCGTTAGCGTTCTCAACATCAACGAACTGGCGAATGCTCTGAAGCCGGTGGTGTTGCCCGGTGAAGCGATGCGCGTTTTCATCCTCAAGGAAGGGAAAGAGTACAACCAGGGTGTCGCCTACCTTGATGACGGCACAATGGTCGTCGTTGATAATGCGCGCAAGTTGATCGGCAAGAACGCCGACATCGCGGTGACGAGCGTGTTGCAGACAACCGCCGGCAAGATGATCTTTGGGCGCTTATGGGAAGAGGCCGAGAATGGCAATGGCGAGCATCGCACCAACGGCTCTGCGCGGCGCCAATCTCGCGACTCCCGTAGCGGCCCAGGGCCCGTAAGGATTTCCGATACCGAACCCGTAATCGATTAGGCGTGGCGAGCGGCGAGCGCCGTATGTGCTTAAATAAATGAAGCACTCAACTTCAAATCGGCAGTCCGTCGTCGGCAATCGGCATTCGAGAATCGTTGCGCCCCTCATATGAATGTCGCAATCATTGCTGCCGCCGGGCAGGGTACTCGGATGGGCGGCAAGCGAGCTAAGCAATTTCTCGAGCTCGCCGGAAAGCCGATCATCATTCACACGATACAAGCCTTCGAAGCGTGTGAAGCAATTCAAGAAATCATCGTAGTTCTACCGGAAGCTGACGTAAGGGGCTTTTCCGCAATAGCTCGGCCTTACAATTTGGGAAAGGTGCGCGCTGTTGTGCCCGGTGGAATTACGCGGGCCAGCTCGGTTTTACATGGACTTCAAGCAGTCAAGGCAATAGACAGCGATATCATCGCCGTTCACGATGGCAGCCGTCCGCTGGTGACAATCGCGGAGATCACCGGCACGGTTCGGGCGGCCGAAGTTAGCGGGGCAGCGATCCTCGCGGCGCCGATCGTTGATACGGTGAAGAAAGTTCTGGATCGCGTGGTTGTTGAGACAGTGCCGAGGGATCAGTTGCGGCGCGCCCTTACGCCGCAATGTTTTCGTTACGGAATCCTGCGACAAGCTTACGAGCACGTGGACGAACTCGACGCCACGCTTACAGATGAGAGCTCACTGGTTGAGCGCCTGGGCATACCCGTGACCGTGGTTGAGGGCAGTTCACGAAATATCAAAGTTACGCGACCGGAAGATCTGGTCGTTGCGGAAGCGCTCTTAATGGGTGGCTTATGAGTTTCGGTTTTTGGTCTTAGGCCTTTGGTCTTTGATGTCTACCGACAAGCTGAGCACCCGGAAGAGATGATTCCATGGCAAAGACGGCGGGCCGGGACCGAATATCTGGAGCCAAAGACCGAAGTCCAAAATCCAAAGGCCAACTTGAATGTTTCGCATCGGCATCGGCAACGACACCCACCGCCTGGTTGAAGGACGACCGCTAATAATCGGCGGGGTGCAGCTGGCCTCGGCGCGTGGAGCGGAAGGCCATTCCGATGCTGACGCTTTGGCCCATGCGATCGCGGACGCAATTTTGGGAGCCCTTTGCGAAGGAGATCTCGGCGTCCACTTTCCCGACCGCGATGAACAGTGGAAGGATGCGGACAGTCTGCAACTGTTATCGCGGGTGATGTGGTTGGCGAATGAACGCGGCTTGCGGATCGTCAATCTGGACGCGACCGTGATACTCGAGGAGCCCAAGCTGCGACCCTACATGCTATCGATTCGTCAGAACATCGCCGCCACGCTCGGTGTCGAGCTCGGCTGTGTTAGCGTCAAAGCCAAGACCGGCGAAGGACTTGACGCCGTCGGCCAGGGATTAGCAGTAACCGCGCAGGCGGCTGTGTTGATGACGAGCCTGGCGAGCGAATAGATAAGAAGCGAATAGAGGCCTCTAAGGAAAAACATTTGCGACCTCAGGATGTCATTCGAAAGAAGCGCGACGGTGAGCAACTCTCGGAAGCCGAGATCGATTTTTTCATCGCGGGCATAACCCACGACGAGATTGCGGATTATCAGGTTAGCGCGCTGCTAATGGCCATCTACCTGAACGGAATGACTGAGGCCGAGCAGCAGGCACTGACTGAGGCAATGCTGCATTCTGGTATCACACTCGATTTTTCGAGTATTGCCAAACCTAAAGCGGATAAACATTCAACCGGCGGAGTTGGTGATAAGACTTCTTTGATCATAGCTCCGCTCGTCGCCGCCTGCGGAGTTTGTGTGCCGATGATTTCCGGGCGTGGGTTGGGCCACACCGGCGGCACTCTCGACAAA
>DASSCX010000152.1:0-5146 GCA_035697425.1 Pyrinomonadaceae bacterium | reverse complement strand
CCTTCAAACACCGCCACAACATTCTGCGTCGAAAGCTGATTGTGTTTGCCGACAATCTTCATGCCGAACTTCTTTTCCGGATTGAGTTCGAAAGACGCCGGCAGAGTGTTACTCCCAGCGGCATCGAACAAGGCAGTTCCGTTTTGCTTTTCATTCTGGAAAATCAGATTGGCAAGCCGTGGCGAAGCGATGATGGTCGGCAATGGTGCAGCGCCGGCCGAAGGCTGAAACTTCTCTACTGAGGTCGCGCCGCCTTCGGTGATGCGGTTGAAGTTGCGTTGCCAGTTAGCCAGAAACTGAAAGCCCGGCACGATGATGATGCCCACGGCGCCTTGTTTGCGCGCGTACTCGACAGGATCCATCCAGTCCTCTCCGCGCTTGCCCGCGAGATCGGTCGGACTATAACCGCGCGGCAAGCCATCGGGCGGCGCGAAGATCACCGCGATCTTCCCCTTGGCATCAACGTCTTTGTAAGCGTCGACATTCCTGGCTTTAAAAAACCAACCATTGCCGGCAAACACGAGCGGGCCCGTCGCTTCACCACCGCGACCGGCGGGAATGTAATCCTCGCCAATTGTGAGAGGTTGATTATTGTAGGTCACGCTCGTTTGCTCTTTGTCGACGCCGTCGCGGCGCAAGGCTATCTTCTGAAAATAGGTGCCGTTATCTCCGGCGGGTTTGAGTCCCCAATGCGAGAGATTCATCGCCAGAAACTTGGCAGCGATATCGAGACCACGGGAAGGCGTGTCGCGGCCCTCCATTTCGTCGGACGCGATGAACGAAAGATAGTCACGGAGCTGGGCGGCGTTGATTGTTTCGACACCTCGCGCGGTTGTCGTGGACGCCGCCGCCTTGGTTTTGCTGGAGCTTCGCTGCGCGGTGGCCAGCGGAAAAGGGAGGACGAGGACACTCGTCAGGATTAGAACACTTAGAAATTTTCGCATTAGCTCTCCAGGGGAAAAACTTTGGTTTGAGTGGGGAGTTTTAGTACGCGACTCGCGGAAAAAAGGTTTTCAAACCTGCTGCACCGTCTGGATCAATCGTGTCAGCGTGTCTTTAGCATCGCCATAAAGCATGCCGGTTACATCTTTGAAGAAGAGGGGGTTCTCCAAACCGGAAAATCCTTTGCCTTGACCGCGCTTGAGCACTACGACGGATTTGGCGTGATCGACTTCGAGAATAGGCATGCCCGCGATCGGACTCGACGGATTGTCACGAGCGTCCGGGTTAACGACGTCATTAGCTCCGATTACGACCGCTACATCCGTGGTCGGAAACTCCGGATTGATCTGTTCAAGTTCATACAACGAAGAATAGGGCACATTCGCTTCCGCTAAGAGCACGTTCATGTGGCCTGGCATGCGTCCGGCAACCGGATGGATACCATATTTAACAGTAACGCCTCGCTTCTCGAGTGTGTCTGCTAACTCACGCACAGCGTGTTGCGCTTGCGCCGTAGCCATCCCGTAACCGGGAACAAACACTACCTGGCGTGCATAAGCGAGTTGCGTCGCAATATCCTCAAGACCAACTTCGCGCATCGTGCCCTGTTGCTCGCCAGCGCTTGAGGCAGTTGCCGCGCTCCCGAACGCGCCAAACAGGACGTTTGTCATCGAACGGTTCATCGCGCGACACATTAAGATCGAAAGAATGAAACCGGAAAATCCGTCGAGGGTCCCGGCAATGATCAGAACTTTGTTATTCAAAACAAAGCCTGTCGCTGCTGAGGCCAGTCCGGCGTAGGAATTCAGCAAGGACATTACGACCGGCATATCTGCCGAGCCGATGGGCATGACGAGCAGGAGTCCAAATACGAGCGCGAGACCGGCCATTAAAAAGAATAGCGGGAGCGAACCCGGAAACACGACCAGATAGATGAAGATACCGATCGTGGTAAGCAACAGCGCCATGTTGAAAACGTTCTGGCCCTTGTAGGTCATGGGTGTGCCGCCAACCAGGCCTTGCAGTTTCGCGAATGCGAGCAAACTTCCAGTCGTGGTGAGGGCTCCCAGCATGACTTCAAAGCCAAGCGCGGCCATCGTCACTTTGTCGACGTTGCCCCCAAGCCGATAAAACTCCGAGACGCCGACGAGGCCAGCGGCAAACGCGCCGAATGCATGTGAGAGTGCGGTGCGTTGTGGCATCGCAGTCATCGGCACCCAGAGTCCCATCGCCAAGCCAATCACCGAACCGACGGCGAGACCAGAGAGGATCCAGGTGTAGGTAACGATCTCGTGATGCATGAGCGTGCCGATAATCGCCATCAACATGCCGAACTCGGCGAGGTGCATGCCGCGCTTGGCGGTTTCCGGATGGCTCAATCCTTTCAAGCCCAGGATAAAAAGCACCGAGGCGAGCAGGTAACTGAGTTCGATGAAGTAGGTTTGCAAGGTTTGGTCTTTGGTCTTTGGTCTTAGGGCTTCGGCCTTTAGTCTTAAAGTTCTTGGTTCAGCGCTCAGTCTCGAAACTTGAAACTCGGAACTCGAAACTATTTTTTGGTTGGTTTTCGTTTGAACATGCGCAACATGCGATCAGTGATTACGAATCCACCAACCACGTTCGTCGTCGAACAGACGACCGCGATAAAACCAAGAACTGTGCTCACCGTGTTGTAGTGCGCGCCCGCAGTCACTATTGAACCGACGAGCGAGATGCCGGAGATCGCGTTCGTCGCAGACATCAGCGGCGTGTGCAGGAGTGGTGGCACGCGCGAGATCACCTGGTAACCGAGAAACGCGGCAAGAGCGAAGACATAAAGCGCAGCAATTAACGTTTCGTGATTCATACTATCTTTCCCTTTCCCCGCTTCCCCTTTTCACCCCAACAGCGCCGCCACCCTGCTGTTCAACCATTGACCTCCGTGCGTTACACACGACGGACCAACAACGTCATCGGCCATATCGAGCTTCAATTCTCCGTCCTTAATGATTAGCGCCAGGAATGCTGTAACGTTTCGCGAGTAAAGCTGGCTGGCATGAACGGGAACCGTTGCTGCCAGATTTGTTGGCGCAACGATGGTGACGCCATCGCGCTCAACCGTTTCGTCGGGTTTACTGACGGCGCAGTTGCCCCCAGTCGAAGCCGCCAGGTCGATCACAATTGATCCACGCCTCATTCCATTTACTGCCGCTTCCGTCACTAGCAACGGCGCGCGCCGCCCCGGAACTTGTGCGGTTGTAATCACCACGTCCGCAGCCTTGGCGTGTTCTGCAATCAAATCGCGACCGCGCGCCATAGCTTCTTCGCTCAGTTCCACTGCATAACCGCCCGCGTCTTCAGTCTTGATGCCGCCCAGATCCACTTCGAGAAACTTTGCCCCGAGCGAGCGCACCTGTTCACCTGCCGCAGCACGCACGTCATAGGCTTCAACCACCGCTCCCAGCCGCCGCGCCGTGGCGATCGCTTGCAATCCAGCAACGCCGGCACCGAGCACAAGCACGCGGGCGGGCGGAACTGTTCCAGCCGCGGTCATCAACAAGGGAAACATACGCGGAATGTGGTCGGCACCCATCAGCACAGCTTTGTAGCCGACAACGGTTGCCATTGAAGAGAGCGCGTCCATTGCCTGCGCACGCGTGATTCGAGGAATGAGTTCGACGGCAAATGTCGTCAGGCTTTTCGCGATTGCGGGCTCGAGCGCTTTAGGTTCATCGAGCGGTCGCAGAAATCCTAGAATTATCGCGCCGGGTTTTAGTCGCTGAAAATCAGCTGCTGGCGGACGGTTGATGCAAACCAGAATGTCGGCGGCTTGCAGGAGCTCTTCACGTTCCCCGACTTGGGCGCCTGCTTGGGTATAGTCGGCGTCAGTCCGCGCCGCACCTAAACCGGCATCGCTTTCAACGAGAACGTTTGCTTTCAAGCCTACGAGTTTCACTACCGATTCGGGCACGAGCGCCACACGCGCTTCGCCGGTTAGTGTCTCTCGCAGGACAACTACGTTCATGCAACTCTCCGTTGCGTTACTGTTGAATAAAAAATGGTTTGAAGATCGGGAAGCGAGGAGGTGAAAGATCGGATGGAAGAGCGAGCAACGAGATTCGGCATAGATCGATCGATACCCGATGGAACTAATCTCAAGAGCACAGAAGAACGAGCGAAGTATAACATTCGCGCAGCGCTCGCCTCAAAAGAACCTGCGCCCTATTATGTGGCTGCGATTCAAACTCAGAATCGATTAGTGATCTCGATCACACCTTGACGGCTGGTGAATGCCATTTCAGGTCGCGGCCCCGGTGAGGTCAGTACCACCAGGCGGTAGCCGGTGGGCCGTCACATTGCCGATTGCCGATTGCGGATTTCCGATTGGCTTCTTTCGCTACGGGCTAATTGGCAGTCGGCAATCGCAAATCGGCAATGTCGACGGTCGCCACTCGGTACAGTAGCGACGCCAGACTCCAGATCAAGACCTTCGTGCAACCTGGAAAATAATCGCTGGGTCCTAAACTCGCCGATTAGCTAATTGAATGCGGTCGCTACCGCTCCCGTACCGTACCGGGTGGCTGCGGAGGGTGGGCGAGGTCGTTAACGCCACCGTGTTGTCTGAATCCGTGTCTATCCGCGATCATCTGTGGCTGATTCCATGTTTCGCGATCCCGGTTCCCGTGACAGACACACTCAACTTGCGAACCCGCCACGCGACTCCTATAATCCGTTTTCATCCGGCGCATTGGTGTAGTCGGCTAACACGCTGCCCTCTCAAGGCAGAGACCACGGGTTCGAGTCCCGTATGCGCTACCAATTTTCTCTACTCGGTCGAGAAACTCCTCGCTTTCAACGTAATAAAGACACACTTGTAACTCACAACTCTCTGGGCCATAACTCCCACCAGGGGAAAGGAAAGGTGTCATGCGCATCGCCAGTTTCAACGTCGAAAACCTCTTTTCAAGAGCTCGAGCACTAAACCAGGACACATGGGCCGAAGGCAAAGAGATTCTCAATCAATATACCCGCCTGAATAAGTTGCTGCAGAAACCCACATATAGCGCTGCAACCAAGGCCGACATCCTGGAATCAATCGACGCCCTCGGACTCAACAATTCTGACGAGTCAAAATTTGTCATCCTCAGGCAAAACCGAGGTAGCTTACTTAAGCGACCAACTTCCGGTCCGTCGCCGGTTGTAGTAGCCGCTGGCCGCGATGATTGGG
>DASSCX010000151.1:0-17226 GCA_035697425.1 Pyrinomonadaceae bacterium | reverse complement strand
TGATCGATAACACTAGTCAAGTGTTCCGGCTGGCAATCTTTGATTACTAATTCGCCGTCCGTGATTGCGGCTGCGACTATGAAAGTGCCGGTCTCGATACGGTCGGGAATAATCGTATGCTGCGCACCACTAAGTGTTTCAACGCCTTCGATCTCGATCGTCGGCGTACCGCCGCCGCGCACTCGCGCTCCCATCCGATTCAGCAACTCGCAGAGATCGACGATCTCAGGCTCGCGCGCAGCGTTATGGATCACCGTCTTACCTCGTGCGAGAGTCGCCGCCATCATCAAATTCTCAGTACCGGTTACCGTTACCTTGTCGAAATTTATCGTCGCGCCGATTAGCCGGCCATCTTGGGGCGCGCGCGCTACCACATTCCCACCTTCAAGTCGCACTTCTGCTCCCAACAGTTCGAAGCCTTTGAGGTGAAGATCGATGGGCCGGGTACCAATGGCACAGCCTCCTGGCAACGAGACCTTGGCTTTTCCAAAGCGCGCGAGCAATGGTCCCAACGCCAGCACCGATGCGCGCATGGTTTTAACCAGCTCATAAGGTGCTTCAAAGACCTCGATATGAGCGGCGTTTATCTTGTGGGTTCGAAGTTCTGGAGTAAGAACCGTAGCGCCAAGGTCTTCAAGCAGGCGTCGCTGCGTAATGATGTCGCGCGCATAGGGAAGATTGTGGAGGGTTACTGTTTCGGCAGTCAGCAGCGCCGCCGCCATGCACGGCAGGGCCGAATTCTTCGCGCCGCTTATTGCGACCGAACCTCGCAAGGCGCGGCCGCCGGAAATTAGAAATTTGTCCACGACGCGGACAGATTAAATTAAAAACGCCAAAGGTAAAAGGGATGGAGTTGCGGCAGGACCAAATGAAGAGGCGCGGCAAGTTTTTAACTCACCGCGCCCTTCAGTGTTGCTTTGCTTTCAGGTTCTAGTTGCTCGAATCGGTACCGGTTCGTTTGATCTTGATGCCACCATTGGTGGTCATCGCCCGCACCGTCGGCCCACCGTTGCCGAGATTGACTGCCAACTCACGGCCGATCCGACCCTGCACTGTCACGGGAAAATCAATGTTGAGATGGCCGTTGACTGTGCCGGTCTCGAGATGAGCCGAATAGTTTTCCGGTATCGCCATCACGATGCCGCCATTGGTGGTTTTAACATCAAGAACTTCACCACTCCAACTGGCGCCGTCCAGTTCTACGACCAATCCGCCGTTCATCGTGCCGCCGCGCACCGTACCGCCGACGCGCCGCAAAACGACGCCACCATTATGTCCGGTGAATTCGATATTACCGGTCACGTCAACAATTGAGATGCCTCCATTGTAGGCTTCCAGCGAAAGGTCGGAACGTTTGGGAACAAAGATCTCGTAACTGACATTCCACTGATAGTTCTTCTGAGTTTCCGGACCTACAGCATGGACTTTGCCGCCGCTGGTTTCGATTCTGATCTGCTTCACTAGTTGATCAGCTTCGCCTTGCGAAGCTGCGGCAGCCTGCACACGCGCTCGAACCAGAATTTCGTTTTGGTCCCAGCCTTTGATTGCGACGCCGCCATTACGGCTGGCATCAACCGTAAGCAGGCCACCGGCGGGCATTTTCTGCTCGCGAATTTCACACTGGCCCACCAATCGATCGCTGTACCAGTTATCGCGGCAGCTTAACGAGCCATCCTTCTGGCCCTGCGCGAGGGCGCCACTTAGGCTCAACAAAGCTGCGACAAACACACCAAGTCTTAACCACTTATTCATGATCTTAATCTCCTGGGGATGCTCCTCAAATTTTTTGATTTGGTTTCCTGCGGCTCTGTGAGGTAAACACCGGGGCGGAACCGAATATGGCAAAAATCTGGCAACTCGAAACACATTCAGGTAAGGCTTTTCTGAAGCACCACGACACGGGGAATGCCCTGCAAGTCCGGTCGAATCCCTTTCGCAAGCCACGAGTGCTGCTCAAGTAAAGATGTAACTGCGGCTGCCTGATTGAAGCCGATTTCAATCAACAAATGCCCGCCGGGCTTAAGAAAAGCACTGGCTTCAGTTAGTAGGCGGCGCACGACATCCAACCCGTCTGGCCCACCCGCGAGGGCTTCGCGCGGCTCATGATCGCGAACCTCGCGCTGCAGACCCGCCAGCTGTTCCTCGGCCACGTAGGGCGGGTTAGAAACAATCAGATCAAACGAAAACTCAGCCGGAGAAAGCGACGAGAAACAATTCGCCTGAACGAAAGTTAGTCGTCGCTCTACTGAGTGTCTGCTAGCGTTTCGTTTTGCGATTTCGAGCGCAGCCGCGGAGATATCGATAGCCACTGCATGCGCGTCGGTACGCTCATGCAAAAGTGTGACGGCGATGCAGCCGGATCCCGTTCCCACGTCGCAGATGCGTGGCGTCTGCAACCCTTGAAGCGTTTCAAGCGCAAGCTCCACCAACAGCTCAGTTTCGGGACGCGGAATCAAGACACCGGGGGCGACCTCAAAATCGAGACCGAAAAACGATTGGAGCGCAGTGATGTATTGCAGCGGTTCTCCGGCCGCGCGGCGTCTTATCAGTTCCTGAAAAGTCTGCCACTGCGTCTCAGTGAGTTGCTGTTCCGGATGTGCCAGGAGGAAAGTACGGTCGCGCCCGAGAACGTGCTGCAACAAACCGCCAGCTTCACGCTGCGCTTCCGCCAGCCCCGCGTCTTGGAAAATCACAACACCTTCACGAATTGCATTCGCAATGGAAATAGTCATTGATTAGCACGTTCAGGTTTTCGGAAGCATAATGTCATTGATAGTTTCTAAATAGCACAACGGTACGTCTCGTTCCTCCCGTGAACGGCAGAACCTCCAAGCCATCCGGTTTCGGAGGTTCTGACGTTAGAGGACAAGAGTTTAACCACGTTGGCCACAATAAGATGCATACCCTTTACAAAAGCCTGCTCCTGTTCGCGATGAATTGGCTTGACGCCCAACTGACAATCCTCTGGGTTCGTCTAAATGTGGCCAGTGAGGGGAACGCCATTATGGCGCGCCTGCTGAGTGTTGGTGAAGCGCCTTTTCTGACGGTCAAATTGGCAATAGGTGGTTTCGCCGCTTATGTCCTCTACCGCTGCGCGCACATGCCACTGGCACGCAGGGGGATGAAATTAGTTCTCGGACTTTACCTATTGCTGATGCTGGTCCACGTTGCGACCGGCTTCACTGCTCTGGGCTGGCAAGCCCCCGAGACCGTCGCCCTTTATTTTGGCGGTCTACCTCACGCCTTCCTCAATCTGTTCTCCTAACCTCCGGTCCAGACTTTTAAGACCTACTTACTTGCAATTAAGGGGGAAAGGGTGAACAGGGGAATATGGGAATTCTGTTTCCGTCTTCCGCTGTTCCCCCGTTCCCCTCTTCCCCCTTGCCCCCGGTTCCAATGTGCGCAGTGCACTTGCACTGAAACAGCTTTTGCGGCGGTTTCGTATTGATCCTGCCGAATCACTTCATTCTCAAACGGCCCAGGACTGACCGGGCGTTACGCTTGCGTGAAGTTGGGTATTGGGTGGAAAATTATTCGAACCGGGGTTGGGCTACCAACGCGAAACCTCAAAGGAACAACCACCGCCGTCACAACGGGCATCTTAGAAAATGCTTGTTTTGAGACAGGCAAATAAACATTTTAGGAAAAGCCATGTATAGAATTACCGCACGCCAAATCTTGATTATTGCATTGATCTCAGGGTTGTTTGCCGCCGTCTCGGTGGCGATTATTGACCGCATCTCGAATCGAGTGCAGCCGACGACTGTCGCCTTCTCCGAGGGGACACCGGCAGGCATCACCGAGGTTACTTCTGCCGACGAGCAGAACAATATTGAGATCTACCGGACGCTTTCGCCCGGTGTAGTTAACATTCATTCAACTTCTTATGCACGCGATTTCTTTGGTTTTGTCGAACCACAGGAGGGCTCAGGTTCCGGTTCAATTCTAGACCAGCAGGGCCACATTCTTACCAACTATCACGTGGTCGAGGGCGCTCAGAAACTGGCCGTTAGCTTTGGCAGTCAAAAAAACTATGCAGCAGAAGTTGTGGGCGGTGATCCTGATACTGATCTTGCCGTAATCAAATTGTTGGAATTGCCAAAAGAAGGTTTGACTGTAGTCCCACTCGGCGACTCAGATAAATTAGTTGTGGGCCAGAAGGTGCTTGCGATTGGTAACCCGTTCGGTTTGGATCGCACCTTGACCACGGGTGTCATCAGCGGTTTACAGCGTCCGATCCGCGCGCGCAACAACAGGCAAATCGAAGGCGCCATTCAGACTGACGCGTCGATCAACCCGGGAAACTCCGGCGGCCCTTTGCTTGATTCGCACGGTCGCATCATCGGCATCAATTCGCAGATTCTTTCTCCTTCTGGTGGTTCAGCCGGTGTCGGATTCGCAGTCCCTGTCAATATAGCCAAACGCATCGTGCCGCAACTGATTCGTTCCGGTCAGGTGTTGCGACCAAAACTTGGTGTCACCACTCGTAATGTTGAACTCTTGAAAGGTCAGCTTGAGCTTCCGGTTGCGGATGGCGTTCTTGTCTGGCAAGTAGTGCCCGGGCAAGCGGCTGCGAATGCAGGCTTGCGCGGACTGACGCAAACAGAAAATGGTGAAGTGGCACTTGGCGACATCATTATTTCGTTGGACGGAGAGAAAGTCGGGAATGCGGATGATCTCTTCCGGATCCTGGATAAACACCAGGTGGGCGATACTGTGCAGGTTGGTATCGTCAGAAACGGTCGGCGCTTGACAGTTCCGGTGCAACTCACTCAGGGACCAGACGTGAGACGCGGAACGATGCGCAGGCAGTAATCTTTAGATGGTGCCGGTCTGACAAGCTCAGGCCGGCACCGGCCAACGCTTCGGCTCCCCGCTGTCTTGACTCAGACTAATCACTTTTTCAATCTCGGTTACGGCTGGCTCTGCAAACATTGCAGTGCCGAAGACGCCGAACGTAAACATCGCCAACCAAACAATCCCCCGCGAAACGAGATGCTGCCGTTCGCTTTCTGGGATCCCCGCCGCCAAATCCTTAGTTGCCGCCGTTGTGGCATTCAGGAATTCATCCGTAATCCTTGAACTCGCCGAAGAGAAACCGCCAAGCCGTCGGAAGCCTTCAGCAGAACTATCCGTAGTCGAGAGGCTTGTTGGATTCTCCTCCGTTAATTTAATTACTTGGCGTCCTTGGCGTTTCTTGGCGCCTTGGCGGTTACAGCCTTGGCGGTTGTTGTGTGTCACCGACTCATGAGTAGTTGCCGAAACTGGGCTACTCTAAGCTCCGGGTCCCCGAAACGCTGCCAGTAATCGCGCATGCTGCATTCAATCACAGCAAGCGCTTCCGCACGGTTGTAGACCGCAGCAATCTCCACTCGTCGCGGCGCTTCGGCGGGAAGTTGTTTGTAAGTCAGAAAGTAATGCTTGAGACGATCCACCAGGCCTTTAGGACACTCGTCGATATCCGCAATGTGTCCGTAAGCAACATCGAAAACAAGCACGGCGATAATTTTGTCGTCTGCCTGCCGGCCATCGATCATGCGAAACCCGCCGATTGGCTTGGCTTGAAGAAAAAAGTTGCCATGGGCAAACGCTTTCTCGCTCAGAACGCAAATGTCCATCGGATCGCCATCGCCTTCAATGCCACTCAGTCCGGTTCGCTCAGCGGAAAGAGCACCAACTTCGTCCCCGCAAAAGGTCTGCGGAATAAATCCGTAAAGCGTCGGACACATCGAGGAAAATCTCTGCGGACGATCGACGCGCAGGTGTCCGGAGCCCTTGTCGAGTTCGTACTTCACCGGATCGGTGGGTACGATTTCAATATAGGCGCCAAGCTCGGCCGGCGCTTTTTCCCCGGGCGAGACGCCATGCCAGGGATGGGCCTGGAAAAGGAGTTTGAAGAGCTGATGCAGCGCTGCGTCATCGGTAGCCATAAGTAACCACGCTCCCTTTTTGACCCGAAGGTTGAGGATGTAGAATCCTAAGACAATCTTTGTGGCTGACAAAGTCGAATTACCGAGCTTGACCTAATCCAACCTTGGCTACCGCAACTCAAGCCATCACTGACGCCCGCCCGCGTGCAATTTCCTTGCGCTGGATCATTAGCGCGCGCGACGACTTGATCTGGTTCATTGGTTCCGTCGTTTCCAGCTACGCGCTTTTGTTGCTTTACGTTAGAGGTCTCGTACCTTTAATTCCCATGGTCGCCCTGTGGGCGATTTTGATTGATGCTCCGCACGTCTTTGGTACTTTTTCTCGCACCTATTTTGATCGAACCGAACGCCAGAACCGGAAGCGGTTACTCTTGGGCTCGTTATTGTTCTTCCTGGTTGGACCGTTAATGGTCTGGCTCGGCGCCGGTTTGATCTTTTTCTTCCTCGCAGCGCTCTGGGCTTACTACCATCTTGTGAAGCAGCATTATGGTTTCATGGTGCTGTATAAGAAGAAGAACAACGATCTTGCGCCGCTCGATAATGCGTTGGATCGTTTGCTGCTCCTGTTTGCTTTTAACTATCCCTTCGTTGCTTTCATCGCTCAAGATCCGGAAGCAATGGCACGGGTTCCCGCTGCATTGCAAAGCGCCGTCGGCAGCGTCGCCACGATCCTGCTGCTAGGCACAGTCGTGTTGGGCCTCGCCTGGCTGGGGCGGCAGGTTCAGCGCGCGCTGCTCGGGCAACCGCTTGATGTGCCCAAGTACTTACTGCTCGCGGCTGCTATTCCGATGCACTGGATTGTGTTGTTGACGCCGATGCCGCACAAACCGATCGCCATCGTTGCGATTCTGACCATCTATCACAATCTTCAGTATCACCGTTTAATTTGGTTTCATAATCAAAAGTACGCATCTCCTGAACGCGCAGCCGACGCGGAGAAAGCGCGACTCACTCAAGCGGCGCTGAGAGAAAAATATGGCGCCGCGGAGATGATCAGCCGACGCTTATTGTTCTACATTGCCTGCGGAATTGTGTTTGGTTTGATTTACCAGGGGCCGCGGCAACTTTTGGGATATGCGAGCTTGCAGAACCAGGCGACGGGAGCTGAGACCTCATTTCCGGTTCAGCTTGGCATTTCTTTCCTCTGGGGCTATGCCTTCATTCACTACTATCTTGACTCGAAAATCTGGCGCGTGCGGCGAGATGTTGCAGTTGGTCAGGCTCTGAAGATGGATAAGTAAGAAGAACGTCAAGGTCGTTATTGCCCCGTTACAGCAATAGGTTCACGACAGAAATCGAGGACCGCTTTAGTGAAGGAGGCGGGATACTCTTCCTGGGGATGATGACCGCAGTCTTTAAACACGATCAATCGCGAATTCTCAATGTGCTGCTGTAGTTCCTCTCCATCGCTTAAAGGCACATCGGGATCATTATCACCCCAAATCAGGAGCGTTGGTTGTTTGATCAATTGTGCTTCTCGTTGGATTCGCAGGGCGTCCCAATTGCGCACCGTACGAATGATTGCCCGGTGAGTGCCGGCGGCTCGCAGCGGCAGGAAACGAGCATCAACTCGAAATTCGTCGAGAGAGGTTTGATGGCGATCGTAAACTCGCTTCATCCGCGCCCGCAACAAGCGCCGCGACCCAGCCAGCAACGGCGACAGAATGTCGCCTACGACTGGCGTCCGCACGAGCCGCATCATCATCAAGCGCTTTGGTTCGTTGTTCGATACCGCACCTACTAACACTAATTTCCCAACGAGTTCAGGTTGATCTAACGCGACCGTCGCGGCTACTGCCCCACCGTAAGAACTGCCAATCACAGTTGCGCCTTCGCATCCTAATCGCTTGACCAGCCCGGCCAACACGTTCGCCTGCGACTCAATTGCATAGTCAAAGTTTCGCGGTTTTGCTGAATAGCCATAGCCGATCAAATCCGGCGCGATCACGTGAAACCCGGCACCCGCCAGTTCCAAAAACACTCGGCTCCAGACGAAAGTCGAAGAGAGGAAACCATGTATTAGAAAAAGCGTGGGCGCACTGGGATCGCCGGCTTCCTGGTAGTGCACGCGCAAACCGCCTACATCGGTGAAACGGGAATGCTCGACATGGTAGATACGGTCACGGCTTCGTTCCAGATCTACGTCGCGAGGCCGGACGAGCAATTTCGTAAGTACGACCGCCGTTGCCAGGCCGGAAAAACCGGCAAGTAGATAGCGCTTCTTCAATTTCATTGGTCCAGAGACAGCACGACGCGCGGCCGCACTAGATCACCCTCGGGATCATAGGTTCCGACTGCGACGAGCGCGCCGGCTGCGTCCCGCATCCGCACCCAGTCAGCATCACCGAAGGCTGGTTTGCTTTCAAGCTTCAAGGGCAAACCCTGTTGCGTGCGTCGTACTTCCGCTGCAGTCAGTAACACGCAGGGAAGAAAATCAACGGCGACGTCAGGTGTAATCAGGATATCGTCCAGCGATCCTCGCTGCTTATGCTCTTCCAGCTTCTCCAGAGTTGTCGCGCGCTTCAAATCAAAATCGCCGGCTCTCGTGCGTCGTAGTTCAACGACATGAGCGCCGACACCCAGACGTTTTCCCAGATCCTCAGCGAGAGTTCGCACGTAGGTTCCAGCGGAACATACGACGCGCACGCGAATATCACTGGTTCCAGCAACTTGCTGCGGGAATATTTTGCCAACGTCCCCGATGAGTTCCAAAGAGTGAATCGTCACGCGAACGGATTTGCGTTCAACCTGCTCGCCACGACGTGCGAGTTCGTAGAGCTTTTTGCCCTCGATTTTCTTGGCCGAATACATCGGCGGGATTTGCTCGATCTCTCCACGCAAACTGGCCAACGCTGCTTCGACATCCTCTTTGCTCAAGGAATTCGTTTTCTCCTGAGCTGCAGTGGTCCGCCTTCCACTCAGATCACCGGTGTCGGTACTAAACCCTAGTCGAATGCCGGCCTCATATTCCTTGACAGCGCCGCTGAGGAATTGGGCCAGCCGTGTCGCCCTGCCTACGAGGACGATCAAAACACCGGTAGCGAACGGGTCAAGTGTTCCGGTGTGTCCTATACGTCGTTCACCCAGGATACGTCGCACGCGGGCCACCACATCGTGCGATGTCATGCCCGCAGGCTTATCAATTATCAAGACTCCGTCCATCTGAGGATGCCTTCGGGAGAGTTTCAAAATCTCAGCTGACGAACTGCAGGGCTGCCAATCGGTCTTTTATTCTCACCGCGCTTCAGCGCGGTGAAGAGGGGGAAATGAAATCAGAAACCGTTTAAACGGTTTCCCGGTTATTGAGATGATTACTTGGCACCGGGCTCAAGCCCGGTGAGAATAATAGTCTTGCGCCCTTCTTTTGCCTTCAGCGTTGTGTGAACGACAACAGCGCCGACAATGATCGCGCCGCCGATCAGGGCCCACTGCGAAGGTCGCTCGCCGATAACCAGAAAAACCCAGACAGGGTTTAGCACCGGTTCGATGTAACCGACGATGCCGGCATCGAGCGAGCGAATACCGCGCGCCATGCCGAGCGTGAAAAGCGTGTAAGCAATTCCGATCTGGACTACTCCAAGATAGACGACGCTCAGCGCGTCGTGCCTGGTGACATCGGATAGTGCTTGCAATCCTGCGGGAGCGGCGACCAACACAACCAGCAGGTTGCCGTAGATAACCGACGACGCCCGATTTACCGTTCGCGCGCTGGAGTGACGCAACAACAGGAAGTAGCACGCGAAGCAGACACCCGAAGCGAGCGCAAGCAGATTTCCGGTGACGTCTTGTGGCCGGAGTTTGCCCACAAAGAAAAGTGACATCCCGATTACACAGAAGATCACCGTAATCAGATCACGCTGGCGAAACTTCTCCTTGTAGAAGATCGGTTCCAGCACTAGGACGTAAAGCGGGGCAGTGTATTGCAGGAAAATTGCGTTCGCCGCAGTTGTTTCCTTGGTCGCAAGTACGAAAAGTAAAAGGAGAGCAGCGTAGAGCACTGACGCGATCAAGGTAATGCGATTCAACCCAAAACCTTCACTTCGCGTAAAGAGCGCGACTGTGATCGCGGCAAGCAGCGAACGACCGAAAGAGAGCTCCAGGCCGGAGAGGGTCGTCCACTTAATGAAGAGACCGCCGGTACTCCAGATGATGGCCGCCGCCAGAACCAGCAACAACGGCGAGGACGCAGGTTTGGCGAAAGTGTCTTGCAAGCTTCTAGTGGGGAGACGCTGTTAGGTTTTTATTCATCATCTGTGACGCGCGGATTGCGCCGCTGCAAATACTTTCCGAAGACGCCGTTCCAGGGTGGAATCACAATCGAGACGGCTCCCTGTGCCTGTGCCTGGCAAGCAAGACGAATCAGCGGCTTGGGCTCCGTCGTGTTGATGTACCCGAAGAGTTTGATCTGCTTGCCCTCGCGGGCGGCAACATCCGAGAGCTTTTCTGCGCCACCGAGCACGCCTACCCAACAAGTACCACACGAAGCCGATCGGCATTCGACGGGGATGGGCCCTTCGATGCGCCGGGGATCAAGCGCTTTCCAATCGCGCGACCGATCCGCCTCTGCGCCCCATGCCAGATCTTGCGCGTTGTTGAGTTTGTATTTCGCTGCGTCGTCATTTTCGTCGTGAGTGACCGTCCATTTCTTGTCTACCGTTTTCAAGAAACCTAACAAGCCCTGGCTGTCGTCCCTGGCGCGCTCCATGAGAACTTGCTCGGGCGACTGCTTAGCGTGCTTGCTATCGATCGTCATCTGTCCTGAGGCAGCGTTAAAGGCTGCCAGTCCGACTTGCTGAACTGTCATAAAACCGACAGCAGTGATGCCGGTGGTTAGAGATGGTTCTACGCGCAGGCTTACGGCAACCTGGGAGGCAATGTCGATGATCTGATCCGTCAGCGCCTTCTGATTCGTCCCGCCAAAACCGGCAGCATGCGCGGCGATTGCTTGCTTAACTTGAGGCCAGTAACGATGTCCGTAAAGGAATCGATGCGAAGTGTCGATCTGATCTTTCAGCAGATAGTCACCCTGGAGCAGCAACTCACGTGCGCGCTGCTCAGGATCCTTTGCGTCCTGCAAAGCTCGAAACAAATCCAGGGGGTAAAAGGAAAACCAGATTTGCGTGGCGCTCTTATCCACTTCGTGGATAGAACGTAATACAGCAGTAATGGTTGCGAGCCACGCTTCTGAATCGTGTTTTTGAAGAAAAAGCTCAAAAGAAGTGGGCGTGGCGGTCTGCATAATAGGTTTAGTGCTCATAGTAGTGCTCACAGTAGCGCTGATGGTTTTAGCTCTGATTTTGGGAAACCGCTACTCTAGCAGCACCAAGAGGCAATCGTAAAATGAAGTTAGGTTTGTCTCGGCAAGATTGACCCGTTAAAACTAGACACTAGCCGGTGGCAACCGGGTGGATGCGGGCTTCAACGTTCACAACCCAGAGACGCAAAGGTGCAGGGTCGCAAAGGGAAGCATTCAATACGTTTGGTGTTGTTTTGTGTGGTTTCGTGGATCGTATTCTCTGGCCCAGCGTAGCGAGGATCCACGAATTAATACTAAACCACACCAAACGCCTTGATTGTCGTGGGCCTTCGAGTTCCAGGTCGTTGACAACACAAGAATCAGAATAGTAAAAACCTCACACCGCAGTTCAACTATAAACCCAGACTTACTTCTCAGGGAGGGTCGGCATGGAAACCAAAAAACTTGGCGATATGACGAGAGGCCGAAGCTTCGACAGTGCCTACGGATTTTCTTTCGCCATCGCCATCGGGCTGCTTTTTTTCATCGCCGGTCTCGTGATCACTTTGACTCTCGGCGAGGGTGGAGTGTTGGGCTTCGTGTTCGGCATTCCTTTGCTGGTTGCCGGCCTCGTACTCCCGCTCATCATGATGCGCGGACTCTTCACGCGAAATGATGTTAGCGGCGCTTGTCCCTACTGCTCAGCGCCAATAAAAACTTCAGACGCGACAATTAGACTACGCTGCGTTGCCTGTGGGCGGGAAGTTGCGGTGCGGGATGCGAAATTATATCCGGTCGAGGAACAAACTTCTTAGGGAAGTTGAAACCAGTGGCGAGTCCAGTAGTCGCTAAAGGTCAGCGCAAATAGAATTCCCATCCAGAAGAGCGCTGACGCAAAGATCACCCAAATCAAACGCGAACTGTAGCGGACGTGCATGAAGTAGAGCACGACGAGCGTGGCCTTGATAACAGCGATGGTCAGCGCGATTACCACGTTCAAGGGTCCGGGAAAGTCCTGCAGTCCGGCCCAGATGGTCAAAGTTGTGCCGACCATCAAAGCCAGGAAAATCATCAAGTAGACCCTGACTGAAACTATGTGCTCGCTCATGTCAGTGTTCCAAATGCCGGCCCAGCAAATAAAGCAAAGGGAATAAGAAAATCCACACGATGTCGACGAAGTGCCAATAGAGTCCTGAGACTTCAACCGGGTTGTGATACTCCGGGCCGTATTTACCGCGGATGGCCCAGAATAGAATGATCGCGATTATTCCGATGCCGATGATCATGTGGATTGCGTGCATTCCGGTCATTGCAAAATAGATCCAGTAGAACATTTCCACATTCTGCGGCTGCGCTCCGGGCAACAGGTGCACTCCGCTCGCGTTGAACGGTCTACTGGGTACGATGCGTCCGGGAATCAAGTTGTCTTCATATTTCTGGTGATACTCCACGGCTTTAATGCCGAGGAACGTAGCGCCCAATAACAGTGTCAGCGCGAGCGAGATAATCTGGTTCCGTCGCTTGCCCACCTGCGTGCTGTAAACAGCCATTGCCATGGTGAAGCTGCTGAGAATCAGCACGACCGTGTTGATAGCTCCGAGTTTCAGGTCGAGGTGGTTGCTGGCCGAAGCGAAAGCCTCGGGATATTTCGAACGATAGAGCGTGTAGGCGAGAAACATCCCGCCAAAGAACATGATTTCAGTAACAAGAAAAACCCACATGCCGAGCGTGGAAGCTTCACGCTGCTGCTCCATGTTTTCGAAATGATGCTGCAGCGCGGCATGGCCGTGCGCTGCCGCATGCTCGGGTTCAATTGTGTAGCTTTCAACCAAGGTTTACGCGCTCCAGCGCCGGCGTGCCGACGTCTAATCAGACCTTTTTAACTCTTTCGTTATGAAACTTTCCGACAACCTCCGTCTCTTCCGCGGGAGCAAACTCGTAAGCTTCCCAGGTGACAATCGGAGTTAACTCAAAATTTTCGGTTGGTGGCGGCGACGAAGTCTGCCATTCAAGCCCCGGGAGGTTCCAGGGATTCGCGGGCGCAATCTTTCCGTAACGCATCGACCAGACCAGATAGACGAGGGGAATCAAAAGACCGACTCCCAAAATCGAAGCCCCCGCAGTGGAGAGTACGTGCAGCACCTGAAATTCTGCCGGATACACATGGTAGCGGCGCGGCATGCCCATATAGCCCAGCACGAATTGGGGCAGGAACGTCAAATTGAATCCCACGAACACGATCAACGCCGAGAATCGCGCCCAGCCTTCGGGATACATGCGCCCGGTAATTTTCGGCCACCAATAATGGAGGCCACCCAGGTAAGCCAGCAAAGTGCCGCCGACCATGATGTAGTGGAAGTGCGCGACGATGAAATACGTGTCGCTTAAGTGAACATCGGTTGCTAACGACGCCAGAAATAAGCCAGTCATCCCGCCAACAGTGAACAGGCCAATGAAACCGAGGGCATAAAGCATGGGCGTGTCGTAAGAGATCGAAGCCTTGTAGAGCGTAGCAGTCCAATTGAAAACTTTAATCGCGGAGGGAATCGCCACTGCGAAACTCAGAAATGAAAAGATCATTCCGGCATAGACTGACTGACTGGCGACGAACAGGTGGTGACCCCAAACCAAAAAGCCGAAGACCGCAATGGCTAGACTGGAGAACGCCACAAAGGAATAGCCGAAGATATTCTTGCGCGAGAAGTTGGCGATCAATTCGCTAACTACACCCATTCCCGGCAGTACCATGATGTAAACCGCGGGATGAGAGTAGAACCAGAACAGATGTTGGAAGAGGACCGGATCGCCGCCGGCCGCCGGGTCAAAGATGCCGATGTGGGCCACTCGTTCGAAGGCTAGCAGCAAAATCGTGATGGCAATCACGGGAGTTCCGAGAATCATCACCAGGCTGGTGGCGTAGTGCGACCAAATGAAGAGCGGCAAGCGAAACCAGGTCATGCCTGGCGCCCGCATAGTATGAATCGTGACGATGAAATTCAGCCCGGTGAGGATTGAAGAAAAGCCGTTGATAAAAATTCCGAGCCCAGCGGCAATAACATACGAGTTGGAAAACGTAGTACTGAACGGTGTGTAGAAGGTCCAACCGGTATCAATTCCGCCCGCCAGCAACGCGTAGATCGTGATGATGCCGCCGACCATGTAGATGTACCAGCTCAGCAGATTGATGCGTGGAAACGCCAAATCCTTAGCGCCGATCATCATCGGCACGAGGAAATTCCCCAGAGTGGCCGGTATCGACGGAATCAGGAAGAAGAAAACCATGATGATTCCGTGCTGCGTGAAAACCTTGTTATAGGTCGTCGATTGCAGCAGATCGCCTTGTGGGGTCAGCAGCTCGATGCGAATCGCCATCGCATAGAGTCCGCCGATAAGGAAAAAGAAACTGATGGACCCCAGATAAAGCAGCGCAATGCGCTTGTGATCCTTGGTGAGCAGCCACGACTTCAACCCGTAAGTCGCGTTCAAATAATTGATGCGCGCGGGCGTGGGCGCCTCGAATGATTCCATTGCCTTCATAAAGATTGCCTTACTACTTCCTACCTGTTTGTCGATCCTGGACTCGCGGCGGGCCCCGCTGCTGGCGGCGCTGTAGCGGCCGGAGTCGTACCTGGTGCTTCAGCCTGAGTGCCCTGCGCCGGCAGCGACTTAATGAACGCCAAAATCTGCACCACTTGCTCTTCGCTGATCTGTCCCTGGAAGGTCGGCATGATCGGACCAAACCCGTTAACTAACTTGGCCTGCGGATTGACGATCGATTCCCGGATATAGGCTTCATCAGCCTTGATCGTCTGTCCGTTATTAAGAAACACCTGCCGCCCGAAAACCCCACCTAGTGCTGGACCGCGCCCGCCTTCGCCTGAAGCACCATGGCAGGAAACGCAGCCAAGCGTTTGGTAGAGCTGTTGCCCGGCCACAGCCGGTGATTGCTGATTGGTGTTGCCGCTCAACCAGTTATCAAACTCGGTCGGTTCCATAACCACCACTTGGCCGATCATGCCCGAGTGATTCATGCCGCAATACTCAGCGCAGAAAAGATGATAACTGCCGGGCTTGGTCGCTTCGAACCATTGCGTAGTGTATTTCCCGGGAACAACGTCGGCCTTAATGCGAAAAGCGGGTATGTAGAAATCGTGAATCACATCTTCCGTCGTCATGATCAACTTGATGCGGCGTCCGACCGGAACGTGCAGCTCGTTGATCTCACGTTGTCCGGTAGTGTGTTGAATTTTCCACATCCATTGTTTTCCGACGACATAGATTTCGACAGCATTATCTGGCGGGCGCGAATTCTGAAAGTAAAGCTGCGCGCCCCAGGCAAACATGCTCATCGCAATAATGAAGGGGATCACGGACCAGAGTATTTCCAGTTTGTGCGAACCCGCCACCGGCCGGGGAATTTCGTATGGGGAGCGACGGCGGTACTTGATCACAAAGAAGATCAGCACGCTCGAGATCAGGATAGTGAAAAAAACTGTCACGCCCGACAGATAGAAATAGAGCGCATCAACCTTTCCCGAAAGGGTGGACGCACTGGGTGGTACAAATGGAATCCAGGACGTTTGCATTACCAGGCTGTTCCTCCCGTGTGCAAACGCAGCCGCGACGCTGTGCGCCGGCGCATGACAAGAAACATGATTCCGATGGCGATTAGAGTCGCAACTCCTCCCAGACGCACCATGTTCATTATCACGGCGCCGTATTTTCCCGTCGCCGGATCGTAGTGATAGCAGTACAGCAGTAACTGATCCACCGGCGAACCAATCTTGTTTTCCGAAGCTTCGACGAGACTCAGCCGCAGATCCTTCGGAGAATACTCAATACCGTAGAAGTAATGAGAGAGTTTGCCCTGAGGCGTGGCGACATAGATCGCGCTGCCATGCGCAAACTGATCGGTCGCGGCGTCAAAATAATAATGGAAGCCGATGGCGTCGGTTAGCCGTCTGATGTTTTCCTGATCACCGGTGAGGAAGTGCCAACCATTAGTCGCCGGAGCGCGCTTTGCTTCCGGCAAATAGTTCACATAAGTCGTTTTCTTGGCGCGCGCGAGCTCAGCAGTTTCGAGGGGATCAAAACTGACGGTAACAACCTCAAACTCCTCGCCTGGCTTGAAGTTGAGTACTTTGAAACTCGTCACCATGCCATTCAAAACCTGATTGCAGAGCATTGGGCACTGGTAATAGACGAGCGCGAGCACAACCGGCTTCTTTCCAAAATAGTCGCCCAAACGAACTGTTTCGCCTTGCTCATTGCGGAAAGTCAGATCCAGAGGCAACTGTTCATTAAGCTTCTGTTCAATTTTGACGTCCTGCAATGCCTTCGGTAAGCCATTGACTGAAGTTCCGCTGCTGGGGCGCGCGCCGTAAAGAGGCGAACTCGGACCGGGGGGTTGCTGAGCGCGAGCCGGAGTAGCCAGTAGGCAGTAGACGGTAGGTAACAGAAGAAGACACAACTTCACCATAAGACGCATCTCGAGCTTTTTGCTGTCTACTGTCTTCTGTCTACGTACCACGTTCATTGCTTCCCCTTTTCTGAAATGCGGCCAGAGCTCGCGGCTGTGGGCATCTGATCACCGTAACCTTCTCCACTCTGAGCCTTACTGTTAGCGCCAGCTTTTGCATTCTGCTCTGCGACGAGTTTCTTCATCGCTTCTTCAATCGGTATTCCCAGGGTGCGACCCGACTGATCCTTCGCACCTTCGCGGAGGTCGCGGTCCCACTGCTCGCGCAGAACGCGAATCTCCCAAAGTGGATCTTTCGGCTTATGCGGATCGGTTTCGCCCACTGACTTGGACAAGTCCGCTGCGAAACCGGGTGCGGATTGCAACCTTGGCTCGGGCGGCAAGCTCTCTTGTTCGGTCATTGCCATCGGTCCTGCGGGAGGTTCCTTCTTCGTTTCCTGTGAATTCAGAAAACTGAAAAGGAACAGCACGATTCCAAAAGCAACCACCATCATGATCGTCAGCGCTAAGACAAACTTGAGCAGCGCGGGAACATTAACGTCGCTGGTTTCGTGAGTGACGTCAACGTTCTTGATGTACGA
>DASSCX010000150.1:0-10747 GCA_035697425.1 Pyrinomonadaceae bacterium | reverse complement strand
GCCCTGCGGCAGATTGCGATCAAGATTGCCCGAGAAACCCAAAACGACTACTTGCCCGAGCTCGAAGCGGTCTCTCGGGATGAGTTGCGACTACTTTTTGAGCAACCTCCGCGGATCGAAACGCTGAAAGTTGATGAGGTTTTCGGCTACACGTTTCGGTTCCTGGGAAGTGTTCGCAGCAGTGAGACCTTCTACGTTTTTGCCCGGCTTGATCCTTACGAGCAGGCAGAATTGCGAGAGAAGGCGGCTAAATCCCCTAGTCCTCGTAAAGAGCCTGGTCCTGGCGTGAAGGTCTCTACCAGTTCCACTCAGGTGACACCGCCGTGACAGTATTAACACCGATCGAGGTCGTATTTTTCCATTAAGCATACGAAAAGGATGGACTGGTCCTACCTCAGGTGATATCTTGTCAACAACCGCAAAAAAGCACAGTTTTGTGGCAAAGTCCGACTAAATGATCGTTGACAGGGGGCTTATATTCGTGTAATAAAAAGCCTGCTGTTAAGCGCCCGCGAACGTGATTTGCGCTTGTAGCGTTCGGCCTAGTGCATCTTTGAGCCGGGGATTGACAAGACGGTTCGTCTCATCCTGGTTTCTTACTGTAGCGCCAGCAATCAAGATTCTTGTTTCACAATACGGGAGGAAAGTTAATGATCAGCAAATCTTTGAGCCGCAAAACGCTCGCGGCCTTTGTCTCAGTTGCAGTCCTGAGTGTTTACTCGATGGTTGCACTGGCAGGTGCGAAGGTTGCATCGGGAGAGCTTTCAGTTTCGGGCCAGGTCACGGTGAACGGTCAGAAAGTTATTTCTGGCGGGACATTGTTTTCAGGCAGCACGGTAGTTACCGCTGAAAGCAGCACCGCAATCGTGAGCTTGAGCAAGATGGGCCGCGTTGAGTTGTCTCCGAACTCCAGCTTGATTCTCAATTTCACCGAAGAAAGCGTCACCGGTATGTTAGATAAAGGTGTCGCTAAAGTTTCAACGGTTGCCGGTGTTTCGGTCAACATCACCACGAAAGATGGCGCGGTGGTTGTAGATGGCAGCCAGGCAACTTCGTTCACGGTCAGCACCCATCGCGGCAACACTGTCGTGTCTACCGAAGCCGGTATCGCCGAGTTGCGCTCAGGCGCAGCTACCCAGCAAATAGCTGCTGGCGAGAATGGCACGGCCGGAACTCCGAATCCACAAACAGATGATGACGATGACGACTTAAGTGGCGGCGCGCTTGCAGTGCTCCTGCTAGCAACAGCCGGTGCAGTGGTTGCCGTTATCCTCGCCGCGAAAGACGACGACGAGTTTGATTTTGGCGGCAACGCGACCGTGGTCAGCCCAACCAGATAAGTACTCGTTGGTTCGGTCGATAGAAATACTGCGGTGCGATTCTTCCGCTGCGGTCATTAACTACTAACCTTGCGGGTCACGCGACTCTCGGTCGTTTGTGGCCCGCAAAGTTTGTTTGAGTCGGACGTTTCATTTCCCGCCTACAGTTTCTAAGGTTTTCAAATGCACATTGCCGTTATTGGTACCGGTTACGTTGGTTTGGTAACCGGTGCGTGTTTTGCCGAGTTTGGTGTCGATGTGACCTGCGTCGACGTCGATAATGAGAAGATAGAACGCCTGAAGGCGGGCGTAATGACCATTTACGAGCCCGGTCTTGAGCAATTGGTAACCAAAAACGCTCAGGCCGGTCGCCTCAGGTTTACGACCAACGTGCAGGAGGCTGTCGAGGAGGCGCTCGTAATCTTTCTGGCCGTGGGAACCCCGCCTCTGCCTGATGGTTCTCCCGACTTGAGTTTTGTCGAGACTGCCGCTCGCGCCGTTGCCGAACACATGAACGGTTACAAGGTGATCGTTACCAAGTCGACAGTGCCGATTGGCACGGGCGAGCGCCTCAGGAAACTAATTCGCGAGCAGCAGAAGTCAAATGTGGCATTCGGCATAGTTTCAAATCCGGAGTTCTTGCGTGAGGGAGCGGCGATAAACGACTTCATGAGGCCGGATCGCGTTGTGATCGGCAGCGCGGATCAGGAGGCGATTGCGATCATGAGGGATCTTTACCGGCCGCTGTATTTGATCGAGGCCCCGGTTGTCATAACTTCACTGGAAGCGGCTGAGTTGATCAAATACGCGGCCAACGCATTTCTCGCGACTAAAATATCTTTTATTAATGAAATTGCTAATCTGTGCGAAAAGATTGGTTGTGACGTTCATGACGTCGCGAGAGCGATGGGAATGGACAAGCGCATTGGCAGCAAGTTTCTGCACCCAGGTCCTGGCTTTGGCGGATCGTGCTTCCCTAAAGACACCCGGGCGCTGGCGTCCGTGGCGAGGCAGTTCGAATCCGAGTCTCTGATGGTTGATGCCGTGATTGAGGTTAACCGCAGGCAACGCAGTGCTATGTTACCGAAGATCGAAAAGCTGATCGGTGCGGTAAAAGGAAAAACGATTGCAATACTCGGCCTCGCTTTCAAACCGGAAACGAATGATATTCGGGAAGCACCTGCCCTGGACATTATTCAGGGACTCCTGGAGCGTGGGGCGAGGGTCCGTGCCTACGACCCTGTGGCAATGGAAGAAACTGCCAAAGTGATTTCCAACATTTGCTACGCGGAGGATGAATACGAAGCTGTTACCGACGCAGATGCGCTGGTAATAGTGACGGAATGGAATCAGTTTCGCGCGCTTGATATGAAGCGAATTCGCGACTTGATGAAGAAACCTCGGATTGCAGATTTGCGAAATATCTATGAGCCGGATGACCTACGCGAGCTCGGCTTCGAATACACGGGCGTAGGCCGGTAGTCCCCAGCAGAATTCATCAAAACATCATGGCCCTTTCGGGAATTGCATTGGTCACCGGTGGAGCTGGCTTCATCGGTTCACACATCGCAGCAGCCCTTGTCGCAAACGGCGCGCGGGTCCGCATCATCGACGACCTTTCAACGGGTTATCGGGAAAATGTTCAAGACGCCGGCGCTGCCATCGATTTTGTGCACGCGAGTGTGGCCGACGAAAGCGCATTGCGCAAAGCCCTGGAAGACGTCGAGCTTGTCTTTCACGAAGCAGCGATTCCTTCGGTGCCTCGGTCAGTAGAGAATCCGCGCCAGACACACATCGCTTCCGTTGATTCTACTTTTTCCTTGCTCCTCGCTGCCCGGGAAATGAAGGTCAGACGTATCGTCTACGCGGCCTCAAGTTCAGCTTACGGAGATCAACCGACATTGCCAAAGGTCGAGGACATGTTGCCTGTTCCGCTTTCACCTTATGCGGTGGCCAAACTGGTGGGCGAGTATTACTGCCAGGTTTTCACTCGAGTATATGGACTGGAGACAGTCTCACTTAGGTACTTTAATGTCTTTGGTCCGCGTCAGGATCCGAGCTCGCAGTACTCAGGAGTCATTTCGCGGTTCATCGCTGCCTTGTTGAGTGGCGCCCAACCCGTGATTTTCGGCAATGGGGAACAGTCGCGGGACTTCACTTACATCACCAACGTGGTCGAGGCCAATTTAAAGGCTGCGGAGACAACGAAGGGCATCGGTGCGATCATCAATGTGGCGAACGGTGCGCGTATTACACTCAATGAGCTCTTAAAGGAAGTGCAACAACTAACAGGTAAGACTGATGTTTCAGTGGATTACCAGCCGCCTCGCGCCGGCGACGTCCTACACAGTCTTGCTGATATTACGCGCGCGCGTGAGTTGCTGGATTTTGAGCCGCGGGTGGGTCTAAGAGAAGGTCTGGAGTTGACGATTGACTGGTGGAAGCAAAGCCGCTTTGCTGCCGCTCAATAATTCTACGCATTCGAACTTGCCGATTTATTCCTCACCAGATCTCGCAGACTTTCAGTATAAGGTGCGCGCGCAACGCCACGGTCGGTGACGATCGCAGCGATTAGCGTGTTTGGGGTTACATCAAATGCCGGGTTGTGAACGACCACGCCGTCCGGGCCCATTTGTTTACCGCCGATGTGCGTGATCTCGCGCCCATCTCGTTCTTCAATGGGAATCTCATCACCGGTTGCCAGAGAAAGATCCAAGGTCGTAATGGGCGCGGCTACATAAAAAGGAATGTTGTTTTGTTGGGCTAGCACCGCGACCATATAGGTTCCAATCTTGTTGGCAGCATCGCCGTTGGCGGCGATGCGGTCGGCGCCCACCACTACGCAATCAACCTTCCCACTTTTCATGACGTGCCCGGCCATGTTGTCCGTGATTACGGTTACCGGAATATCGTCCTTCGCTAATTCCCAGGCCGTCAAACGTAAGCCTTGCAGAAACGGTCGCGTCTCATCAGCGATAACAGCAACACGTTTTCCAGCATCGCGAGCGCCGCGAATCACACCGAGTGCCGTCCCGTAGTCCCCCGCTGTCGCCAACGCACCGGCGTTGCAATGCGTCAGTACTGTACCGCCGTCTGGAATAAGGGCAGCGCCGTAACGCCCGATGGCGCGATTGGCAGCAAGGTCCTCTTGAAAAATCTTCAACGCTTCAGCGACAAGCTTCTCTTTTAGTTCTTCCACGTTGTCGGTTAAGGCTTTTTCACGGTTGAATGTCGCGCGCATTCTTTCAATCGCCCAGAAAAGATTGACGGCTGTCGGGCGTGTCTTGCTCATCACATCGCACATGTAGCTGAAATCATCTTCCAGATCCGCCACCGAAGTTCCTACAGATTGTTTTGCCCCCAGTGCCAGGCCCATTGCCGCGGAGAGGCCAATCGCCGGAGCGCCTCGCACCACCATCTTTTTGATTGCTTCCGCGACTTCTTCATACGAGCGAAGCATTAAGTACTTTTCTTCAGTGGGCAGCAGGCGTTGATCAATCATGCGCACGCCTTCACGGGTCCATTCGACAGTTTTAATCATGTATGGGCGAATCCTTGTTTGCTGGAAAGTCTGAAGAATCTTACTGGAGAGACGAGGTTAATCAAAGTGAGGCAATGGATTGCCGATTGCCGATTGCCGATTGGGCACGTAACGAAGTGAACTCAGTATCCGACCCGTCGTGCTGTCCTACCTTTTTAGGCACTGTAGCGAATGATTCCGAGGATTATGCAGCGGTGTTCTGTGACTGGGCGTTGACTGGCCTCAGGCTGCGTGCTAATGTCCGCGCGTTCTGACGGAGATTGTTCTTTGCACTTCAAAGCGCTTAGGTGCCCCGCCGGTTGCGGGGAGAATAGGGAAGCGGGTGAGATTCCCGCGCGGTCGCGCCACTGTGATGAGAATCGTGAATGCCTTCCGGCAACACGAGATTCTTGAAGCCAGGAGACCTGCCAACGCGCTTTGCTGCCTTGTGAATACCTCGCGAATGGGTGTTCAGGCCGCAACGGATTCCTTTCATTAGAGGTCTCACCGATAGCCTGTTCCTTCGCGGAAGAGGAGGGTGAGACCTTTTGTTTAGATACAAGAGAATATTTGCATCGGTTTCGCTGTTGACCTTGCTGGTCTGCGGCGCGCTCGCCCTCAACTCCTGTTCGCTGGGACCGCGAGTTGACGAGTCTGAATATCGGCAGATTACAGATGAGGCTAACAGGGAAGTCCGTATATACGGCAAGATCGAGAGGGTCATTTCGCTTGCACCAAACTTGACCGAGATCATCTACGCGATCGGTGCCGGTGATCATCTGGTGGGAAACACTACCTACTGTAACTATCCGGAGCAGGCGAAAAGCATCCAAAAGGTTGGTGATACTCTACAGCCAAATATCGAACGCATTCTCGCGCTTCGTCCTCACCTCATTTTTATCTCCACATCATCGCAACTCGAAGCATTCGCGCGCCAGTTAAACGATCACGGTATTCCTGTCTACGTCAGCGACCCTCATGACCTTGAGGGTGTAATTCATTCGATTGAAAATATCGCCAAGCTGCTGAATCGAGAGCAGCAAGCCGGCGAGCTCGTCAGCAAGCTACGCGACCGAATGACGACAATTGAAGCGGCAGTGAAAAACCGCAAGCCAGTGAGAGTTTTTTATCAACTTTCAGCAGAACCACTGTACACAGCTGGACGACAGGCCTTCGTTACGGATCTTATCAAACGAGCTGGTGCGCAATCCGTCACAGCGGATGTGGCCGAAGCGTGGCCCCGGTACAGCGAAGAGTCTGCCGTGGCTGCCAAGCCTGACGCGATAATTCTCCCTACCGGAGGTTCGATGGGCAGCGCAAACGCCGCTGTCGCTGAGGGACTTAAGAAATCACCGGCCGTGTTAGAGGGCCGGGTAATCAAGATTGACGGAGACCTTCTGGTGCGACCCGGTCCGCGCGCCATCGACGGTCTTGAACAACTCGCTCACGCTTTACATCCGGAAGCTTTCAAGTAGATGTCGACAATTACCAGAGAGAGTCTGCTGAAACGGAAGATTGCTGACCGCGTCACCTTGCGCAGGACCGTGATCGCCTGTGGACTGCTCTTATTAATTTTGTTGTCGGCAATAATTGTTACTTCCTTGTTGGGAAGTGAAAGTCTTCCAACGCAATCAGCGTTATGCGCGTTATTTTCACTGGGCAAAGCACAGTGTGGCTTAACCCCTGAGCAGTCGACAATACTGCTCGAGATTCGTTTCCCTCGCATCCTGCTGGCCGGGGCTGTAGGCGCCTCATTAGCTGCTGCAGGAGCTAGTTACCAGGCACTACTACGTAATCCTTTGGCGGAGCCTTATCTGTTGGGCATCTCCAACGGGGCGGCAGTGGGCACTATGATCGCGCTGGTATTTTTTGGGACCTTCGAGTGGAGCCGGCCACTGCTAGCGTTCGTCGGCGCACTACTCGCGACACTTGTTGTTTATCGACTTGGCCAGGGAAGAGCCGGCGCAACTCCGGAACGTTTGATCCTGGCCGGCGTTATCGTCACCACATTTCTTTCTTCCGCAATTGTTTTCGTGACGACCTTGATGGACGCAACCCGAATCCGGGCGTTTACTTTTTGGCTACTGGGCGATCTCTCAGGCGCCACCTCTAGTCTCCTGGTTTTGGCGATCGTAATAGCAGTTGTCGCAACCCTCGTACTCTCAGCCAACGCCAGATCCTTGAACTTACTTATGCTCGGGGAACGGGACGCTTTCGATCTAGGCGTTGAGGTTGGACGGGTGCGACTAATCGTTTTCGTCGCTGCGAGCCTGCTGGTGGGAAGTTCGGTAGCCTCCGGAGGTTCAGTCGGCTATGTCGGTTTGGTGGTGCCGCACCTCGTACGCCTCTCGCTGGGCAGCGACAATCGCGTCACGGTCCCGGCTGCGGCACTTTCAGGAGCCTTATTTGTGATTGTTGCCGATACGATTGCCCGCACCATCATTGCGCCGCGCGAACTTCCAGTGGGCGCAATCACCGCCCTGATAGGCGCGCCGCTGTTTATCTATTTACTTAAACGTGGCTAGCCATCTGGTGTTATCAACGACGGAAGCTTCGCACAGCGATAATTGATTATGAGAGCCTTCATATACCGAATACATATCTGGTTGGGATTGATTGTGGCGATCCCGGTGTTGGCATGGACATCAAGCGGGTTGCTATACGCCTGGCCCAACGCGGTGGAGGGCGGCAAGGTCGAAACCATCGAACCCGCTACTATTCAGATATCGCCAATGGAGGCCATGCGACGCGCCGACCAATTTGCCGGAAGAAAACTACCGACTACCGCGCTGACCTTACTCAAGCGCGAAGGTCGTCCGGTTTATCAAGCGGTCGGAGGTATGGGGGCCGATTCTTTGCTCATAGACGCTGAGACGGGAACCGTGATCAAGACTCCACCCCCAGGAATACTTACCAGATATTTTCGCCAGGCACATTTCTATTTCTTTGCCGGAAGTTGGCAGGTGCCCCTGCTAGTTGGTCTAGCGGCGTTGGCTGGTTTCTCGGCGATATCGGGAATCTATTTGAACGTGATGCTGTGGAAGACCAGACTGAGAAAGAGGATTCGTCACTAAGAGCTAAAGCTAATGCTTGAAGCGTCACACCTAAGTATCAACTATGGAGCGCGTAAAGCCGTGGTGGACATTTCCTTGCGAGCCGCTCCCGGAAGTATGACTGCGATTGTTGGCGCGAACGGCGCCGGCAAGTCGTCGCTGTTGCGCGCACTCAACGGAACTATTCAACCGACCAGCGGCGAAGTTCTTCTGGACGGCAGGCCACTTAACTCGTACCCGCGTCGAACCGTTGGCAGACGCATCGCGGTGGTTGCCCAGGAAGCTGTGTTGGCGTTCCCGGTTTCGGTGTTGGAATTCGTTCTTGGTGGTCGTTACGTCTGGTCGGCGGGCATGTGGGGCTGGGAGTCAGAATCTGACTTGGAGATCGCAGCGGAGGTACTGCGCGAAACTGAGCTGGAAGCTTTCGGTGCACGACTTATGAATGAATTATCCGGAGGGGAGCGCCAGCGCGCAGTATTGGCTCGTGCTCTTGCGACGACGGCAAGCACTCTGTTGCTCGACGAGCCTACTGCCAATCTCGATCTTGCTCATCAAGCTTCGATGCTCAGGCTAGTGCGAGCCCGTTGTGATAAGAATGGGGCGGCGGCGGTGATCGTTACTCACGACATTAACCTGGCAGCAGAGTTTGCCGATTCAGTGGTGCTGTTAAAGGACGGTCGGATGGTTGCCGCCGGCAACCCGCACGAAGTTTTGACGGAAGAACTCTTAGGAAATGTCTTAGACATCAAGGTTTTGGTCGACGCACATCCGCTCTCGGGTGCGCCACGCATCACTCCGGCGCACGAAGCGCGCCGGTAAAGATGAAGGCGGGGCTTGCCTCGCTTTCAACCACACGGCTGACGGTTTAGGGAAGGCGGTCAAAGTCCGCCACTGCCCGCGCAACTGTTGGCGACGAAGACGCTCTGACACGCTTTAGCCACTGTTCCAAAAGAATGGGAAGGCCGTCCGAGTCGAGTCGCAAGTCAGGAAACCTGGCCGCCAGCTTTCAGTAAAGCTCGCACTGCGACGGGCAGGAGACTCTACATATGAAAACCAGATTTGAAGGCAACCCTCAAAAATATCCTCCACTTAGGATCAAGGCCGTCACCATTGTTGGCTTGCTGCTGCTGCTGATTCCTGTGGCAAGCGAATCTCGCGCTCAAGACGTTCAGGCCGGGGCGCAAATCAATGTAAGCGTATCAGACCCGCAAGGGGCGATCGTTTCCAGGGCAGAAGTTACCCTTTACACCCGCGACAATCGAGTTCGGATCACAACGTTCACGGACAGCAGCGGTCACTGTAGCTTTAGACGGTTGCCGCCCGGCGAGTACCTAATCAGAGGTCAAGCCCCAGGTTTCGGTCCTGCCGACGCACAATCTCTCCGTATCGAGCGAGGTGCTGCAATTACACTCGAGATCTCATTGCCTCTGGCAGGCGTTAATGAGGAAGTTGTCATAACCGCCCAAGGCACGGCGCAGCCAATCGACGAGGTTTCCAAAGCCATAACCGTTGTCGATCAAAAAGAGATAGACGACCGCAACGAGTCCGCTATCGCCGAGGCCCTTCGAACAGTACCAGGACTGCGAGTGCAACAACTTGGCGGGCCAGGTTCCTTCACGTCGATCAAAACTCGAGGTTTGCGGAACGAGGACACGGCTGTATTGATTGATGGTCTGCGTTTTCGTGACGCAGCGGCACCTCAGGGCGACGCGTCGGGGTTTTTGGAAGACTTGATGGTTACCGACGTAAGTCGAATCGAAGTGTTGCGCGGTTCGGGTTCGTCGCTATATGGCTCGAATGCAATTGGCGGTGTGATAAATCTTGTAACTGATGAGGGCGGCGGCCCTTTTCATGGCAGCGTCCTCGCAGAGGGCGGCGCGTTGGGAATCTTTCGCGGTCGAGCTCAAGTCGCCGGGGGAATTCGCAATGACAATGTTGTTTACAGTGCGGGCTTTTCTCATTTCAACGTTACGCGAGGTGTCGACGGCGAGGATGAGGCCCGGAACACGAGCGGCCAGGGTCGCGTTCTTTTCCGTCTAACGCCGACAGCGACACTATTGGGTCGCGTTTATGCGGCCAATTCGCGTTTGCAACTAAACAACAATCCAGCGGGCACCGGTACACTTCCTTCAACCGGCATCATCGACGCTGTCCCTCTCGACACTGCAGAGTTACGCCGATATGAGGCAGGTGTACCTACGTCGCTTTTGAATATCGATGGCGCCAACTTCATTCCGGCAGCGAATGACCCCGACAACTTGCGGAAGGCAAATTTCTTTTCGGGGGCGCTGGTCTTTTCTCAACGTCCCACGGAAACTTTCGGCTACACGCTTAGCTATCAGGGTTTGGCCACCAACCGCACCGGCACCAATGGGCCTCTCGGCGTTGGATTCCAACCCTTTGGGGGAAGTCAGGGATCAGATTTCCACGCGCGCGTTCATACTCTCGGTGCGCGTTTTGATCTACGTGCTGGACGCGCCAACTTAATCACCGGCGGTTACGAGGTTGAAAGTGAAAACTTTAGAAACCTGTCGTTTCAGGTGAACCCAGCGGATAACTCGACCGTTGACGTTACTCAGCGAAGCCATGCTTTGTTTATTCAGGATCAATTACACTTTCTCGAGGATCGACTTCAAATCTCAGCAGCCTTTCGCACACAGTTCTTTCGCCTGCAACAACCTCAATTTACGCCCGCTGCGAGCGCGCCCTATGGCGGAATTGGTTTTCAGTCGCCGCCAACCGCTTATACAGGAGATGGCTCAATCGCCTACATGTTTCGTTCGTCCGGCACAAAGTTGCGCGCTCATGTTGGCAATGGCTACCGGGCTCCTTCACTCTTTGAGCGATTCGGAACT
>DASSCX010000149.1:0-3727 GCA_035697425.1 Pyrinomonadaceae bacterium | reverse complement strand
GTGATGCTGGTAGGCAGTCTGTACTTTTCCCTCAGTCAGCTGCACGAACTCGAATTGTTGTGGCTGGCGCTTTTGGCAATTCCCTTGAGCCTGATCCTGGGCGATTTAGTTTCAGGTCTGGTGCATTGGACCGCCGACACCTATTTTTCTGAAGAGACACCGATCATCGGTCAGAGTCTGGTAAAGCCGTTTCGACTTCATCATCTTTACCCGCGCGACATCTGCACACACAATCTTGTCACGACAGTTGGCAACGTGTGTATTCTGGCGGTGCCGGTGTTGGCGGTTTGTATTTCTTTACTTTGGTTTTATGAAGATTC
Organism: Pyrinomonadaceae bacterium; assembly: GCA_035697425.1. GTDB lineage: Bacteria > Acidobacteriota > Blastocatellia > Pyrinomonadales > Pyrinomonadaceae > PSRF01. The sequence continues at coordinate 3,407 of DASSCX010000149.1, read as the reverse complement.
GAGCTGGCTGGCGTTTCTGATCCTCTGCATCGCCTTGATGAGCCTGGCAACTGTGCTGACCAATCAAATTCACAAGTGGGCGCATCAGGAGGCGCCGTCACGTTTTGTGCGCTTGCTCCAACGCAGCCGCCTCGTGCTCGGCCCGGCTCATCATCAGATTCATCACACGAAGCCATTCAACATGCACTACTGCATCACGAACGGATGGCTCAATCCGCTGCTCAATAAGATCAATTTTTTTCGCGGTCTTGAAGCAATGCTGAGTCGACTGGGAATAGAAGTAGCAACCGCCAGGGAACGAGACGAGAGTTCTACTCGGGTAAATTGACTATCCTTACGACACTCCCAGCCGCCTGTTTTTGAACACCCGCAGCGACAATCAGCAGCGCAGTTGCTTGCGTGAACGCAACGAAGTCTGACGATCCTCCCCATTTCAAAGCCTCGACGATTAACCGGCCCTCAGTGTCAGTTCTGAAGCTGGCCGGCAAATAGCTCTCCCGCCCTTCCGCACCTTTAACATCCTGCGCGAGGATCGCGTGCTGCTCAATCAGCCGCGGCTGTTTTGCTCCCTGCAACCGCAGAATCGCTGCGCGCGCGAACAGATTAAAAGTCACCGAAACCGAAACTGGATTGCCGGGCAGTCCAAAAACGAGCGTGCCGTTGGGAAGCCGTGCGAAAACAGTTGGCTTACCCGGACGGAGAGCGACACGTTCGAAGAAGATTTCACATTTGAGGTCTTGCAGCGCTGCCTTGGTGAAATCATAAACACCCATCGACACGCCGCCCGAAGTAACCACAACTTCGGAACGTTCGGCGGCTTCGCTGATCTGGCGTTTGAGAAGGGCTACATCGTCACCCGCCAGTGGCAGGCGTTCCACTTCCGCGCCCGCGAGTTCAGCATAGCTGGCGATAGAGTAGTTGTTTGAGTCGCGGATCTGATCGCGGCCCGGTTGCTTGTCGACGGCCACGAGTTCGCTGCCGGTTGCGAGTACCGCAACCCGCGGGCGTCGTCCAACCCCAACGTTTGCATAACCAAATGATGCGAGCGTCGCTAACACCGCGGGATTAATTTGTTCGCCTGCCTTCAGAACGGTCGCCCCCTGACTAACCTCGCTGCCCCGGATCACGATTGAGCGTCCTACCGGCACCGGCCGTTGAATCTCGACTAGTTCGGGATTTATGTCTCGAGTGAATTCCACCTGCTGCACGCTATCGGCTCCCGCGGGCAGGGGGGCGCCAGTCATGATTCGCACCGCTTCACCCGCGTTCATCCGCTGATGCCAGCCATTGCCGGCGGACGACTCGCCGACGATTCTTAAACGCACAGGCGCATTCTCAGTGTCGGCGGCGCACACCGCATAACCATCCATCTGTGAACGATCAAAAGGCGGGAGATCGGAATCGGCGATTAGGTCCTCGGCAAGAAAGCGGTGACAGGAATGGGCCAGGGGCACAGTTTCAGGAGGAAGCGTTGGCGTCTGCTCTAAGACGATCTGAATGGCTTGCGCGACTGAGATCATATTTACTGGCGACCAAACAAAAATCGGCAATCGCCAATTGGCAATCGGAAATGGAAAAAGCGGTTGCCCTTCATTCTACCTGAAGAGCAACCGCTTTGAACTGGCGGAGCCGACGGGACTCGAACCCGCGACCTCCGACGTGACAGGCCGGCGTTCTAACCAACTGAACTACGACTCCGCGATAAAACAGATACTAGATGGTAGATGCTAGCACGAATACCTGCTCATAGCAGCTAGCATCCAGCATCTAACATCTTCCGTATGGTGGGCGCGGAGGGACTCGAACCCCCAACCTCTTCCTTGTAAGGGAAGCCGTCTACCATTGACATACGTGCCCGATTTTTAAAGAACCAATTCGTATGCGCTCTGGCGCGTCGGAGTGTCATCCTAAGTAATGCGCCGGAAGGTGTCAAGATGAGGGCTAGAACGCAAACTGCTAGTTTGCGTTACACCGGTGGCGTCACAGGACCCACGCAAACTGACAGTTTGCGCTACAGGTTTGCGTTACTTGCCATTTCCGGTTTTGCTCCTTCAAAATTTCCGGCTATAGTTAGGTATCAATCCAAGTCTCCCCGACAATCCGCGAAAAAGCAGCCATGAGGGCCTTCTGCAAACTAACCTTTTTCGTTCTAACTATCGCCGGACTGCTGTCCGCGAGCGTGGTTGTCTTGCCCATCCAAGTCCAGGATCAACTTAAACAACGCCCGCGGCGCGTTGGCGAGAGTTCAGATCAATCTAATAACAAGAACACGCCTGGCAATGCTCAGTCTGAGAATAGTGAAGAGGTCGACGAAGGCGACGTAGTCCGCGTGGACACCAAACTTGTATCGGTGCCGGCAGTGATTACCAACAGCGCCGGTCGGCCACTCGTGGGACTGCGCCGCGAGAACTTTATGGTCTTCGAGGATGGTCAACCACAATCGATCTCCAATTTTGGAACCACTGATGCACCTTTTGAAATAGCCCTGCTGTTGGACACATCCGGATCTACGCGTGACGATGTCGCTTTGATTCGAGAAGCGGCTAACGCTTTCATCAGCGCCCTGCGCCCCAACGACCGCGTGGCCGTCACTGCCTTCAATAGCGAGCGGCGCGGTAACGACATCGTCGCCACAGTTGATGTGCTTTCACCGTTGACTGGAAATCGTAGTGCACTACAAAAGGCCATCAGCAATCTCGGTTCAGCAAACGGAACGCCTTTTTATGACGCACTCGATCGCGTGGTGCGGGATGTGTTTCGCAATTTGCCGGATGAAGAGGTTCGGGGACGCCGAGCTGTTGTCGCGCTAACTGATGGCGTCGATTCCGCCAGTGAAACCGATTTTGCCGCTGTGCGGGCACGATTGCTGAGCGCCGGGATTGCCTGCTACTTCATTCAGGTGAACACGGAAGACTTTGTTGAGGATCGACTCCTGAAAGATTGTGCTGACGACGGCCGGTTGAGTCTGTCAGCGAAACAGCTCGAGCGTTACCGGCGCATTTTTGTGCCGCGCGCCAAGGCGGAAGACTTCAGTAATTTTTGTCAGATGGGGCCCTTTCAGCGGATGCAGACCAGCAGGCAACTTTATAATCTCGCGCGCCGCGAGATGAACGATCTGGCACAGGCGAGTGGTGGTCAAAACTTTGTTGCGGCTACTTTGCAGGACGCGCGCGCCGCCTTTGCCCAGGTCGCAAACGAGATCGGGACGCAATACAGTCTGGGCTACTATCCGACGAATAAGAACCGCGATGGCAAGTTTCGCGCAATACGGGTGGAAGTTCGCGGAATCAAGGAAAAGGCTCAGGTCCGCGCGCGCGAGGGATACGTCGCGCCGAAGGGAGAGTGATCTCGAAAGTGGCGCTAGTTCCATAAAGACCAAAAAGCAATTTTCCATTTTCCATTTGTCA
>DASSCX010000148.1:0-18681 GCA_035697425.1 Pyrinomonadaceae bacterium | reverse complement strand
GGCGCGTTGACCATCGAGTCGATCATGCGCGTGAGCGACGCGCGCGTCACGGCCGGCGGAAGGTGGGGCGACGGACTCGTCGTAGCTCGCGCGCCACCACAACCCGCGAGTGCCGCGATCAGGGAGAGGCAGAGGGTGCTGGTGCGCGTGGACATCGAGGATCCTCGTTGCGGCTGGTTGGGCTGAATACTGCGACCCGGTTTCGCGTGCGGCCAGCACCCGGCCGCTTGAATGACAGGTTCGCGTCGTCGTCTACGATCTCGGCGCCGAGTTAGGCAGCCATCGCTGGGGTTGCGGGCCGTGCGCTTCCAGGCGACGATAGCGGCGCTCGATGCCATCGATGCACATCTTCGTGGCCCACCGCTGGAGTGACTCCATGAGACTCGATATCTACGTCAATTACCGCGGAAACTGCGAGCAGGCGTTCCGTTTCTATGAGCAACATCTGGGCGGCAGGATCACGGGGCTCGTCCGGCATGGGGAACAACCGAATCCTAGTATCCCGGCCGACTGGAAGGAAAAGGTCCTCCACGCGCGCATCGAAATCGGCACGGCTGTGCTCATGGGTGCAGATATTCCGCACGCCGAACCCATGCGAAGCGCTTATCTTACCCTCACGCTCGATAGCGAGGCGGACGCGGAGCGGCTGTATGCCCTGCTCATAGACGGCGGCGAGATCTTCATGAAGATGGAGCAGACACCGTTCGCCAATCGCTTCGCTATGCTTCGGGATCGGTTCGGGACGTCTTGGATGCTTCTCCATCAACCTGAATCACAGCAACGTCCGTAGGCTTGGTGCATCATCGGTCTCTCATTTAGATTCGCTAAAGCAATTGTCGCCCGGTCATGAAGCACAGCGTACGACTCTCTTGAACTGACAAAGAAACCAAACTCATAACCAAACATACGAGAACACAATGAATACACTTCGTCTTGAACTGAAGAACATCCCCACAGTTATTAACCCTTCCATTCTCTTGCGCGTTGCTGTGCTCACATGCGCACTGTTCCTGGCGTCGCCCGCTATTCAGGGACAGCAGATCGTTTGGCCGCAGTTCCGCGGACCAGACTCTAATCCCGTGGGAGCGAATCCGAAGCTGGCCGACCACTGGTCGAAGACCGAGAACGTCGAATGGTCACAGGAAATTCCAGGCCGCGGGTGGTCGTCGCCGATCGTGACGGGCGACAAGGTGTACGTGACCACGGTTACGACGGAAGGCAAGTCGAAGCCGCCGCAGATCGGGACGGAATACAGCAATGAGTATGTCGCGGAGTTACAAAAACAGGGACTCCCGATGGAGGAGGTGATCAGGCGCGTGACGGAACGCGACTCCGAGTTACCGCACGAGGTGATGCTGCATTACCTCCTTTATTGCCTGGACGTCAAAAGCGGCAAGGTGGAATGGCAGAAGGAGTTCCATACAGGTCGTCCGCCTGGCGGGCGCCACCGCAAGAATAGCTTTGTCTCAGAGAGTCCGGTAACCGACGGGAAGTTCATTTACGTGTATGTAGCGAACCTGGGATTGTGGGCGTTTGACAGGAAAGGCAAGCTCGCATGGACGACGCCTCTTGAAGCGAATCCGATTTACCTCGACTTCGGCACTGGGAGTTCGCCCGTACTCGCCGGGAATCTGCTCGTGATCGTCAGCGACAACGACAAGCAGCAGTTCATCGCCGCCTTTGACAAAAAGTCAGGCAAGCAGGTCTGGCGCACGAATCGGGATCTTGGTGGCAAAGGTGAGCGAGTGCAGCGGTCTGGCTGGGTCACGCCATATGTTTGGCGTCATGCGTTGCGCACGGAGATCGTGGCGGTTGGACCAGGAGAGGTGATTAGTTACGACTTGGCAGGTAAGGAGTTGTGGCGCATGTCGGGAATGTCGCCGGTGCCTGTTCCCACGCCGTTCGCATACGAAGGTTTACTCTATATTAATGGAGGCCGAGGACGTCCGTTGTTCGCGGTTCGTCCCGGCGCCGCAGGCGACATCTCTTTAATAAAGGATCAAACCTCAAACGAGTATGTCGTTTGGTCGCAGGCGCGGGGCGGTACTTATCTCCCGTCGGCCCTGGCCTATGACGGGGCTGTCTACACGCTGACCGAGACGGGAATCTTGAATCGCTTTGACGCCAAGACTGGCAAACAGATTTACAAAACGCGTATTGATCCCGCGGCCACGGCTTTCACGACTTCGCCCTGGGCCTACAACGGCAAACTGTTCTGCTTGAGCGAGGAGGGTCAGACTTTCGTTATATCGACGAGCGAGAAATTCAAGTTATTGCACGTGAATGAACTGGACGATATGGCGCAAGCGACGCCGGCACTCGTGGGTGAACGCTTGTTGATACGGACGGAGCACCGGCTCTACTCGATCCGCCGTCGAGGATGAGCGTTGAAGTAGTTATCACCGGGCACTCTGAGTATTCAAACCAGCGACGGTTTGGGAAGGGATTAGAAAGCAAGTTTGAGACTTCTGACCGTCTTGAATCTATGGAGTTAAGCGGACAAAAATGGTATAAAGACTTCACATCCTGCAGTTACTGTCATCGATCTCTCCCCGCCCCATTGAGCTAGGTTAAGGCCCACGCTACAAAGCGCCGAGCGATGACATTTCTGTTTGGTGCTTACTCGACGACCAAAATCATTGAGGTTTCCATGTTCACGGCGCGCATTTTCGCCTCTTCGCATCACCGGAGCTCAACTTTCCCGGTTGCTCCGAATTTCTGCTCGGGTAATGCGGGTGAAGAAGCTGCCGCTCAGATCAAGACCGCTCTCTCGAAACGGCGTCATCTGCTGACGTCCACCATCTCTGTTCTTCTGTTGCTCTCGGGAGTGTCATCCGTTCTCGTTTTCGGTCAAACCGATTCTCAGGTCCGACCCCGGCGCACCCAATCACCTTCATCTCTTCCGGAAGAAGATGATCCTAAGCCGCCTTCCCCTGAAGCTAGGGCCGGAGCAAAGAGACTTTACCGAGCCGGCGTTGAATACGGTCTCGCGGGTCTATACCGGCAAGCAGCTGCCAGCTTTGAGCAAGCGGTGAAACTAAATCCCGCTTACGCGGATGCTTACCTTGGCTTGGGTCATGCTTATTTCGACCTTAGTCAATGGGAGCAAGCCATCAACAGCCTCGAGCGCGGTTTGACCTTGAAACCGAAAGATAAGGATGGGATAGGTCGTCTCGCCTATGCGCGTTCGATGTTGGAACGAGAGTCAGGTAGTCAGGGAAACATTTCGCTGAACACGGATGATAAGCGTGAACAAGCGGAAGGTTCGCACGTGTCGTTGAGTTCCGGAGGACTACTGGCAAAGTCAAAAGCCCCTGACGATATTGCCCTCACCAAAATCTATCGTGTCGGACCAGGTGACGTCTTGGAAGTGCGATTGACTTCCGGCGCCTCGGCACAGCCCACTTCGCATACTGTCACGCAAGCGGGCTTGCTCGAACATCCGGACCTAAGTGCTCCGTTGCCTAGTGCTGGGCTTACGCTTGAAGAAATCACCGCACGCATCGAAGACGACTTGAAGCGACGGTCCTACCGAAATATTTATGTCGTCGTCACAGTCAACGAATACGTCAGTCATACGATCCTGGTCAGCGGTCTTGTTAAGGAGCCCGGCGTAAAGATTCTGAAGCGAGAAGCCATCCCGCTGTATGTGGTTGTCGCAGACGCTCAACCAATGCCCGAAGCTGAGAACGTGACTTTGCTTCGGCACGATTCAAATGAAAGTTATGTGATCGATCTAGCCAAACCATCAGAGATGAACCTGCTGGTGCGACCGCGCGATGTGGTAACGCTTCAAGCTAATCCAGTGCAGTTCTTTTATATGGGCGGAGAAGTAAAGTCCCCAGGGGAGAAAACCTTTCGTCGTGGTTTGACCCTGACTCAAGCGATCATCGCGGCGGGAGGCGTGACTAAAGATTCGAAAGAGGCCCGCCTGGCTCGCGATAATGGAAATGGGTTTCTAGTTATGCATCGCTTCAAACTGAAGGAAATTGATTCAGGAAAGGTTCCTGATCCGCCGATACAACCCGGCGATCGAATTACGATTGTGAAGTGAGGCTTGCAAACATGTCAGCCGCAGAAAAAGCAGGAACCAAACCGACAGGCGCAAACCATAATCTATGGCAAATCGCAAAACTGGGGGACGTAGACCAACTGGAACGGGCTTTGGCCCGCGGCGCCGATGTTAATGCTTGCAACAACCTGGGTCTGACGCCATTGATGATGGCTGCTTACCATGGCCAAACTGACATGGTGAAAGCCCTGGTCGAACATGGAGCTGACGTCAATGCAGTTGATAATCGCGGTCTCAGGGCGGCAATGCTGGCCAAGGACTCAGGCAACGCTAAGATTCTGAGAACCTTGGTGGCACGTGGTGTCAAAAGAAGTCCAGCAGCACCGCAGTCTGAAGCGTCGGCCGTTCGTTTTGCTAAGAGTGAATCAGTCGACGCCATCGACGATCTTGCAGAAGTATCAAAGGCTAAAGATGCGGAAGTTAGAACGCTCAAAGAGCCTCCAGAGATTTGGGACTTAGTTCATGAAGCGCCTCCAGATTTTAGGCCGAGTTCCACATTTGCTGAGCATCTCCGCAGACTGCATCCTCTGGTTCTAGCGGGAATTCTGGTGGTGATCGGCTGTGGTGTCGGCTTTTTCTTCGCGGCGCTGGGAACGAGGACAAATACTGCGACGCTCGCTCCGCAAACCGATCACGACGCTGCCTCGCTTCCTCTCACATCGGATCGCACCAACGCGACGAGCCCTTTGAATCCGAAATCACCGTTATCAGGTAACCAGGACATTACTAACACCCCAAATCCGACTAACCCAGTCAGGGACACACTTGACGCTCTCAGAAATTTCGACGGGGGTGTCGCCGGTGAATCGTTAGGCAGGCAACATGCGACCAAGCGGAACAATGAGGGCAAAGCAAATCACGACAGTTTCGAGAGTGAAGCAAGCGGGGATAGAGCGAGATTAAGTTCACTTAGATCCAGCAAGAGGAGCATATCTCTCTCGCAAAACAAGAGCAGAGCCCCACTTGGTCGTCAATCCGAGGATGAGAACGAAGCCACCCGAACTGTTTCAAAGCAGGCGGAAACGGTTCCTAGTCCAGAGCCGGTCTCACCAGCCAAGCCCGATCCAACGCCAAAGCCCAAAGTAATCCCGTGGCCTTAATGTTTGTGTGTCTCCTGCCCAAGTCGAGGCCACGCACGATCGTCCCTACCTTAAGGGCGGTCGGTCCGAGGACAGAGAACCGGCTGTACTCGATCCGCCGCCGCAGTTGAGTTATGGGTGAACCGGCAGCGGCAACAGGACAACCAGCACGTTTGCGAAGGACACGAATGTTAGATCGGTGCTTCCTGAGAATTGGATTCTAGAGGAAACCGAGGATGAGATCTTAATCTCTCGCAGGGATCCGATCAGAAACCACGGTTGTATTGGACTGGATCTCAGTTGGGCTCGGCATCCAGAATTGCTACGAGAACATGTGGAGAAATACGGTGTCACTCGACCTTACAAAATTCGACTACGGTCAGGATCAAGAGTCGACCCAGTAGACTACGTTCGTCTCAAGGAGTCTAATTCTCAAATCAGGGTGACAAAGAGCACTATTATTCCGGACCGCGAGTTTTTTGAGGATGGTGCCATGGAATCGTTTGACCCTCGTTACCGCCAGCTACCTGATTACTATGACCAGGATTCAAGCGTATACGTCGAAACGACCTTGCCCCCCTGGGAGTGCCTATACCCAGCAAAGGTAGCGAGAGAATGCGAAGGTGTCCTCCGAGCTTTGGACTCAATCTTTGCCCAATACCCTGGAGCTACGAATCGCAGAGTATTGAGTTGGATGGATCAGTAGTCTCATCGTCATCAAGCATCCGACGAGGAGGTTCTATGGCATCGAAGGAAAGGTTAAGAAATGCAGCCGCAGGTCCTATCGCTGGTACCGCCACGGATGCGAACATTCAAATCACTCCGTATAGAAGCGGCTACCTCATCAAAGGCGATATCACTCAGGGCAACGCCGAATTGAAAGACTTTGCCACGTGGAATGAGCGATTAGGTGGCTGGTACATCACCCGGAGAAGAGCGTACGAGTACGATCACCACTACGGCGTCGCACTTTTTGGGAAATAGATCTCAAAGGCTGAAGCCGTTCGCGTTCATCGTCGAACCCCTTCAAGGTTCGAATCCGTTTCGGGTGATATGAAGGGCGGAGGCATCCCCACTCTCGAAGCAGTCAGTGCGACTTAAGTTCACTAACTTAGGTGTGTTGGATGAGGAGTTCTATCGCCTCAATGAGGGCTCGAGTCTATAATGGGCTACTACTTACGAGTCCTGAGCACTTCAGCCGATTGCGTTTCGCTGTCCGCGCTGCAGTCCACGATCGCAAAGAACAAGCTCAGAGCAACGCTTTCCACTGATGCGGGTTCCGACGATTGGACACAACTGATCCTACGTCATGCCGATGGGAAAGAGATCGCTTCGATCGAGCGGAACTTGGTTGAAGCAGGGTCTCTTGGCGCAGAAGAGCTCGCCGAGTTTGCCGACGAGGTTGCAGAGTGCAAACCCGCCAATGCCGCACGTTGGTTGCTCGATTATTTTTCCCGTGTTCGGTGCATCTACGCCTTCCAGGTTCTCAGCGGCACCGATCACAAGAACGGTTGGGAGATACTTGATGCTGTCAAGAACCGCATCTGGACATCCGCGCCTTCGATCCTCCAAGCCGACAACGAAGGCTTCAGCAACGAAGATGGGTACCACATACTCTGGCAATTCAGTGACTCAGTGGAGGGCGAGTGGTGGATGGCCGTCTTCCAAGAAGGCCAGTGGAACCGTTTTCAGATGGACTTGGGAAACCAAAAGCAACGCGAGTCATTCTTCCAGGGACAAATTCCCGACGGAGCCAAATTCTCGTAAAGCGTAACGTTCGGAGTGCGACCCAAAAGTGCAAGTACATGACTGCAATTAACGCTACCAAAACAAAATTCGAAAACGCGACTCCGATCTTGAGCGTCGGCGATTTGGTCATCAGTGTTCGTTATTATGTTGAGACGCTGGGATTCACAAGCGCGGATTGGGGCAGTCACATCTTCACCTCCGTGAATCGCGATCGGGCCGGAATCTATCTTTGTCAGGGTGGCCAGGGGCGACCAGGCACCTGGGTATGGATTGGGGTAGAAGATGTTGCGTCGCTATATGAAGAATACACAGCGAGCGGTGCCAAAATTCTGCGGCCACCACAGAATTATCCCTGGGCCTTTGAAATGCACGTTGAAGATCCAGATGGCCACGTGTTGCGCTTCGGCTCAGAGCCCAGAAGCGACAGGCCCATTGCCATTGCCGATTTCTGATACTCCATCTGCCGTCGAAGCTAAAAAGAGTTAAGACTCCCTCTTTGATAATGGCTAAGCCTAAGGATGTCACGTTCGCTGAAGATGTCCTCGACGCGTTGCGCAACTCGAAGATACTCGGCGTCCGCGCGGGGAAGGAGCACCGCTTTACGGGCGTTTGGGTTGTAGTAGTTGAAGGGCGGCTCTTTGTGCGCTCCTGGAATAACAAGCCGACGGGATGGTTCCGTGCTTTCCGCAAAGAACCAAATGGGACCGTTCAAGTCGCAGGCCTTGAAATCCCTGTGCGAACGAGGCTCACTCGAAGCGCTCGCCTGCGCACAGCGGTGACCGGGGCCTACGGCGAGAAGTACAACACCAAAGCGTCTCGGAAGTGGGTGGAGGGATTCGCTGAACCAGCTCGTGAGCTCGCGACCCTCGAATTCGTTCCACGCTAGCGTGCGCACGGCTCTCCTGTGGTGGAAACGACCAGACTTGTGTGAATTTGAAGTTAGCCCGTGATTTCTTCAAAGGAGGCGGCTGAAAGGGTTTCGTCGCGTCTGCGAGCCACGCCGCCTAACAAATCGTTGAACCGGAGCGCATAAGAACAACAGTTGGCGATTTCTCTTTAGGGCATCAGCATTCTGACTCTTGCCGCTTTTCCCAATTTCGGTTTAGATTCCGCAACCGTCCGTGGAAGCTTGCTCGCGCAAGCCTGTCCCCGACTGGGCTTCCGATGAAACTTTGTCAAACCAGGAGAAAAAAATCTTGATAAATAAGATCAGCCTCTTTTTGGTATTAGTGCTTTCCTCGTTGGCGGTAGATTTGCCCGTCTTATCCGAGACTCATGCCGCTATCCAGGACCAACCGGGTGTCATCAGAACCTCCGTTCAGGTGACTGCCCGTACACTTAACTTCTATCGCAACAATCCCAAGATGTGGAGCTGGGTTCCACAATTCAAATTTAGCCTCACCCGCGGCCGTAATAGCGGCGATCAGCACTACGTTGAATACACGATTCCAGCAGCGGGACCGGCGCTGAAGTTCGACTGCGAATTGAACCAGCGTGGGGACGGCTTCGAATGCGGGGGGCGCGCTATCCCGGAAGACAAGAGTTCGACCTATACCGGGCCCGTTAACTTCGCCATCAAGGTGCGGAACGAACTGCAGGGCACGGATGCGACGCTTTTCACCGGCAAGATGAAAGTAGCGAAGGCGTGCACGAACCCCACCTGCCCAGCTACCGCTGGTGAGTGGGTCTATTTCGTTGACCACGATTGGAACTTGCCAATCGGACACATCTTCTATACCGAAGACTCCGTGCACGGCTGGGACTACCCAACTTTCAACGTCGCGTTCTGGCTGCGCGGTGACACATACCGCGTGGAACCGCACCTGTTCTACCAAGGCAAGGATATCAGTGTGGTCATGACTAACGGCGTACAAATGGGCAAGCCCATGTGCCGGCCCAAGGTAGAGAACGAACCGACACACAGACCGCACGAGATGGTAGGACGTGCGAAGTGGACACGTATTGAATGCGAATTCCCGGTGGTTAAAGGTTGGGATAAGGCGGGTGAAAACCAGAGTGACATCTTCAAGATGGCTGCGAATCCGGGCGAGTACGAAATAAAGGTCCTCTGGAACGAGAAGCTGGCGCGTTCGATCAAGTTCACAGTCGGGCCCGAAGGGAAAATCGACAATGGCATTGCCACGGCCAACAAGTTGGGGACTACCCGTGTGATTGTTCCCGTCACGATCATTGGTGATCAGGATGGACAGTGGGACCGTATGGCGTGGAAGACGGAGGCGTTCTACGGTAACCCACTCACTGGTTTCACACCGCCGCAGTAAGTAAGGTCACCTACATTCTCCGAAGCTAACTGTACCGAGGGGCGTTGGTGTTTGAATGCGGTCGCTACCGGCTCCCGTACTGTAACGACTGGCTGCGTCATTTGAATGCGGTCGCTGCAGCTCGCCTACCGCACCCCCCGCGTCAATAGCTTTGATCACTCAAGTGAGAGTTGTGATGCAATCTGGAACTGATCAGCGAGACATGCTGCTTGCCGCCTGGAGAACCAATAACCGTGTCACCACCTTCCTGGTTGAGCATTTACCCCCTGAGCTATGGGGGGCCACAGTGCCTGGTGCTCCACGACGAACCGTGCGGATGATCGCGGGCCACATTCACAATGCGCGCTGCATGTGGATCAAGACGTTAGGAAATGAGCACGGCATCCCTGTGCCGCGGCCCGTCAATCGACATAAAGTTGGACCCAAAGAGCTGCTTCCCGCACTGCGCCGCAGTAGCCGCGGCATTATTAGTTTGCTCAAGCTCGGTTGTGAGCGCGGCGGCGCGATCCCAATTTCTTCGGCGTATACCTGGCGCAACCTGCCTCTCGACGTCGGGCATGTTCTAACCTATTTCGTCGCTCATGAGGGTCATCATCGCGGTCAGCTTGTCATGCTCGCGCGACAGTTGGGCTATCGCTTACCTGTTGAGGTAACGGGGGGACTTTGGCATTTCTCGAAGCGTGCGAAGGAGGCAAGCAATGATGAACGTTGAATAATACATTCATCGTGATCATTCATCATTGCATAGGAAAATTACATTGGTTCGTCTCATTCACCCTGACTTCAGTCAGGTGATGACCATTGAACGCTAGATATGGAAACCGTTTAAACGGTTTCCCTGGATCTCCGAGCAATTTCCACCTGGCTAAAGCAAGGTGAGAATGAGAGGGGCAGTCAGTGATACGTTGAGCTTTATGGCCGTGGATGCAGCTCGCATAACCAGCGCGAGCATGTACCGAGTGACAACACAATTGAATCATCGAGTCATCAGGTCATTGAAGCAATTGAGTGATTGAGCGATTAATGAGAGATCAAATGTGACGGGAAAAGTAATGACTCAATGATTCAATGACCCGATGACACGATGACCCTATGACTTAGCAACCTCGCCAGATCCAAAACCAGCGCCACGGTGCCATCTTGTAGTTCGGTAGCGCCGGCGACGCCATACCAGCGGCCAGCGTGTCGGCCGAGGTTGCGCACTAACACTTCTTCGCTGCCAGCGACACTGTCCACAACCAGTCCAATTAGTCCCTTCCCGTTACGGGTTTCAAACAGTTCCCCCGTCTCACCGGAAACGTGCAGCGGCAGCTCGCAAGTGACGACACTCAATTCCGCATTGGCACTGGCGGATACGGGTGAACCCAATACGTTTCTCAAACGGACGAGAGGGATCAGACCTGCCGCCGTGCGCAGCGACTCACCTTGTATTTCCTGCGCAGCGATCCGCTCACTCCTGATCACATCGCTGTTAGCAAGGCAATAAAGATTCTCGCCCGCCCGAACGATGGTTGAGTCGAGCAAACTGAAAGTCACCGGCAAACGGATCTCGAAAATTGAACTCTGTCCCCGTTCACTTGAGACCCGCACTTCTCCACCCACCTGCTCCACAGTTGTTTCGACGATGTCGAGTCCCACGCCCCGCCCGGAAATTGGGGACGCGGCCGGTAAAGTCGTGAAGCCCGGACGAAAGATCAGGCGCACGCTGCGGGCTATATCGAGATTCGGAGGAGTATCAATTCCTAACCTGGCAGCAGCCTGGCCGATGGTGGCGGGATCGATGCCGCGCCCGTCGTCAGTCACGCGTACACGCGTCCGGCTACCGATGCGCACCGCTTCAATCACCACCTTTCCCTGCGCCGGCTTCCCGGCTGCCGCGCGCACATCCGCACTTTCAATTCCATGGTCGACTGCATTGCGCACCAGGTGTACGAGGGGATCGGCGATAGCATCACAAAGCAGTTTGTCGAGCCGCTGATCTGCGCCAATTGTCTCAAACTTGATTTGCTTAGCCACGGCGCGGGCCGCGGCCCTTCCCGCGCGAGCGGCGCGCTGGAGGATCGGCGCGAGAGGAACCATACGCAGGTTTATCAAATCGCTTTGCAATTGGAGAAATGAGCGGCGAATTTCTTCAGCCTGAGATGCAAATTGTGATTGCCTCTCTTGTGGCAGCCTGTCTTGCACGCCCTCCAGCGCCGATGTTGTAACACGAGACAGTTCGTGGGCTGCTGAGAGTAGGCGATCGAGATCGTTCAGGTCGGTACGAATAAAAGTTGCCGCCAAGGCATTCGTTGCGCTGAGGTTCGTGGTCGCTTGGTCTTGAGAATCTGAAGCTGGCAAGAGTCTAGTAATCGAGACCCGGGGAAACATCTCTAGCTTGCTTCTCAGGGTTTGAATGCTTTGATCGCTGGCCAGCAGAATTTGAAAGCTAACCCGCCCCGCTTGTTCCGGATCGACAGCAGGAGCAGTCGAAATTACATCACCGGTTTCCGTTAGCTTTTCCCTGAGGCTGTGGAACTGTTCTTCGAAGCCGGCTATTTCGAAGCTTGTGGCGACGACGCATAAAGAATTGCCGGTTGCGTAGCGGCGCCCAATGTGGCGCTTTTCATTATCGGTTAATGCCTGCGCGAGTTCAGGCGGAAGTTGTGAAAGAACTCTCTCAATACTCGCCTCGAGAATCGGATCTGCTGCTGCTGCGGGCGTTAATGAGCGCAGCTTGGCAAACAAATCACGGCGGGATGGCTCGATTACACCTGAAGCTGCGAGCGTCAAACTTTCAGAGAGCGCAAGGGTAGCGCTTTCGCAAGCGTCGAGGACCGCGTCTGCGAGAAACACGCTTTCCGAGCGCATGGCGCTTAGCAGGTGCTCAAACTCGTGCGCGATTTCCGCCAGCCCAGTAAAACCAAATGATGCTGCCGAGCCTTTGAGACGATGCACCTGCCGAAAGATGTTGGCAATCAGCTCGCGCTGCTGTTGCGGGGCCGGGTGCTCGCGCAGCTCGTCGAGGGACGCAAAGACCTGATCGATTAGGTCCTCGCTTTCAGAGAGGAATAGTTGACGTGGTTGTTCCACGGGTTAGATAGTAAATCGGAACTGATGAATGGAGAATGGGAAATGAGGAAAAGGCTCACTCAATCATTATGTACGAGCCTTCCAGGATGTCGTGTGACGGGGTGGGGGTCGGAGTCGGTATTGGATTTGAGACTCGTCAGTGCCAATACGCTTTTTGTCCAGAGTCAACTGTGGTCTAAGTGTCTGATTCTTCCTGGCTGGGATCTTCCGCTTCCAGATCCTCTGGTACCGGAGTGAGATTCTCTTGCGGCTGTTGCTCATCGAGGTCACGCTTGATGGCATCGAGGATGCCGTTGATGAACTGGGTCGCTTCGTAAGTGGAAAAGCGGCGGGCGATCTCGAGAGCTTCATTGATCGCTACTGTGCGCGGAGTAGGTTCGTAGAGGAATTCGTAAACGGCGAGGCGCAGGATGTTGCGGTCAACTACCGCCATGCGCGTGATGCGCCAGTGTTCTGCGCGCGAGCGGATTCGTTCGTCAAGCGCGTCGAGGCGCGCAAGCGTTCCGGCGGCCAATCGCGTCGCAAATTCGCGGGCCGGATCTTCCAATTCTGCTTCGCCAAGCTCGGCCCAATAGGTCCGCACCACCTCCTCGGGAGGCGTCTCGGCTACATCAGCGGCAAAGAGCATTTGCAAGGCGCACTCACGCGCCTTACGTCGCGAACCCATAATAATTAAAGGTATGAGGGCGGAGGGATGAGGGGTGATTGCCAAGCGATGTGGGGTTGAACCCGTCATCGTTTAGCCTTCAGCCCTCTGCCCTCAACCCTCCTGAAAAGCTTCCTTGTAGAGATTTACTAATTCAACGGCCGCAGTCGCGGCCTCAAATCCTTTGTTGCCCAACTTGACACCCGCGCGGTCAATGGCCTGATCCACGTTGTCGGCAGTGACGATGCCAAAGACCACCGGAACGCCGGTTTCTAAACCTGCCTGCCCAATCCCGCGCGTGACTTCATTTGCGATGTACTCGAAATGCGGAGTTTGACCGCGAATGATCGTTCCCAAACAGATTACGGCATCAAACTTTTCTGACTCTGCGGCCGTTAGTGCGACGAGCGGAATTTCAAAAGCGCCGGGAACTTTGAAAACTTCAACCGCTTCCGTTGCGGCTCCCAAACGCTCGAGCGCATCAAGCGCGCCTTCCAGCAAGCGCGAACTGATAAAGTCGTTCCAACGGCTCGCCACAATCGCAAAGCGAAATCCCGCGGCGTTTAGTTGTCCTTCGTGAGTTTTTGGTTGCAATTTGTTCTCAAGCGCTGCGAGCCGGAGTTATGCCAACGTCATTTTCAGTATAGAGATGCGATTCTCAAGTCTCAAGTTTCAAACATTTCACCGCCAAGGCGCAAAGGCGCCAAGACGAAAGAAAGTGTTTGACAGTTAGGTCGGAGGGTTACATCTATGAGGGCGAATTTAGAACTCCGATATCTAAAAGGTGAGATCAAATGCCCAGTCATTTTTTGCGTCTTGGCGCCTCTGCGTCTTGGCGGCGAGCGTGTACGACTTGAGACCTTGAGACTTGAGACCGAAGACTCTATTTCCCCTTAAACACCGGCGCCCGTTTTTCCAGAAATGCGCGCGTGCCTTCGCGCATGTCCCTCGTCTCGAACAATTCGGCAAAGAGTCGGGTCTCAACCGTTAATCCTTCAGCAAGCGGAAGCTCAAGACCAACGCGGACAGACTCGAAGCAAGCGCGAATTGCCAAGGGCGCGAGTCTTGCGATGCCTTGGGCCAACAAAGAAGCATCAGTCAACAAACTGGCAGCATCTACTTGCCGGTTGATCAAGCCCAGCCTCTCAGCATCTGCGGCGGACATTTCACGCCCGCAGAGCATGATCTCCAGCGCGCGTGACATGCCAAGTTCACGAGGCATCCGTTGCGTGCCACCGTATCCGGGCATGATTCCCAGCTTCGTTTCCGGCAAACTAAAGCGCGCGTTGGTTGTTGCGAGCCGGATGTGACAAGCGAGAGCCAACTCGCAACCACCGCCTACAGCCAGACCATTAATCGCTGCAATCACCGGCACCGGACAGCGCTCGATCAAATCGCACAGAGTCTGTCCCCGCTTTGAAATGTTGTGGGCCTCAGCTGCCCCACCGTCGGCGAGCTCATTGATATCCGTGCCCACACAAAATGCTTTTGCACCTGTTCCTGTGAGAATCACCGCGCGCAGACTGGGATCCGTTGCGAACCCGCTGAAGAGATCACTAAGCAAGAGAATCATCTCGCCTGTCAGCGAGTTTAGTTTCTCGGGACGATTGAGCCGCACAAGCGCGACGTCTTCAGCTCGCTCAAGGACGATCAATGACATCAGTATTTTGAGTTAAAGCGCCAAGACGCCGAGGCGCGAAGGCGCAAAGAATACTTTGGCAGCTAAGCAAATGAGAGCGGTTTCCGACATAAGAAGCTTAGATGGCGCTGCCTTGAATTCGGTTCATAACTTGGCGGCTCTGCGCCTTCGCGACTCTGTGCTTTCCCGGATCGGCGGTTAAAGCCAACCCGAAACCCGAACCCTCTTAGACCAGCTTCATCGGCACCGGATTCTTCGGATCGCTATAGTCATAGAAACCTCTTCCCGATTTGCGACCGTAGAGTCCGGCCAGCACCATGCGCTTCAAAAGTGGTGGTGGTGCGAACCGCTTCTCGCGAAACTCATTGAACATGATCTCCGCGATGTAATAAGTCGTATCAAGTCCCACAAAGTCGCCGAGTGTGAACGGACCCATCGGGTATCCGAGCCCTAACTTCATCGACGCATCGATATCCACAATTGAACCCACTCCTTCTTCCAGGGCGCGGATCGCATCCAACATGTAAGGCACGAGCAAACGGTTCACGATGAAACCGGTGGTGTCGTTAGCGCGCACCGGGGTCTTGCCCAACCGTTTACCAAATTCGATCGCCTGTTCGTAGATCTGCTCATCAGTCAGGATGGTGCGCACTACCTCGACAAGCTTCATGAGGGGCACGGGATTAAAGAAGTGCAGGCCGACAAAACGCCGCTGCCGTTCGGCCGAAGTCGCCGTCATCATTTCCGTAATCGAGATCGATGAAGTATTGGAGGCGAAAATTGTTTCCGGTTTACAAATCTGATCGAGCTGCTTGTAGGTGGAACGTTTCTCTTCGATGTTTTCAATAATCGCTTCGATGATGATGTCGCAGTCGGCCAGGTCGTCGAATGTCGTGGTGCCATTTAACCTTCCCCGGATTTCTTGTTGTTGATCTGCTGTGATCGTGCCTTTTTCTGCAAACTTTGCAAGCGACTTATCGATACCAGCGAAGCCTTTCTTAATGAGTTCGTCGGAGACTTCGCGAACCACAGTTTGAAATCCGGCGCTGGCCGCCACCTGCGCGATGCCTGAACCCATCAGGCCACAGCCCAGCACGCCTACCTTCTTTATTTCCATACCTCTTTCTCCTCTTCTTCTCGAATCAATCTTTACAACCAGAACGGGAACCTCATTGAGACGATTGCGGCTTAACTTCGACCAAGCCACCGTATTTCTTACCCTCAGTCTTCAACCACTCATTGTAGTCTTTGACCCAAACTCCAAACCTGTGAATGAGCTGCGACTTTTTCCGCCTAATCTCTTCGGCATTGGTTGGTGCAGCTCCCGGCTCATTGATCGCTGCTGCTTCCAACAAAAGATTTCTAATCGTTTCTCGGAGCTCGTGTGCTTTCTGATCCAGATAGGGCGCGTTGTTCAGATTATTCACCGCGCTCGTAACGAATTGTGAATCGCCCTCCTGAACAGCAGCATAGAGCGCCTCCTGTGCTTCGTTCATCGCCTTTGCATAGACAACGAAATCGTTGGCGGTACTTTGGGGTCGGACTGCAACGGGGACCAATGAAGCAGCTACCGGATCTCGAAAGTGCCTGACGATCTGAACGAAGCTGATTGCAACGAGCCCCAACGCGGCTACTCTTAAGACCTGCCAGACGACCGCCACGCGCGATCGCTCGCCCGGGCGCCGGTAGTCGACAACCAAAGCCAACGCCGCGCCCGCTGCGAGCCCGCCCAGGTGAGCAGCATTATCGATAATGCCGCGTCCGACATAGCCGATGAAAAGATTGAGCACAATCATCGGCAGCAATCCAATCCCGAAGGCCCGTTTAAAGCCTTCCGGTAACTCGTGACGAAACTTAATGCCAAAGACAAAGAGCACGCCCACGAGTCCGAATAGCGCCCCCGAGGCACCGGCGGATGGTTCGTCATGAATTTTAAAGATGAATCGTCCCAGCGCTCCGAGGGGTGTGTCGGGACTGACAACGGTTAGGTAGCTTGCAACGACGCCGGCAATTCCGGTTAATACCCAAAACACTACAAACTTTGAAGAGCCGTAAAGTTTTTCCACGTACGGACCAATGATCCAGAGGCTGTACATGTTCACCAAGAGGTGCAGCAAATTTACATGAATGAACATCGGCGTCACCAAACGCCACCACTGGTGACCGCTAGCTACCAGGAAATTCAGTTTCGCTCCGTAGGCCACCAGGACTGGATAAGGGAAAACGCCGAGCATACTGAACCGCATACCGCTGGACTGCCACATCAACAAATACACGAAGAGGTTCGTCACCAGCAGAATGATTGTGAATTTGTAGGGGCGCTCCATGAGCGCGCGAGCAAACCGGACGGTCTCGCGATCAGGAACAGCGCGAGCTGGACGAGCAGCAGGTTGAGCTGTAGTCGAAGCGCCGCAAACCGCGCAGGTAGTTTGTCCAGCGCCCACGATAGCGCCACAACTACGACACATCGTGGGCCGTGGTGGAGTCGGGTTGAATTGGCTAGCTAACAAGTTTCTAAGATAACAAGCGTGATGCTTGGGCTACAAAGCATCACGCTCAAAGGTTCCGCTTGATTGGGTAAGCGTTAGTTTGCGGGGGCGTGTCCAGCAATCACGCGCTGATCATTATGCGGTGCTAGCTTTCGACACTCCAATTTCTTGAAGCAGGGTCACGAGGTCGTCAGCATGCTCCTCTTCCATCGCCAGAATCCCTTCCAACATGCGGCGCGTGGTGGTGTCGTCATTGCCAACGTAATTGATCATCTCGCGATAGCTGTCGATCGCGATGCGCTCAGCCACGAGATCTTCTTTGATCATTTCAATTAAGCCGGCGCTGTCGTCATATTCAGCGTGACTGCGAGTGAGCAGACCTTCGGGATCAAAGTTCGGCTCTCCGCCTAATTGCACAATGCGCTGGGCGATTAAATCACCGTGACCTTGTTCTTCATTGGCGTGTTGAAGAAATTCAGTTGCGACACTCTCAGCATGGATCCCCGAAGCCGTGAAATGGTGCCGCTTGTAACGGAGCACACAGACAATCTCCGTAGCGAGTGCCTCGTTAAGCAACCTAATTACGGTCGGCAGATCGGCAGTGTATCCCGGTGTAATGGCCCCCTTCTCAATGTGTTGGCGGGCACGTTCGCGCAGGGTCTTGATATCAGTCAGAAATGGTTTATCAGACACGATGTTGCTCCTGAAGATTAAGTTGTTAGGGGAGTTCGATATTACGCGCTGCTCGAGACATGAGCAAGCGACGTGGCAAAAGGAGACTTTCAGCGAATGACTGAAAGCAGTGATTGAAGACGGGAGCAAATTCAGCCTGCGAAGCAGGCGCAAGCGTAAAGCCCAGGGCGTAAGCCCAAGGCTTGGTTAGACGAATTCGATGAGCCTGCGAAGCAGGCGACAGAATCAATCAAAGAAATCGCGGATCGAATTGTATGGGTACCCTGGGGCTTACGCCCTGGGCTTTACGCGACCGCCTGCTTCGCAGGCTCTTATCATGCCCTCCGTATGCGCCGATTACCATTTTGATTTGCGCTTACTCAGCCGTGACTTTGCCCGATACCTTTATCTCTGTTGAGGCAGTGGGATCTTTCACCACCGAAAAAGGCGCACGCCAGACGAGAGTCTTGATCCTGCAGGTTCCGGTGTTGTCTTCGCGGCAGTAGAAGAGCGTCACCTGTATCCTTAGTTCAGCATCACCCCCCTCCGCCGCCGCGAAGGGAATGAGTATGGGTAGCTTTAGACTCTTCGACGTCTGTTTTGTCTCTTTACTTTTAGCAACCGGTCCACTGCGCCCTAGCACAAAAAGATTGAAATTTGGAAACCCTTTCTCCACCGAGACTCGGTAACGCTGCGGCGCCATCGGATTCAGATGGTAACCCTTGGGAAGCTCAACCTGTATGATCAGCGTTCCCTCACTTGCTGCACGAACCTGTTGCGTCGCTAATTGAATCTCTTCGGCGTTTGGTCCGTCGCTAGTTTCGCTCGAGTCCGTCGTTACATTAGAAGCCGGCGGCCCCAGATTCTTGATCTGGAGCGTTGCGGTCGTCTTCGTCTTCAAGTCAACAACGCGGATTGCATGATTGTTCGTATCAGCGATGTAGAGCTTGTCGTTAGCAACGCTCAAACCGCCCGGTTCAT